>NZ_CP032570.1:2045000-2415567 GCF_003626915.1 Tsuneonella amylolytica
CTTCGTCCTTTCCAAAGAACACTGCCGTCGTCCTCATGTCCTTTCATCACTGGAAAATCACCGCGGGGTTTCTTCGCGTGTGACGCCTGAGCCGGCTCACGCCCCTCGCGGCCTATTGGCCGATCGGGTGCTGTGTGGGCCTGTAGCTCAGTTGGTTAGAGCGCACCCCTGATAAGGGTGAGGTCGGAGGTTCGAATCCTCCCAGGCCCACCACTCTTGTCGCTCATGGGGCCTTAGCTCAGCTGGGAGAGCACCTGCTTTGCAAGCAGGGGGTCATCGGTTCGATCCCGATAGGCTCCACCAGCGGCTTGACCAAGATTTCCAGGATGAAACGAAAAGCTATCCGGCTTCGGCCGGTAGTGGGTGGATCTGCCGCCCGCGTCTTTGACATTGTGAATGGGTTTTTAATCGATGCCGTGGCGCATGACGCCGCAGGTCTACGGACGTGCGGTTTATGCGACACTTTACAGATGTAATATCTGGCTGAGATTATCCTCCGCGCCATCGTGAGGCGTCAGGCATTATGCAGGCCTGTCGTTGATGGTGTGGATTCTCAAGCGTGAGGTAAGAGCATTTGGTGGATGCCTTGGCACATACAGGCGATGAAGGACGTGGCACGCTGCGATAAGCGTCGGGGAGTTGTGAGCAAACTTTGATCCGGCGATTTCCGAATGGGGAAACCCACCCTCACCATTTCCTATCGGTTTAGCTTCGGCTGGATCGGTAAGAGGTGGATAGGGTATCACCGAACCGAATACATAGGTTTGGTGAAGCGAACCCGGGGAACTGAAACATCTCAGTACCCGGAGGAAAAGACATCAACAGAGATTCCCGTAGTAGTGGCGAGCGAACCGGGACCAGGCCAGTGCCTTCAATTCAACTAGCGGAACACTTTGGAAAGAGTGGCCATAGCGGGTGACAGCCCCGTACGCGAAAGTGATGTTGAAGGACTCGAGTAGGGCGGGACACGTGAAATCCTGTCTGAACATGGGGGGACCACCCTCCAAGCCTAAATACTCGTATGTGACCGATAGCGAACAAGTACCGTGAGGGAAAGGTGAAAAGCACCCCGATTAGGGGAGTGAAACAGTACCTGAAACCGAATGCTTACAAGCAGTGGGAGCTTCTTTAGGGAGTGACCGCGTACCTCTTGCATAATGGGTCAGTGACTTAGTGTATCATGCAAGCTTAAGCCGATAGGTGTAGGCGCAGCGAAAGCGAGTCTGAATAGGGCGACTGAGTATGATGCATTAGACCCGAACCCCGGCGATCTAGGCATGGCCAGGTTGAAGGTGCGGTAACTCGCACTGGAGGACCGAACCGGTGAATGTTGAAAAATTCTCGGATGAGCTGTGTTTAGGGGTGAAAGGCCAATCAAGCCGGGAAATAGCTGGTTCTCCGCGAAATCTATTGAGGTAGAGCGTCGGACGTATGCCGATGGGGGTAGAGCACTGGATGGGCTAGGGCGGCGCGAGCTGTACCAAACCTAACCAAACTCCGAATACCATCGAGTCTTATCCGGCAGACAGACGGCGGGTGCTAAGGTCCGTCGTCAAAAGGGAAACAGCCCTAACCTACAGCTAAGGTCCCCAAGTCATCACTAAGTGGGAAAGCATGTGGGAATCCCAAAACAACCAGGAGGTTGGCTTAGAAGCAGCCATCCTTTAAAGAAAGCGTAACAGCTCACTGGTCTAAATAAGGGTTCCTGCGGCGAAGATGTATCGGGGCTAAAGTGATGCACCGAAGCTTAGGGTTCAGATCTTTGATCTGAGCGGTAGCGGAGCGTTCCGTAAGCGAGTGAAGCCGAAGGGTAACCGACGGTGGACGTATCGGAAGTGCGAATGCTGACATGAGTAGCGACAAACAGGGTGAGATGCCCTGTCGCCGAAAGACCAAGGGTTCCTGCTCAACGCTAATCGGAGCAGGGTTAGCCGGCCCCTAAGACGAGCCCGAAGGGGGTAGTCGATGGGAACCACGTGAATATTCGTGGGCCTGGAGATGTGTGACGGATCATGGAAGTTGTCTGGCCTTATTGGATTGGTCGGGCAGCCAAGTGGTTCCAGGAAATAGCCTCTCCATATAGACCGTACCCGAAACCGACACAGGTGGTCAGGTAGAGTATACCAAGGCGCTTGAGAGAAGTATCCTGAAGGAACTCGGCAAATTGCCTCCGTACCTTCGGAAGAAGGAGGCCCCATCTATGCGCAAGCACTGGTGGGGGGCACAGGCCAGGGGGTAGCGACTGTTTAGCAAAAACACAGGACTCTGCTAAGTCGGCTTCAAGACGACGTATAGGGTCTGACGCCTGCCCGGTGCTCGAAGGTTAAGAGGAGGAGTGCAAGCTCCGAATTGAAGCCCGAGTAAACGGCGGCCGTAACTATAACGGTCCTAAGGTAGCGAAATTCCTTGTCGGGTAAGTTCCGACCTGCACGAATGGCGTAACGACTTCCCCACTGTCTCCAGGATATGCTCAGCGAAATTGAATTCTCCGTGAAGATGCGGAGTACCCGCGGTTAGACGGAAAGACCCCGTGCACCTTTACTGCAGCTTCAGAGTGGCATTAGGAAAGAGTTGTGTAGCATAGGTGGGAGGCTTTGAAGCATTGGCGCCAGCCGATGTGGAGCCATAGGTGAAATACCACCCTGCTGTTTTCTGATGTCTAACCACGCACCGTTAGCCGGTGTTGGGACCCTCTGTGGCGGGTAGTTTGACTGGGGCGGTCGCCTCCTAAAGAGTAACGGAGGCGCGCGATGGTAGGCTCAGGACGGTTGGAAACCGTCTGCAAGAGTGCAATGGCATAAGCCTGCCTGACTGCGAGACTGACGAGTCGAGCAGAGACGAAAGTCGGTCATAGTGATCCGGTGGTCCCTCGTGGAAGGGCCATCGCTCAACGGATAAAAGGTACGCCGGGGATAACAGGCTGATGATTCCCAAGAGCTCATATCGACGGAATCGTTTGGCACCTCGATGTCGGCTCATCACATCCTGGGGCTGGAGAAGGTCCCAAGGGTTTGGCTGTTCGCCAATTAAAGTGGTACGTGAGCTGGGTTCAGAACGTCGCGAGACAGTTTGGTCCCTATCTGCCGTGGGCGTCGATTGTTGAGAGGAGTTGCCCCTAGTACGAGAGGACCGGGGTGAACGTACCTCTGGTGTACCTGTCATCGTGCCAACGGTGCAGCAGGGTAGCTATGTACGGACGGGATAACCGCTGAAAGCATCTAAGCGGGAAGCCTCCCTCAAGATAAGCAATCATCGAACCGTCGTAGACCACGACGTTGATAGGCCGGGTGTGGAAGTGCAGTAATGCATGGAGCTAACCGGTCCTAATAGTTCTGTTCATGCTTGGGAATTCCACCATCAACGACAGGCCTGCGGGCTTGTCTGGAGGATTTCACAGCCAGACGCTCATCATACAACATGCATCGATTAAACCCCTTTCGCTGGCTCCATTGCTTGGTGGCTATAGCGTCCGTGACCCACCCGATCCCATCTCGAACTCGGCCGTGAAACCGGACTGCGCCGATGGTACTAACGCTCAAGCGTTGGAAGAGTAGGTCGTCGCCAGGCATTGCAGCCAGCGATAGCGGGATAACCCATTCACGATTTCAGAAAGCCGCTGCCGGTGCAAACCGCGCGGCGGCTTTTTCGTCTGTTCTCGGCACGCCGGGGCGGACAAATCGTACGGTGCCGCGGGGTGGAGCAGTCCGGTAGCTCGTCAGGCTCATAACCTGAAGGTCGTTGGTTCAAATCCAACCCCCGCAACCAGTAACCTACAAAGGCCCGTCGCTCTTTTCGAGTGACGGGCCTTTGTGCGTTCTGGAAAGGCTTCGTAGCCGTCCGAACTACGAACCATTGTGCGATCAAACCCCGTTCCATTCGCTCGGCAGGGCCGGCACGAAGGACTCACTCGGCCCGTATTCGTCCTCCCCCGCTGGAACGCTGCCGATGGGCGAGGATTGGTTCCTCAAACCCTCCTCAATCAGGACTGCCCCGATGCACTACCTCCACACCATGCTCCGCGTCACCGACCCGGACGCCAGCCTGCGCTTTTTCGAATTGCTCGGTCTCAAGGAAACGCGGCGCTTCGACGTGGAGGCAGGGCGGTTCACGCTTATATTCCTAGCCGCCGACGAAGATCTGGCGGGGGAGGGCGAGCGTGCGCAGGCCGAAGTCGAGCTGACCTACAACTGGCCACCGCAAGACGGCTCGCCGGCGGAGGACTACACCGGCGGCCGCAACTTCGGGCATCTCGCGTACCGGGTCGAAGACATTTATGCGACGTGCCAGCGCCTGGCGGACGGGGGCGTGACGATCAATCGGCCCCCGCGCGACGGGCACATGGCGTTCGTTCGCTCGCCCGACGGGATCTCGATCGAGCTTTTGCAACAGGGCGAGCGGTTGGCGCCAGCCGAACCATGGGTTTCGATGCCCAATGTGGGCGAATGGTGAGCCGGCAACGGGGGCTGCAGCGATGAACCGCCCCGCTAGTGGGTTGTCATGCGATATGCTTAACCGCTTCTTCCCGATTGAGAACGTATGAAACCGGTATGACCGCCGAACGCCTGATCCTGATCGCCGATGATGAGCCGTTGCTCGTCGAACTGCTCGAGTTCCGCTTGTCGGCGCGTGGCTACCGTACCGTGTCGGCAAACGACGGGCGCGAGGCCCTGGAAGCGCTCGCGGCCGACGAAAAACCCGACGCCGTGGTGCTCGATGCCATGATGCCGGTGCATGACGGGTTCGAAGTCCTTCGCCGGATGCGGGCCGACCCCGCGACAAAGGACATTCCCGTCATCATGCTCACCGCCCGGCGCGGCGAGAAGGATGTCGTCGGTGCGCTGGAACTGGGCGCGAACGATTACCTGGTGAAACCTTTCATGCCCGAAGAACTCATGATCCGCCTCGCCCGCATGCTCGCGGTGCGCGCGTGAAGGCGCTTCTGGGCGCCTTCGCCCTCGGCACGGCTGCGATCGCCTCGCCGGGTCTCGCGCAGCAACAGAACGACTACGAAGCCGGGGTCGCCGCGCGTCAGGCCGGGGATCCGGTCCGTGCCGAGGCACTGCTGGACCGCTGGATCGCGGCGCATCCGGCCGATGCCGACGCGCTTGTTCAGCGTGGCTACGCGCGGCTTGCCCGGGGCGACCGGCGCGGGGCACAGGCAGACTTCCGCGCAACGCTGGCCATAGCCCCGGATTACGCCGACGCGCGCGACGGGCTTGCGAGAGCGCAGGCGGCCGATACCGATCGCGCACCGGCCACGCTTGCTCTCGAAGGCGCCTGGAGCGACCTGACCGGCAGCGCCCGCGACTGGCGGGAAGTCACGCTCGACGGGGAAACGTCCGTTTCCACACACACGCGCATCGGCGGCCGGGCAAGCTGGTACGAACGGTTCGGGCGCGAGGACGTCGAGCTCGTCGGCCGGGTTGGCCTGCACCCATCGCGCAACGTGTGGCTGCGTGCATTCGCGGGCGGCACGCCGAACGCGGACTTCCGGCCCGAACTGGAGGCGGGGGCGGGCATCGACTACCGGCTCAAGCCCAGCGCGAACCCGACCGTGCTGACGTTCGATGCGAGCTGGCAGCGCTTCCCCTTGCAGGAGGTCGTCACCATCAATCCGGGCATCGTCCAGTATTTCGCCGGCGGTAAGGCGTGGGCTACGCTGCGCGGCATCGGGACAGTGGCCGATGGCGGACCGTTGCAGCTCGGCGCGCTCGGCCGCGTCGACTACGCGCCGCGCGATCGCGCCCGCATCTACGCGGGCATCGCCAACGGCCCGGACACCGATCTCGGCATCGTGACGCGGGTCACTTCGCTCTTCGGCGGCGGAGAAATGCCGCTGGCCGACACGTTCGCACTCACCGGCGGGCTGTCGCACGAGTGGCGGCAGGGCGGGGCGGAACGCACCGAAGTTCGCGTAGGCGTGAAGGCGGCGTTCTGACCACGCTCGTCGCCCTGTGGAACTTCAGCCTCGCGCTGTGCGGAGTGGCGTTGCTTGCGCTGCTGGCGCTGCTGATCGGCCGTGCAATCTCCGGTGCCCGGACGGACCGCCGGGCGGAGGAACGCCGGCGGCTGTCGCGTTTGCTTCTCGAAGGCGGCGACATCGGCCGGCCCGACAGCGCCCTGGCCCGCACCGAAGCGGTTCGCCTGACGATCGAATTGACCGAACTCGTGCGCGGCTCCGATCGCGAGGCGCTCCTCGCCAACGCCGAGCGGTTGGGCGTGGTCGAGGTCCTGCGCAAACGTCTCAAGAGCCGAACGCCGCAGGATCGCCTGATGGCATCCGAAGCGCTCGCCATGTTTCCGGGCGAGGCAGACGCGGTGACCGCCATGCTCGACGACCGCAACCCCGACGTCCGGCTCGGCGCCGCACTGGCGCTGGCGCAGAACCAAGTGGCGCCTCCGGCCGCCGAACTCGTCCGCAAGCTGGGGTTGGGCACCACCGAACGCTCGCTGCTGGTCGTTTCGCTCATGCGCGATCTGGTCGAAAGCGATCCGGAAGGGGTGGAGGCCATGCTCTACGACCCCGCGCTGCCCGATTCCGCCAAGCTTGCCGCGACCGACGCGCTCGCGGCCAGCGGCCGGGTCGAGCACGCCCCCCTCGTCGCATGGATGGCCGACGCCGCGACCGAGGACAGCGCGTTGCAGCCGCGCATCTATCGCGCATTGGGGCGCATCGGGCATCCCGGCGGCCATGCGGCGATCCGGCGCGGGCTCGACAGCCCCTGGTGGCAGGCCCGTGCTGCCGCAGCGGAAGCTGCCGGCAAGTCGGGCATGGTGGCTGCGTGCGACAAGCTGGGCGAGCTGCTTGGCGACCCGGAGTGGTGGGTCCGTTTCCGGGCGGGGGAGGCGCTGTCCCATCTCGGCCGGTCGGGCAGGAACGCGCTGCACTATGCCCTCGAGGACGGCAGCGACCTGGCGCGCGAAGCCGCGAAGCAGACGTTGGCCGAGCGGGGGCTGGCGTGAGTTTCGAATACGCCGAATGGGCGAAGCAGTGGATGCTCGACGGGGCGCAGTGGATCGCCGCGGTCGTGATCTTCACCGGCCTCGCTCAGATCGCCTTCTACATCGTCCAGCTCGTGTTTGCCGCATTCGCGCTGTCAAACCGCCCGCCGGTGCCGCGCGGGGCGACCTTGTGGCGCCGCTATTCGGACCAGGCGCCGCCGATCGCCGTGCTGGCGCCCGCTTACAACGAGGAGCTGACGGTCGTCGAAAGCGTCCGTTCGCTTCTCGCGCTGCAATATCCCGATTTCGAGGTGCTGCTGATCAACGACGGATCGAAGGACGGCACGCTGGCCCGGGTCATCGCCGAGTTCGGCCTCGAGAAGGTCGACAGGTTCATCGACAGCGGCGTGACCCACCAGCCCATCCGCGGGTTCTACGCCAGCCCCCGCCAGCCGCGCCTGCTGGTCATCGACAAGGAAAACGGCGGCAAGTCGGACGCGCTCAACGCGGGCATCAACGCTTGCCGCGCCAGCCTCGTCTGTGCGATCGACGCCGACTCCATCCTCGAATCCGATGCCCTCCTGCGCGTGGTGCGCCCGTTCATCGACGAGCCCGAACTGACCGTGGCCGCCGGCGGCACGATCCGCATCGCCAACGGCTGCACGATCGACAGCGGGCGCGTGACCCATGTGCGCCTGCCGACCAACTTCTTCGCGCTCGTCCAGATCATGGAATACCTGCGCGCGTTCCTGATGGCCCGCCTGGCACTCGGCAGGATGCAGGTCTTGACGGTGATTTCGGGAGCGTTCGGGCTGTTCCGCCGGCAACGCGTGGTGGAGGTCGGCGGCTACAGCCACGGCACGGTGGGCGAGGACATGGATCTCGTCCTCAAGCTTCACCGCCACATGCGCGATCTCAAGCTCGACTACCGGATCGAGTTCATCGCCGAGCCGGTCTGCTGGACCGAATGCCCGGAAGACGCGAGGGTCCTCGGCCGCCAGCGCAGCCGGTGGCAGCGCGGCTCGCTCGAATGCTTCGTCCGGCACAAGACGATGTGCCTCAACCCGCGCTACGGCCGGATCGGCATTGTCGGGTTCTTCCAGATCCTGTTGGTCGACGTGGTCGGCCCGCTGGTCGAGGTGTTGGGCTACCTGCTCATCCCCCTGCTTTGGGCGCTGAAGCTGTTAGCGTGGCCGTGGCTGCTCGCCTTTCTCGCCGCGACCTTCACGTTCGGCATCTTCGTATCGGCGGCAACGCTGATCCTCGAGGAGGTGCAACTCCGCCGCTTTCCGCGCGCCCGCGAACTCGCGATCCTCGCGCTGATCGCGGTGATCGAGAACTTCGGCTATCGCCAGCTGTCGAACTTCTGGCGGCTGCAGGGCTGGTGGCAGTTCGTCCGCAAGCAGCAGAGCTGGGGCACGATGACCCGCAAGGGCTTCGGCGGGGCGACCGGCGCCACCTAGACAAGCCCGCCCGCTTGCGCGACGATGCGGGAAACGTGGCGAGGATACGGGCGATGCAGATGCGCGAAAACGACCGGGTGCGGATCGAACTGGGCGAAGACGGCGTGGCGCAGGTTCGCCTGACCCGCGCGGAGAAGATGAACGCGCTCGACGGCGAGATGTTCGACCGCCTGATCGAAGCAGGCCAAGCGCTCCATGACATGAAGGGACTGCGCGCCGTCGTTCTATCGGGTGAGGGCCGCGCGTTCTGCGCGGGGCTCGACCTTGCCAGCTTCGGCGGCGGCCGCGACCGCAGCCAGGAACCGCCGCTCACCGAGCGGACCTACGGGAACGCCAACCGCGCGCAGCAGGTCGCGATGCAGTGGCGCAAGTTGCCGGTTCCCGTCGTCGCGGCCGTCCACGGTGTCTGCTTCGGCGGCGGGCTGCAGATCGCCAGCGGTGCCGACATCCGGGTGGTCGCGCCCGATACCCGCATGGCGGTGATGGAAATGAAGTGGGGCCTCGTCCCCGACATGGGCGGCATCGCGCTGTGGCGCGGCCTGGTGCGCGACGATGTCCTGCGCGAGCTGACCTACACCAACCGCGAGTTCTCCGGCGAGGAAGCGCACGCGATTGGGCTCGCGACCTATGTGGAGGCGGACCCTCACGCCCGGGCGACCGAGATCGCCGCCACTATCGCCGACCGCAACCCCCACGCGATGCGCGGGGCCAAGCGACTGATCAACGCGATGGCCGACAAGTCGACCGACGACCTGCTGATGGATGAGAGCCTCGAACAGCACCCTCTGCTCGGCTCGAAGAATCAGATGGAAGCGGTCATGGCCGGCATGCAGAAGCGCAAGGCGGCGTACGAGGACGTCTAGTTAGCCGAAGATCGCTGCCGCCTGCATGCCCGCCAGCACCTGTTCGCCGTCGGCGTTCCATAGGCGCAGGCGTTCGCTGGAATAACCGTGGTCCGCATGGTCGCTCGCCGCCTCGGCCATGAACCAGCCGTCGCGCGTGCGCGCTTCGGGATCGAGCAGGTTGAAGCTCCAGTTGATGCTGGAAAGCGGACCCTGCCGCTGCATTACGCGCATCGACCCCGGCGGCAAGGCATCCCCCAGCACGATCGCCTGCGTCACGGGATCGAGCCCTTCACGATCTTTCAGCCGCACCCATCGGCGCACGATCGGTACGCCTTTCCCCGTCTCGTCCTGCGCGCGGCGGATTTCCATGTTGCTGGTGAAGAAGTTGGGATTGTTCATCCCCACGTCTTCGTTCTCTTCGGGCGCGCCGGGCCAGGGATCGGCCTTACCGGCGGGGTGGACGGCGTTGGGCTCGCGGCTCTCGCCGAACAGCATCAGCGCAGTCAGCGCGAGCTTGTCGTCGCTTGCGATGTCGCATCGTACCTGGGTGACGTTGCGGCCCTGCCGGACCATCTCGACCGAGAACACGAGGTTCGCGCCCACGGGCGCGACGAAGCCGACCTGCGCGGCGCGGAACGGGGGCAGGTCCGGCATCGCCTTGCGGATACCCTCGAGCGCGAGCGCCGCCGACGCGCCGCCGAACAGCGTGCGCCCCTGCATCCAGCGGTCGGCGCCGGGAATGGTGACCGGGCGGCTGTCCGCGGGCACTGCCGCGACGAGTTCGGAGAATCGCATGGCCCTGCCTTAGCGAGCGCCGGCCGCATGGCAAACGGCAAGCTTTTGCACGATTGCATGGCGTGCGCCGACCGGCTAGGGGGCCGCTTCCCCTTGCGGACACGCGCCGCCGGGGGAACGAGGCCCGATGGCGGAGTGGTTACGCAGAGGACTGCAAATCCTTGCACGCCGGTTCGATTCCGGCTCGGGCCTCCATTCTTTTGCGGTTCGCGACGGATTGCAGCCCCGCTGCTCTGTCGATATGAGGCCGCCGGAATGCCGCTTTAGCTCAGTTGGTAGAGCACATCATTCGTAATGATGGGGTCACAGGTTCGAGTCCTGTAAGCGGCACCAGCCTTTCAACAAACAAATCCGGCGGGTTGGGCGCAACGGCCTTTCGGCTGAGAGCGCTGCTTGGGTCCTGTTTGGGGCGCTTTGAGTAGGAAATTAGGCCTGCCCACGTAGTGCCCACTTTGACATACAGTCGATATCCCCAAAGATACGAACTCATTGAGCTTCAAGGCCTGTGGGGCAGTTTGCAGATCACTTCCGCACGACATCCCACGGTTAACCTACATTCACGCGAAGAAGTTGGACGGCTGGCAATGGGCCGGTTGCGGACTGACAGGTTACGGCACTTGAACGAGCGGATCGGACACCATCCTATTCTCAGTTGACGGCGAGACTTGACCGTCAGCAGTCAGCGCATTTTCAGCGTGAGAGCCGGCAAACCCAAACTTCAGACGGTCTGGGCGTTGGTGTCGAAAAGGATTGGAAATGACGTTAACCTAGATCTTGATGTAGCGTGTAGCGTGTAGCGCGTCGCACTACATTACCATTGATATGCGTGGTGTAGCGTGATACACTACACGTATGAAAAACGAACCTATCCATCCGGGCGAATATGTCCGAACAAACATCATTCCCGTTGGCACCAACGTCACCACAGCGGCCAAGCTGATCGATGTCAGCCGTCCAACGCTCTCAAACTTTCTCAACGGGAAAGCGGATCTCTCAACCGAGATGGCGGCTCGATTAGAACGAGCTTTCGGCGTGTCTGCCCGCACTTTACTTGATGTCCAAAGCGCGTGGGACGCTGCCAAAACCACAGCCCGCTCGGCGGCGATTACCAAGTCTTATGTGCCGCCCTTTTTGCAGATTAAGGGTGCCGACATCACCCGGTGGGCGACGACGGGCGTCACCCCTCGCCAACGGCTGGCTGTGTTCATCAGAACGTTGGTGAACTCGACTGGGGTCGGCCTGACCAAGGTCGAGTTCCCCGGCAATGACGATAGCGAGCGCTCTGGTTGGGATGGAGAGGTTACGGCAACGCAGGCGACACCTTGGGTTCCATCGGGCCATTCCGGTTGGGAGTTTGGCGTTACCGAAGACATCAAAGGCAAGGCCGATGGCGATTTCACCAAAAGCGTGAAAGCCATCCCGCCGAAACAGCGGAGCGAGATGACGTTCGTGTTCGTCACGCCACGGCCTTGGGCGGGGAAGGAAGCGTGGGTCAAAGCCCACAAGGCGAAAGGTCTCTGGAAAGATGTTCGCGTTTACGATTCGAGCAACCTTGAAGAGTGGCTGGAGCAGTCGATCGCGGGCCAAACGTGGTTCGCCCATGAGACGCGTCAAGACGCGAGCGGCGCGATCTCGCTGGACGCTGCCAATCTACTCTGGGGGGCAGACTGCGACCCACCACTTAATCCTCTTCTGTTTGCCGACGCGGTAAATAGCTTCCGGTCCACGCTGGTCCGCATGATGACCGCAGAGCCGTTTCAGCCCGTCGTCATTTCCGCGGATTCGAAAGATGAAGCTGTTGCCTTCCTGAGCGCCGCGTTTGCCACCAGCGATCCAGAACTAGGGGCATACCGCGACCGCATCATCGTGTTCCGCGAGCCAGGCACACTTAGCAAACTGGCCAGCCCGCTCGCCAACTTCATCCCAGTTATCCAATCCCGCGACGTTGAGAAGGAGTTCGCACCGTTTCGCGCATCTATGCCGTCGATCATCATCTATCCGCGCAATGCAACCACGTCGGACCCCGACATCACGCTGGAAACGCTCAGCTATGAATCGTTCAACAAGGCGCTGGAAGCGATGGGTCTGGAGAAAGATCGCATCGACAAGCTCAGTCGCGAGTCTGGGCGATCGCCTACTGTCCTTCGTCGTCGACTTTCAAAATTGCCAGCCGTTCGAACGCCTGACTGGGCATCCGATGATCAAACGGCCTCTAATCTGATTCCGTTTGTGCTTGCGGGCGCTTGGAAGGCGACGAACGAGACCGACCGCGCCATGCTGGAAATCATCTCTGGCGACGTGCCGTTCGACGAACTTGAGCGGCGTCTCAATGCCCTTTTGCCACTGGACAGCGCTCCCGTCTGGTCGGCGGGCCAATACCGGGGCGTCGTCTCCAAAATCGACGCCCTTTTCGCAATCCAAGGCCGTTTTACCGAAGCGGATTTGCGACGCTTTTTTGATGTGGCGGCACTCGTTCTTTCGGAAGATGACCCAGCCCTCGATCTACCGGAAGAGCAGCAATGGGCTGCGGGCATTTACGGTAAAACCCGCGAGATTTCCGGGGCACTCCGTGAAGGCTTGGCGGAGACGCTCGTTCTGCTTGCCGTGTATGGCCCGGCGTTATTCAAAGCCCGATTGAGCTTCGATACGGCCGCGCACGCGAGCAAATTGGTCAGGGATCTTCTCACGCCGCTTACGCGGAAGGCGCTGGAGTCTCAGGTCGATAATTTGCCCCTTTATTCCGAGGCAGCACCGGAAACATTCCTCTCGTTGATTGAAGCCGATCTGGCGACGCCTGAGCCGGTGACGCTGGAACTGATGAGGCCAATCGGCGACATTCTCTTCGGCCGATCGCACCGCACAGGTCTTCTTTGGGCATTGGAGAATCTGGCATGGACCGACGAATTCTTCATGCGGACGGTACTGGTGCTTGGCCGACTGGCGGAGCGCGTGATTGACGACAACCTGGTCAACAAGCCTAGCGGTAGTCTCTCCTCGATTTTTCGGTCGTGGATGCCCCAGACGGGGGCCAAGATGGAGCATCGCAAAGCTGCGCTCGCCAAGCTGGTGGTGAAGCATCCAGCGGTGGCGTGGCCCATCTGTATCGAGCAATTCTCGGCGCATTCTCGCATCGGTCACTACAGCCACAAGCCGCGTTGGCGGCCGGATGGTCACGGCCTCGGCAATCCGATTACACGAGGTGAAGATAACGAGTTCGCCTTGTTCGCATTCGAGCTTGCTCTCGCGTGGCCCGCGCATACGCGCGAGACTATAGGTGATCTGATTGGTTGCCTCGAAGCGATCGACGGCGAGCTCAGAAGCAAGGTCTGGGATGTGGCTGAACGCTGGGTTGCCACGGCAAGCGAAGCCGACAAGGCCGATCTCCGCGAAAAAATCCGCACATCGGCTTTGACCAACCGGGTGATGAAGCGCCGGAAGTCCGCCGGCGCAACGGCCGACGATCGCGCGCGCAAGCTGTACGACGATTTGCAACCGACCGACCCGGTCCTCCGTCACGAATGGCTGTTTCGCCAAACGTGGGTCGATGAATCGTCTGAGGAGCTTTCAGACGAGGATTTCGATTACACCAAGCGCGAGGCTCGTATCGGGAAGCTGAGGACAGCCGCCGTAGAGGAAGTGTTCTCGTATGGGGGAATTGAAGCCGTGCTCCAGCTCGCTGAACGGGGTCAGGCCAGCCACAATGTAGGCTGGTTTTTGGCGAAGGTGATCGATGATGAGGACAAGCTCGCATCAACATTGACGGAGCTGGCTGCTAGCCAAAAATTGTCCGGCCCACGAGCCTCTCTTTTGTCAGGCGCGCTGGCTTCGTCCGTTCAGAACAGCGCAGATCGAGTTCTGCGTCAGGTCGTCGATCTACTGCCTAGGGATCAAGTCGGAGAGTTTTTGACGTTATCTCCGTTTGATCGCGCGACGTGGAAGCTGGTGGATGAGTCCGGCGCGGCGATTGCCGATGCGTATTGGAACACCGTCATCCCGAATTGGAGCCGTGATGTCGAAGATCTCAAGATCGCTGTACCGCGTCTGATGGCGGTTGGTCGCCCGCGCGCGGCATTTCTCTTGGCCCATTTTGATCTCAAGGATTTGCCCGCTCGGCTTGTCTATGACCTGCTCCTCGCCATGACCAAATCACCTGAGCCATCCGGAACCTATATGCTGCAGCAGCATCACCTTCGTGACGCGTTCGAAGTGCTGAACAAAAGCGCCCAAATGTCCACCGAAGAGATGGCAGGACTTGAGTTCGCGTACATCGACATCTTCGATCATGGCGATGGTAAACCGAGCAACCTTTCGCGCGCGATCTCGCTGCACCCTGAGATGCTCGTGCAAGCGATTGCATTCGCATTCAAACGGGATGATGATGGCGTGGACCCGTCCGAACTGCTGCTCGACAATGAGGAGCTGCGGTCCAATCGCGCTACAGCCAGCTACAAGCTGTTGCAGGCGATCGAGTTGGTTCCAACGAAGCCTGACGGAGTTTTGGAGGCATCGACACTGATCGCATGGGTAGAACAAGCGCGAGCCTCCATTGCAAGCCTCGCTCGCCAAGACATCGGCGATCAAATGATCGGCAAGGTCTTCTCGACCGCTCCAGCCGCCGAAGACGGCGTGTGGCCGACACTCGCTGTGCGCGACGCTCTAGAGCAAGTTGCCAACGAACATATCGAACGCGGACTCCATGTGGCGCTCCGCAACGCGCGTGGCGTCCACTGGCGTGGCGAGGGCGGCGCTCAGGAACGTGAGCTGGCCGCAAAATACCGAGGGTGGGCTGACGCGATGGAATATACCCATCCGCGCGTCGCGGCGATCTTACGGGGCGTTGAGAAGTCCTACCTGAGCGAAGCGGAGTGGGAGGACAACGATGCGAAGATCGCTCGCCGGATGCGATACTGATCGTTTCCGAACTTGGCCTGAACGTACGGCGGCTTTCAGGCGGATACCGCGCCGTCCCGAATGGCCGACATTAGGGCGCTTTGCGGACCTGCCAAACTTCGGCTCAGACTTCTGACAAGCCGCAGTGTCTCAGAAAGTCGAAAATAAGGTCGTAGAACTCCCCGCGCCTAGTCCCGTCTGTCTTCGAACCCTCTGGCACGAACACTACCATACCCTGCCGTGCACGGGTGAGCAAAACGCGGTAAGAGTTTGCTATGTAAGTTTTACGATCGACGTCGTTGACCGCCTGCCACTGCGTTCCTCTAAACTGGAAGCTCTCCCAACCGTCGTCGTTTCGGCGGAAATTTGCGTCCCAGCAAACACAAGTCCAGTCGAGCTCCAGGCCCTGCACGTCAAACTCGGTCGCGGCATCTTCCAGGGCATCGGATGACCGTACGTCATCCGAGGGTGCAAGAAACCATTTTGCTGGTTCGATCTTGGCCTTCGTGAAGATGCCATGCGGCTTCAACCGAGCGGCGTTAGAGGAAGCTAGCAGGCCAATGCGCTCGTTGCCGCGGGCTTTGCTTCGCAGCCAGGCGCGAGCCTTTTCGATGTCGCGCGTGAGCATCAAAGGAAAGTCGATGAGGGTCTCGCCCAACTCCCTCGCCGCCTCGGCATTCCCCTCGATCACTGCTCCCACGAAATCTGATAGTCGCTCGGCACGGAAGGACCGGAGAGAGGTGGCGAGGTGCAGAGCTGGCGCCTGAACTTCGTTCCTTAAGACGAGCTGGCGATCGAGGGTCGGGGGCACGTACGCGAGCCAGTGAGGAAAGGAACGGTCTAGAGCTCTGAGCCATTCACTGATCCCCGCTTCGCCCGTGTTGATCTCCTGGCCACCGCCGACGAGACACACGATTGCGCACCAGCCGTCATGTCGATCCATCACGCTCAGCAGGAACTCCGGTTCGGACATCGAAAAGCCAAGTTGGCCCTTCTTCTGCTGCATGAATTTCGAAGTCTGAGCGACGTCCCAGGCCCGCTGAGCCTCATCGAAGATCGCCACCCTTTCTACGGGCGCCGCGTCTGAGGTTAGAGCGTCATCGCGAAAGTGATGAATGTTCTGGATGAAGGCCGCGGCTCGACGGTCTTCTTGCACCTTGGAAGTCTGACGACCAGCCGCTCGCGCTAGGGAGACGGCATCGATGGCCAGCGCTTCTCGTAGCACTTCGACCAGAGGCCCATTGCCCGACAAGAAAACCGCATGCTCGTCGCTGTGAGCCCGCTGCCGTGCTGTGGCGAGGTTTAGACCAGCGAGCGTCTTTCCAGAGCCTGGAACGCCGGTGATGAAGCAGATGATTTTCTGACCCGAGCGTTTTGCCTCTTCAATGGCTTGCGCGACGTAATCGGCGGTTTGCGTGAGATTCTCTGCCCCGGCTTCCGAACGGGAAATCTCCTCGACATCGTGCCCTCGATAGAGGGTTTGAGCAGCCTCGACGATTGTAGGCGTGGGTCGATACCGACCCGCGGCCCACTCATGGGGATCGAGGTCATCCCCGCCCCAAACACGGCAGATAAAATTGATCGCTGGCGCTAGGCCTCTGGCGTTCACTCTTAATGGCCGAGCGAGGCTGCCCTCATCCCATCTCAGTTCGTTTTGCTCGGTCGCATCGGCATGAGTAGCCACGAGGATTGGGACGATGGTCGCGCCGTGGCTTGTTTCGTGAAAGTGTTTGAGGTCCAGACCGTAGCCATAAACTTGGTCGAGGCTCGATCGGTCAAAGGTGCGTGCGCCGACCTTGTATTCGATGACGAAAACGAGACCTCCCAGGATGACAATAAGGTCTGCTCGCCTCCCCATCCTTGGGATGAGAAACTCCAGAAAGAAATGTGCTGGCGGAAGGTCTTCGGCGAGGCGCCGGAGGTGCTCGATTTGAAACTCCCAAGCCGCCCGCTGTGTCGGTTCCAGGGAAAAAGGTAAGCCAGCCGCCAACTGTCCAAGCAGTTCCGCGTCAGAAAGATGCGACAGGGCGCGGGAGCCGATCGACACATAAGATCGCTTCATTCGGCGCTACTGCTCTAGAAAAGCTCGAGACGCCAGAAGTGCGTCTCGTGCGCATCTGTGTGAAGGAACTGCGACTGGCTCCGTAAGAATTTGACCCAGAGCGATCTGAAGTGTGGTCCTGGGCATTTGGCTGCAGATGACCTCACCTCTCAATTAACTATCAAACGTCAGTCGTGCGAACCAAGTTGGGGCCTTAAAACCAGTTCCGAACACCGAAACAAGTCGTTGACGAAAGAGTCATCATCGCACGATAGAGGGCCTGAGAACTACAGGGGGTCCTCATGAAAAAGCTTGTTATCACTCTAGCGGCGTTCGCTGCCACCGTTCCGCTCACGCCTGTTTATGCCGACGAACCTTATGCTGTCACGCCGTCAGGACGGACCGAGGCCATTTTCGATACAGGTGTGACGGAAACCTCCGACAAGATCGCCAATGGCTGCGCAAACGTCGGCTGGACACTTGTTAACACTACCTCGACGATGGTCGTGTGCGAGGCGCGGATGTCGACGATGCAATCCGTTCTTGCCGCCCTCGCGATGGGTAATCAATACTCGACGCCGCCAAAGCAGTTCCTCCGGTTCAACATTGCTGGATTGGGCCAGCGCAGCCGGGTGCAGGCCACTGGATGGATGGAAACGCAAATGGCATTTGGCCAGGTGCGAACAGAAGAGATGACTGCCGCGAACTACCATAACAACGTCATGAACTTTTTTGGTAACCTGGGGGCCCATTTCCCACCCGGTACCACCTTTCCCAACCACGCCTTCATAGGGTCCGGCTTCGAACCCACGAGCCGCAATCAAGGGGTAACGCTGACGTCGATTCAACCCGGATCGCCTGCTGAGAAAGCCGGCCTTCAGAACGGCGATGTCCTCGTTCGTCTGGCCAAGGAGAAAATCAAAAGCGGGGGCGATCTGCTCGATGGGATGCGTAAAGCTGCCAAAAACCAGCAATATGAGGTCGAGATCGTTAGAGGCGGTAAGCCACTCAAAATGACTATCGCCCGCGAATTCCGGGCGCAGGTCACGGACGCCGACCTTCCCGACCTGCCGCCGTTGACCGATCCGGCCCCGGTCCAAGCGGTGATGTCCGTTTCGCCGGCCGACGAACTCGCCAAGTTCGCTAAACTCCGCGACGATGGAATTATTACAGCCGAAGAGTTTCAAAAGAAAAAGGCCGCAATCCTCGGGCAATAATGTAAGCCTATTGCATGCGATCAATTTTTGCAGTTGCTTTAGCAGCCGTCTGCTTTGCTGGCCCGGTCAGCGCGCAGACGGTTGTGGGGCAGGCTGGTGTCGTCGACGGCGACACCCTTCGCGTAGGCGAAACGACAATCCGACTTTTTGGGATCGACGCTCCTGAAGGCCGACAGACTTGCAGCCGGGAGGGCAGGGAGTGGCCCTGCGGTGAGGCTGCAACCGGCAAACTACGTTCCATGATAGAGGGCAAAACGGTCGTTTGCCGCGGTCGTGGCTTTGATCAATTTGGGCGAACGGTCGCTGTCTGTGAAGCTGGCGGGGTCGAGCTCAATCGCGCGCTCATTGCCTATGGATGGGCGACCGCCTTTCAAGCCTACAGCCAAGATTATCTCGCGGACGAGACGAGGGCAAAGACTGCTCGGCTGGGTATCTGGGATTCGACGTTTCTCCTGCCCGCAGATTACCGGCGGACTCGAGCTGAATTAGTGGAACAAATGCATGGCTATCGTGCGCCTCCGGCGAGAGATTCGACGAACGCCGCTGCGCCGGCCGTGATGGGGCGATGTGCGATTAAGGGAAATCGCAACCGCCGCGGCCAGTGGATCTACCATCTGCCAGGAATGCCGTATTACGAGGCTACGCGACCTGAGGAGATATTCTGTACAGAGGCCGAAGCGCAAGCAGCCGGATATCGACGAGCAATCGTTCGCTAGGAAGACTACCGATTGGGAACTTTGGGCGTGCGCGAACGCCTACGTTAACCGATACCAAGAGGATGCTCCGGTGATCGCGGCCATGCGATGCGACGAACTACTGGCGGAGGGTGACGTAGCGGGAGTGCGCACGTTCCAGGCGATCATCGAGCGCATCCACAAGCTGTTGCAACGGTCAGCTGGCGGAGAAAGTGTGCACTAAGTCGGCGCGCAAATGGAGCCATCTTATAAGGAGCGGCAAAATCTGCCGCCCTACCAAGCCCTCGGATGACCTCCGGGGGCTTTTCTTTGTCCGAAGGGAATTCCGATGCGTTCACAGATGCCCCTTATCATCGCCACTCACTCCATCGCGCTCGGCGCGGGATACTACGCCGCGCCACGAGAGCTCCTCGACAACGAGGTCGAGCACACCGGCTTCTTCCAGGTCGACACAAAGACGATCCTCTCGGCGACGGTCGAAAGCCTCAGGGCCGAGAACAAGCTGGTGGTGTGGTCCTTCAAGGGTACCGCCACCGTGAAGGTCGATCGCGCTAAGTGGTGGATCTTCAAAGGCAGCCAGACGCTGATCGTCCCGGCCGTTGTCACGTATCACCTCGGCCTGTCCAAAATGTCGCTGGGCGACGCTGACTACGACGAGGCACAGAAGATCGTCAGGGTGAAGCTGCCGCGGCTGGAGATGGGCGCAATCGCTTTTCAGCCTGAGAACGCGACGACCATCAACGGCGGCATCCTGACCTATAGCGACGACCAGGTCGAGTCTCTCCGCAAGCTCAACTACGCCCAAGCGCGAAGGGCGCTCATCAAGCAGGCTCAGGGCAAGGGCATGGTCGATGCAGCGAGGGCGCAGGCAAAGAAGAACGTACAGACGTACTTCGAGATACCGCTTCGCATAGCGGGGCAACCTGACGTGAAGGTTATCGCGGCCTTCTAGCAACCAACACCATCAACCCATCGAGGGCCCGGAGCGATCCGGGGCCCTTTTTTTTTGGAGCCCGCACGATGATCACACTGCGAACAGCGCGGGAGGTCGATGCCTTCCTCGTCACACCCTTGGGCCGAGAGACCGAGCCCATCATCCGACCGCACCTGGAACGGCTGGCCGACTACGAGTTTGAGGACATCGCAGCGATTGCGGTGGGCAAGAGCGGCGAAACGCCGGCCGCCCTCGGCCTCGATCCCGACCTCTACGAGTACCGCGAGGAGCACACCGGCTGGACCGAAGAGGTGTTCATCGTGTCCGACGACGGGTTCGGCTGGATCGTTCTGATCCGCTCCTAGTCCGCCCTCACAACCAGACCAAACGCAGCGTCCAGGCATCCCGCCTCGGGCGCATTTTTTATGCCTGAAGGGAATTGTAATGCGTATCGTAGATCACACTGACATCGGGTCGCTGGCCGACGCGAAGTTACGGTCGCTTATTCAAGCGCATCTTGTCACCGCTCGTGAAAGCGGACTAATCGACCTCACAGTTTTCGCGGTCGCAGAGAGTGGCGACACCAAGCAAACGATGATTGCCGCACTCGGGTTCAGCCCGCTCGATAACTTGCTCGACGGCACCAGCTATGGTGACCCGAACTATCTGCCAGCTTGGGATTGGCTCGAAATCCATCCTCGTTGGTTCGAGCTGCTTTTCACCGTTGGCGACGATGGTTTCGCCTACATTATCTTCATCTCGCGTTCCGCGGTGGGGACATCGGCGCTGGCCAACGCTTGCGCGGAGCACGTCGCAGGGCCGGGAACCTGAAATCCTGGCAACCTGCAGCACTTGACGAGCGGCACCCAAACGCCAATATCATTACTGCGCCGATCCTCAGGGTAGGCGATCTACGACTTCTCTTTTGACTGACCTACGCGCCTGGAGCGCCTTTAAAACAGCCCATACGATGGGCGTCAGTTTGAAGGGGGTTTCCCCATGAATAACGGAAATACATCGCCTCCGGGCGAGGCCGAGCGCTATTGGACAGCGTTCGGTTTTAAGAATGTGCGTCAAGATAGCGATGGAAAGCTATGGGGGGATATTCCTGATGGCACCATCGCTTTCACAAGTGTCGGTGCTGACTCAGGTCTTTCGCTTAGACGTGCGCTGCAGGCAATTGGCACAGTCCCCGATATTCTTGCCAAATTCGACGGTGATCATCGTCTCTACCTCTACGCTCTCGATCCGGAATTACCGGCCAACGCCATCAGATCGCATTTCAAAGCGGCAGGCGAGGTTCGCTTTTCCGGCGATCGGATCGCGCTTCCGCAAGGCGACGATCTTCAGCTTGGCGAATGGCCTCAAAACGCTGGAGATCTGGCGGAATTCGACACCCTCGATGGCGTAAGCGAAGTTGAAAGTTCCCCCGGTGACCTGCCCCAGCAGGTTGTCGGGGGGACCCTTCTCGACGAGTTCAGCATTCTCGATGCTGACTTGGGCGACGAGGCCGTCAAGAGCCGTCCCTTGCTCGGTTTGGTAGTGCTTTCCGGCCAGGCGACCGTCATCTACGCGCCGCCGAATTCCGGTAAGACGCTCCTGACCCTGCACCTGGTCGCGGAGGCCGTCGAGGCCGGGCGGGTGGTACCTCAGCGGTGTTACTATGTAAACGCGGACGACAGCTTGGAGGGCGTGCATGTGAAACGCTCCATCCTTGCCGAGGTCGGTGTCCATACGCTTGTGCCGGGCATGCAAGGCTTCGACGTTCGGAAACTATCAGCGTCCATCACATCGCTCATAGCTGAAGATGATTGCGGCGACGTGGTCATCATCGTCGACACGCTAAAGAAATTTGTCGATCTGATGGACAAGAAGGGGTCGGCTGCCTTCGGTGACGTTGTGCGACGCTTCGTGCTTAAAGGCGGGACGTTTCTAGCCTTGGCGCACACGCGGAAGAACGAGGGGCCGGACGGTCAGCTGGTATACGGCGGAACCTCTGACGTGGTCGAAGATTTCGACGCGGCCTGCCTCCTTGTGCCCCTTGAAGATCGTACCGACGACGGGCTCAAACTCGTGCAATTTCAATTCCGCAAGCGCCGTGGCCGGAACTTCGAGGAGGCCTACGGTTACGACGACGACCCTAGCCTCAACTACGAGGCCCGCTACGCGTCCGTGCGGCTGGTCACGACTGACGAGTATGAAGAGCAGCAAGCGCGGCAGCGCTACCGCTCCGACATCGACCTGATCGAAGGCATTTCCGCAGAGATCGCTGGCGGGTGCGCCAAAAAGATGGCCCTGGTCCGGAAAGTTGGTGCGGAGTTGGGCGCTAGCCGCAGCCAGGTACTTGCCGTGCTCGATCGGTACACTGGCGACGACCCTTACCACCATCGATGGTTCTACTCCGTGGAGGCGCGGGGGGCGAAGGTTTATCGCCTTCACGTTAAGCAGGAGGACGGCGGCTAGGTCGCCAGGATGCCAGGTTCCCAGCTCGCCGGCGGGGTTGCGTCCCTCTGGCGGGCCGGGCTTCCGGCGGGCCGGTGTGCAGCATGTGCCCGACCCACTCCAACGCTTGTCAAAACCGCTTTCTCTTAAGCTCACGGCCGCTCGGCCATCCCCGCCGTCCCTGGACCCCGCCCGCGGCGACGCGGCGCTCCGCGGTTCGGCATTTATCGCCCTTTCCGAAGGAAATTCATATGCCACGAGTTCATCTCGACCACTCATTTTGCCTTACCGCCCGGTGTCTCCCTGGCCGTAAGCGCACTGACTACTATGATCGCACGGTCACGGGCTTTGTGCTCGAAGTCCACGCGAGCGGCACCTCCAGCTACGCGTTCCGCTACCAGGACGCGTATGGGAAACTGCGGCAGCGTCGCATTGCCGGATTCGGCGATGTGACGTTCGATCAAGCCAAGAAACGTGCCCAGCGCTGGCGGGCGGAGGTGACACTTGGCGGCGATCCAGCCGGCCAGAAAGCCGAAAAAAAGGCGATCCCGAACTACGCTACGCTCGCCGATCAACATCTGGAGTACGTGCGAACCTACTCACGCAATCCCGGCAATACCGAGTCTGTCCTTCGCGTCCACGTTCGGCCGAAGTGGGGTAAGAAGCGCCTCGACGAGATTCATACGCCGGACATCGCGAAGTGGCTCGGAGACCTTCGTGCACGTGGCCTTGCTCCGGCTACGGTCGAGAAAATCCGCGTGATCTTCAATCGTTCGTTCGAGCTTGCTCTTCGATGGCAAACGCCGGGAGTGAAGGCGAACCCCGTCCGGGGCATCCAGCGCCCGAAGGTGGCCAACGCGCGTGATCGCTTTCTCACTGCCGAGGAAGCCGCACGCCTGTTGAAGGCAACTCAGGCTTCGCTCAATCCGCAACTGTACAACATCGTTCGGCTTCTGCTGCTGACCGGTGCGCGGAAACGCGAGTTGCTTGATGCTCGGTGGGTGGACGTAGATCTTGATCGGCGGGCCTGGTTCATTCCGACGTCGAAGACAGGCAAGTCGCGTTATGTGCCGCTCAGCACGACTGCCGTCGAGGTGATCGAGCAATTGCCGCGCTTCGACAACTGCCCGTGGTTACTTCCCAACCCGTCGAGCAAGCGACCCTACACGGACATTAAGCATCCGTGGGAAACCGCCCGAGCGGCAGCAGGGCTGCACGGACTCCACATTCATGACCTCCGCCACTCGGCAGCGAGCTTCATGATCAATGCGGGAATCGATTTGTTCGCTGTGGGCCGCATTCTGGGTCACGCCGATCATCAGTCGACCATGCGCTACTCGCACCTAGCTAACGACACACTTCTTGCAGCCGTGGAAGCTGGCGCTGCTAAAATGGCAATCTAACCTCTCCCCCCCCTCTCGGCCTGCGGGTCGGGAGGGGCTTCTCCTTCATTGGATTTTTTTTCCGGAGTTGAGCAATGAACAACGCGAAGGATCAAATCTGCTGGCAGCCCGTCCCGAACTGGACGACTGCGAAGTTCGTCGGTTGGGGTCGTAGTAGAGGCCTCTATCGCGCTCAGATGCACGGGGAGACGATGTTCCTTGGGTCGGCTACCAAAACGTCGCTAGCAGCCCGACTTAGAGCGTACTGTGCGCCGAACGGGACCTGGCAAAACCACGAAGCTGGGCGTCTGATCCACCGACATCGAGCTTCCATCGAAATGCAGATCGCTCTCCTCGACCTGCCGCCTGGTCAGATTCGCAGGATTGCGGAGGCACTGATCGAAGAAGAAGAGCCCCGGTGGAACAATCTCGAACGGCACCGCGAGCATCGAAGTGGCGCCAAGAATCAAAATCGGTAGGGTTCGCAGGCAATCCCGTCGCTGTCGCCGTCCAGGCCCTCGCGATACCCAGGCTCCCCGATGAATATTGGGGCAGTGCCAGCCGCACGTGCGACGTCACAACCGGACCAGTAATCGCCTTCCTGTGGAGCTCGGGCGCGTTCGAGGCCTAAGGATACAGCTGCTGGGCGCGCTACGTTGCTGGTCGCCTGCAAGCCGCCCTGCATCACAATAAGGCTGCCTGTGCCGAGGATGGCACCGCATAACGCAGCACCCGCAAGGACCTTCGCAACCCGCTTTCGCTCGGCTGCTTTTGCCTCGCGTCGATACCGCTTGCCAAGCGTGATCGGGACCGCGCGGAAGGGCTTGCGAACGGGCATTCCAGCATCGTAGTCAAAAAGGGTAAACATTCGCTTTTGGGAAGGCGGTGACCGGGCGAGAGCCGGGTCGTTCGCTGTTTCGCGTTCCTAACAAAGAGCGTTAGAAAGGAACCGACGGTATGCCCAGCAGTCGACCGATTTGGGCAGAGGCTGGTTTCCGATGCAAATTGTTAAGTCTCTCGACTTAACCGCTTGAACTTTATTGTCTTTTACGCATTCGAATAAGCCTTTCGTAATGATGGGGTCACAGGTTCGAGTCCTGTAAGCGGCACCACCTACGGTCAAAATTGGGGCCGCACCCTTCGCCGCGGCTCTCGCCGCGAAGGCTTGCACCATTGCGCCTTCCCGTAGCCAGTTGGCGCGTAGAGCACCCCGTAGGATGCAGCCTCAGCATTCGAGCGAGCCTGTCGATGCTTCATCGCCACCAAGCTGCGCTCGGAAGCGCCGTCCGTGGCCCTGCCGGAAATACCCGACAGGGGCGGTCGACCCGTCAGAACCTGACTTTCGTTCCCAGCTTGAAGGTGCGACCGAGGGCGGACCCGATATACGGATCGTACCCGTACTCGAGGCGAGCGCCCGGCGGGTCCTCGTCGAAGATGTTCTCGACCCCGCCGGTGATCGTCGCGTCTATCCCGCCGAGCCGGACATCGACCGAAGCCAGAAGATCATGTTGCGTGAAGCTGCCGATCTTTCTGCCGAAATTCGTCCCGCCGAACTCGGTAACCGCGCATGGATCGATGACCGTCCCGTCGTCGCGGTAGCAGCGATTGTCCTTCACACCGTCGATGTAGCTGAAGTTGTAGGTGAGGGTCACCGGTTCGAAACCGAGGCTGGCGAACGCATTACCCCGCCATTTCGAAATCGTACCCGGAGCGCGGCCGAAGTTCGACAAGCCCGCCGCCTGATAGCCATCGCTGAATGTCAGCCCGTTGAACTCGAAGTCGCCGATGTCGTAGTCCATCACATAGGTCGCATTCGCCCCGAGATTGAAGTCCACCGGCCCGAACCGGTTGCGGTATGTCAGCGAGAAGTCGAGACCGCGGGTGGTCACATCGGGGCCATTCACGGTCTGCGTGCGGATTCGGGCGATGTCGCGCGCGATGGTCGTACCCTGCGTGCAGGCTCCCCCCTGGAGCGTGACGTACTGCAGGAATGGGCTGGCGCAATTGACGAGCTGCGTGCCCGAGGTTCCCGGCGCGATCGCATTGGCGATAGCCTGGAAGGGAAGGTCGGCAAATCGGCCGTCGAACTCGTACGTCCAGAAATCGACGCTTGCGGTAAAGCCGCCGGCCGTCACGATCGCACCGATGTTGTAAGTGAGGGCGGTTTCGGGATCGAGATCGGGATTGCCGCCTGAATCGGTCGCGCGATATTCGTTGTTGATCGCGTTGATGCCTGCAACCGCGCTCGCGCCCCCTGGTGACAGGTTTGCGGGCAATGGACCACGGAACGTCGTGCCGATCGACCCGCGCAGGGCGAGGAAGTCGGTCGCCTGGAGACGCGCCGACAGCTTGGGATTGATGGTCGACCCGACCGGATCGCCATAATCCTCGAACCGGATTGCGCCGACCAGTTCCAGTGCATCGAACGGGTTGACCTGGACTTCCGCGAAAAGGGCGTTGATGCCCTGGCTGAGGTCCGCGGTGGGGTACTGGCCGAGGAACGTGAAGGCGCCCACCGGTACGAGGTTGTCGGTCGGGCTGATCAGGCAACTGCGATCGCCATCCACCGCGCATGGATAGGCATCGGGATCGCTGAAGCGGTTGATCGGGCGGTTGGTGAAGTGGCTGTCGCGGTGCTGGCCGCCGAATGCGTAGCCGACATCCATGCCGAAAAGCTGGGTGTTGCCGCTGAAGACGAGGTCGACCGTCCATAGCTCCTCGATGCCGATCGCGCCGTTCTGTTGCCGGACCCAGTTTATCAGCTCGGGTGAATTCTCGCTGCCGGGCACATACGCCGGATTCGTGAGCCCGAGCGCAAGGTTTCCTTGCGACTGGCTGATGAAAGGGTTGTAGAACTGGCACCCGTTCGCCCCGGCGACGGTGCTTTGGCAGTTCGGCCCGCCGAAGCCGTTCAAGGCTCTTTGCAAGCGGTCGCTGACGAAATCGTACGAGAAGGCTTCCCGTCTGCTGCGCAGGAACATGCCGTTAAGGGAGGCGCGAAAATTAGGCGAGAAATCCTTCTCGAAGCCGGCGGAGACGCGCCAGGCGTCGTTGAAAGCGCCGCCTTCGCCGGCACCGCGCGGATCGAGCGGGTTGGAACTGCTGCCGAAGGGGCGCCACAGCACGACCACCGCGCGCGAAGAGAAGCGGTCCGGCGCGGACCCCGCTCCGAACGTCTGATTGATGAAAGTCTGGAAGTTGGGATTGCTGCGCGGCACGATGAACCGCGAACTGGTGCCGGGCCCGAGAACGCTCTGGGTCACGGGGTAACTGGGTGAATAGCCGAGCTCGGGCAGTTCCGTTCGGGAATACAGCGCGTCCGCGCGGAACCGGAGAGTATCCGACAGGTCCGTCGTAAGCTGCCCGAAGACCTGATAGCGATCCTCCTTCTCGATCAGGTTCACGAACGGAATGTAGGAAAACCGGCAGGAATTGAACGTGGAGATCGGCACGACGATACCGCCCAGCGCGTCACACGCCCCGAGGTTTTGACCGTCGATGCCGATGCCGAGCGCGGTGCCGGTCGCGGTTTGGGGAAGGTACACGCCCGGGTTGTTCAACGGAGACCATCCCGACGGGTTCACTTCGTAAGGAAGCTGGGTGAACGCGCGTTCGGTGGCGGGCAGTTCGGACCGGTGTTGATAGCCGGCACCGAACATGAGGTTGGTCGAACCCCAGGTCTTTCCCACCAGAATGCTGGCCTGGTAATTGTCGTCCGACCCGTTGACGAACTGCCAGTTGCCGGCCAGCTCGACCCCGTCGAGGTTGCGGCGAGTGATGAAATTGGCGACACCGGCGATGGCGTCGGAGCCATAGGTCGATGCCGCGCCGTCCTTCAGGACCTCGACCCGTTGCAGGGCGAACATGGGGATGAGGTTGGTGTCGACCGCGCCGTCGCCGGGCTCGGGAAAGAAACGCTGGCTATTGAACAGGACCAGCGTCCGCTCCCGCCCCAAACCCCGGAGGTTCAGCGAGCCGACGCCCTGGCTGCCGCCGGCCGCGTACTGGTTGCTGTCGCCCAGCGCGATCCCGACCGAGGGCAGGCTCTTGATGAATTCGAGCGGGCTGTCGATGCCGCGTTCGCTGAGCTCGTCGGTCGAAAAGACATCGACCGGCAACACGCCTTCTTCCGAAGTGCCGCGTATCAGCGTCCCGGTGACGACGATTTCCTCCACCGGAGCGGCGACCGGCGTTTCGGACGGGAGCGTGGCATCCTGCGCAAAGGCGGGGACTGCAAGGCAAGCCGGCGCGGTGAGGGCCGTCGCCAGCAAAAGAGTCTTTTTCATCGTTCCCTCCCAGGAAGTTGTTCGGTTTTTTCTCTTTGTGGGGTCATCCGCCTTGCGCTGGCGGTCCATCGGGTAATGCGCGGGCATCCATCCGTACGGGGCCAGGGCTTCGGAACTCGGCAGCAGTGCCGTCCGGACCGTACGGTTGCCATTCGAACCCGTCGGCACAGGTGAACGACCGCGCATCCGGCGGCATTTTCATGAAGGCCGTCCAACATCCGTTCATCGTCCGGGCCAAGGCGCGATCGACGGCATCCGCGTTCTTGCCGCCCCAGCTCGAACTGTCGATCGTGTCGAATGAAAACATCAGTTCGGCGGAATGGATCGGCCCGTCCTCCCATTCGCCAGTGCGAAACGCCGGGGTGTGGGCGAAGCGATAGAGCCATGCGGGGGCGCCGCTGTCGCCCGTCATCTCGGCGAGTTTGCGCGCGGCCACGAAACCGCGCTCTCCGCTGTTCGATCCTACCATCACCGGCACATCGGTTTCGTTGCCCGCAGTCAGCGCTTCGATGGTCGAGACAGGCTTGTACGCAGGATCCTTGACGAAGAACGTCCCGCGCATGAGCTCAGGGGTCGCGGCGAAGGTCTGGGCGGACACGGCACGCAGATCGTTGGCGCTGGCATCCGCACCAATTCCGATCTTCGCAAGGCCTTCCAGCGTCTTTGCTGTAGACGCTTCGGCACTCATGTCCGGCACGATCAATGCACCCGACTGAACGATCGCCTTGTCGAACAGGCCCTTCGCGGTAGGTAGTGAAAGAAGCCCGACGACGATCCCGCCGCCGGCCGACTGGCCGGCGATCGTCACGTTGTCGGGGTCACCGCCGAATGCGGCGATGTTCTTCCGAACCCACTCGAGCGCGGCTACCGCATCCTGCAGGGCATAATTGCCATGCGGCCCTTCGCCGAAGTCGATCGCCGGATGGTTGAAGTTGGCCATCGCCCCCAGGCGGTAGTTCACCGGAACCGTAATTACCCCGTTCGCCGCGTTGGCCATGCCTTCGTAACTGCCGAGGTGGCCGGCACCCAGAAAGAAGGCGCCGCCGTGAAACCAGACCATCACCGGCGCCTTCTTCACCGCCTTGGGCGTATAGACCTGCAGGTATAGACAGTCTTCGGATTGGGCGCCGTTGACGCCGCCGGGATTGGCCATCGTGAATCCCGGATCGACCGGCTGCGGGCAGGGGGGTTCGTAAGCCACTGCGGCGCGCACGCCCTTCCATGCGGGGACCGGCGCGGGGGCTCGCCAGCGCAAGTCACCGACCGGGGGCGCGGCGAACGGCACCCCGCGAAACACCAGCACGTCCCCGGTATCGTCTCCGCGAAGCGTGCCTGCGTCCGTTTTGATATCGACCGGGTTGATAGGCGGCGGCATCTGTGCCGCCACCGGTGCAGACAGTCCCGCCAAGGCAAGCGTCAGCCATCCCTTGCGCATCCGGCAATCCTCTTCCCGATTTCGTCGACGACTGCCTAACCTCTATTTTACACTCTCACAAGAACAAATGGTCATTCTGCATAGCTACCGGGCGCGAGTGAGCCGGTCCGTCGTTCGCGGAAGGGTATTTCATGAGTACCGTCCGTTGCGGGCGCACTGGTCAAGCCGGGCGCGTTCGCGCTAGCCTGTCCGCTATGGAGATGACCCGGGAAGAGTTGCACGAACTCGTGTGGAGCCAGCCGATCACGGCGGTTGCCGAGGAGATCGGGATGAGCGGCAACGGGCTCGCCAAGTTGTGCGACCGTCTCGACATTCCTCGCCCGCCCAGCAATCACTGGACACGGGCCAGCACCAAACGGGGCGAACCGGTCGCCTTGCCAGCCGCCCCGCGCGGCATGCGAGAGATGATCCGGATCGGCGAGCGTGGTAAGGCGGTGCAATCCAAGCCGCGGTTGCGCCTTGATCTGGAGACCAGACGTGCGCAGCTGCTCGAAGCCGCCGCCCGGATCGCGCTGGAACACGGTCTGGCCCATCTGACGATGAAGACCGTCGCCCGCGAGGTGGGGATCAGCGATGCGCAGGTTCATAACTGCTTCGGCGGGCGGACCGACCTGTTGGTGGCACTCGCCCGCCGCGAGATTGCCGCCATATCGGCCAGGCGCGGTGTGTCCTTGTTCCGTAGCAAGAACCGCCGCACGCGCATCGTGATCTCTACGATCAGCTACCTGCATGAAGCGGCGGAGCGAGGACCGCTGCTGCAACTGTTGCTGAGGAATTCCGACGTGAAGCGCGCGCTGCGTCCCGAGCGGGAGGCGAAGGCCGACAGTGCCCGCGAAGCGATCGTGCGGGGGCTGACGGAGCGTGGTGGACTGGGTCGGGACGTCGCCACGGCTTCTACGATCGCGCTTACGGCGATTTCCCTGCGCGCAGGGGGCATCGTCGCTGCCCGCCGGGCACCGTTCGAGATCGTGGAGCGGCTGTGCATCGCCCTGACGATGGCCGGGATCGACAGCGACGACCGGCTCGTCCGTTCGATGCGAGGTCCACGCTGATCCGGCGCGCGGCTCCGGCCTTGTGCGTGCAGTATCGTGCTAGTCGCGTACCCGCATGTCGTCGATGAGATCGCCTACCAAACGATCGAGAATGTCGTATGCGACAGGCTCGCCCAGCGTTCCGGCGCGGACCTGATCGGCGAGCGACTCTGGTACCGCAGACAGCAGTTCGACGAAGACCAGTGCCTCTCGAGGAGTGAACTGCAGCGGGGCTGCCACTTCGCTGGCGATGGACCGGAGCATCGCCCTGAAGGGCGCGATCGATTGCACCAGGGGCGAGTCGGCATTGCGTTCGCGCATGATGAAGTGAAGCACGGGTCCTTCCGCCACGAGATGGTCGAAATAGGCACGCGCTTGGGCAACCGCCCGGGCCAGGAGATCCCCTCTTCCGCCCGCAGCATCGAGTCGCTCTTTCAGGAGATCGAGCTGCCGCAAGCAAAGCTCGTCGAGAATTTGGCCGACGCTCTCGAAATAGACGTACACCAGTGCCCGGCTGGAGCCGATCGTGGCGGCGATCTCGTTCATGCCGAAGGTCAGCGATCGCTCGGTCAAAACGAGGTCGCGGACGGCGTCGACGATCTCGTCGATCCGGTCGTCGGCAGACAGCTTGCGGTTGCGCACGCGCGCCTGATCCACGCCGATCCCCTCCGTCCGGAATACCTTGCGCGTGCCTAGTGGTTATCGCGTCAGAAAAAAAGGGCGCGCTCCGGATACGGGGCGCGCCCAGTGTTGGCCTGGGAGAGGATCCTAGGCTGTTCTATTCGGCTGCGACCGCCATCCTGTCGGCATCGCGGAACATCATGAAATCGTAGTTTGCGCGGTAGAACATGTCCTTGGTATCCTCGTCGAAATCGGCGATGGATGCCTCGAACTTGCCCAGCGGATCGCGCGTTCCTTCGGGATGCGGGTAATCGCTCGAGAACATGTAGAGTTCGGGCGACGAGTCGCGGATCATGCGGCCCACATCCTCGTTCGGGAAGGGCGTGAAGCGCACCGCGCGGCGGATGTATTCCGACGGCATCAGGTCCATCGCCTGCAGGTAGGTGTCGGTCTTGTTGAACGAGTGCCAGCCGTGGTCGAGCATGCGGAGAAACTCGGGGACCCAGCCCGCCCCGCTTTCGATCACACCGCCGCGCAGATCGGGGAAGCGCTGGAACACTCCGTCATAGACCATCGCGGTGAGGAATTCCTGCGGTGCGTACCAGAGGCACACGAAGTCCGGAAAGCGGAGATTCTCGCCGCCGCCGTGGAGGTCCGCTGCGCGTTCGCGCCCGTTGTTCATGTACCCTTTCGGCTGGCGCTTCGTGCCCGGTCCGATGTGCAACATGAAAGGGATGCGATTGTCTTCGAGATACGACCAGAACGGGTCGTGATCGGGATGGCCGGGCGACCGGTCGCCGGCGGGAGAGGCCGACACCATCACCGCGCCCGCGCCCCGCTCCACCGCGAAGCGTGCTTCCTCGAGCGCCCGCACGGGATTGTCCATCGGGCAGAAGGCGACCGCGACCATGCGCGGATCGGCGTTGCAGAAATCGATCTGCGCGCAGTTGAGCGCGCGCGCCGCGGCGTAGGCCTGGTCTTCCGACTTTGCGCGACCGATCGCGGCAAGGCCGAAGGTGGGGAACACGAGCTGGCTGGTGAAGCCGAGCCAGTCGAGCGCTTCCACCCGCTCGTCCTTGTCGAACCCGCCGAAGCCGAGCCAGCCCTTGGCACCCTGGATCGGGTTTTCCGCAGCCTTTGCGCGCGCTTCGGGATCGGTCCGGCGCGCTTCGGCCAGCTCGATCATCTTGACGATGCGCTCGCCGCCTTCGCGCTTGGAGTACACGCCCGAATACACCTCCTTGAACTCGCCTTCGAGATAGGGAGCGAGCCAGTCTTGCGTTTCCATGGTGTGCGCATCGGCATCGTTCACGATGCGGCCGTTCACGTAGGTCATGTGCTGTTCTCCAATCCCGGTTCACTCGTCGATTGCGAACTTTCGAACTTATTTGAGTGTCTGTCAACTGAGTCGGGTGGGCAAGACCTTTCTCACCATGAGTAGGGCAATTGCCAAAACTGGTGCGATTGTCGCGGAGCTAAGGGCGCAGAGGGACAACGATCAAGTGGATCGCGCGCAGTCCTTCGAGGTCTTGCGACAACACACACGTTTAATTGTTCGCGGTGGCCGAAGCGTGGCGGAATGAGCTCGATCGACTCATCTCCACAGGGTGAAGTGCGAACCTGCCATCCCGCCGATTGTGACTAACGACGTAACGAAGGAATCAATCCGTCGCGCGGCCTTCGGCCAAAGCCTGCTGCAGCAGTTCACGCTCCTTCCGATCGGGATCGACGACCACCTTGGGCTCGATATCGAAGATCATCGTCGCCCGACTGGCTTGGGTATAGCGAGGCCATTGCGGCAATGCCGCCGTGTTCGGGTTGCCGGTTTTCGCAAAGGCTATCCAGGCGTCGGACATCAGGTCGGCCAAACGTTGCTGGTCCGGCCCGGACCCGGTGATCGACGTCGATCGCGCGACATTGTCGAATACGAACGCGATATCGAGCGCATGCGGCGTCTTGAGTCGGCCGCCTTCGACAGGCGTCTCCCAGTCGAGGCGGTACATATAGACCGGGGCGCGGTTCTGCGCGCTCTTGCGCTCCGCTTGCCGCAGGGCGGTACCACGATAATTCTGGAACGTAGCGGTTTGGAAAAAAATCTCGCTCGCGTCGGCTTGGGGGTGCGCGGCGCGCATCCCGCTGATGATCCGGTCGACATCGGCGTCGCCTACGACGGTCTTGAGTTTGGCGGGAAGCTGTTCCCAAGTCAGCGAGAAATTTCCGGGATCGGCGAGGCCTGCCTGAAGTCGCATCTCGGTCCGGTTGGTGCCGACGAGCAGCGGGATATCGGCGGACAAGGGGGTCGCGTCGGGCGCGAACGGTTGGCGTTTGAGCGAACTGCCATCGACCACGGGCCGGAAATAGGCCGCCCGTGTGCGCGATTTCATCAGTACGGCAACGTATTGATCGGTGGGGAGTGCCGCGAGGCCAGCGACATCCCCGGGCTCGAGGCCAGCCGTCTTGAATATGTCTGCGGTCAGGGCGTTCGCCAGGCGCGGTTCGAAGCCCGCCAGCGACATCGAACCCGATTGCGCGATCGCCCTGTCGAACAGGCCTTGTGCGCTTTCCATGGCCATGAGGGTGGACACTTTCGCCGCGCCGCCCGATTCGCCGAAAATGGTGACATTGTCCGGATCGCCGCCGATCGCGGCAGCATTGTCGCGCACCCATTCCAGCGCCTTGACCGCGTCGAGGCTGCCGAGGTTGCCGGAATGCGCGTACTTCGGATCCTTCGTCACGCCGCCGAGGTAGAGATAGCCGAAACCGTTGAGTCGGTGGTTGATGGTGACGACGACGACGTCGCCGCGCTGCGCCAACCGCGTGCCGTCATATCCGTTGCTGGAGCCGGACCCGGTGACATAGCCGCCACCGTGCAGCCAGACCATGATCGGACGCTTTTTCCCGTCGTTCATGCCGGGGGTCCACACGTTGAGGAACAGGCAATCCTCGCTGCGCGGCAGATCGTTCACCCATGACGCGAACACGGGCACTTCGCCGCTGGGGCGTTGCGGGCAGTCGGCCCCGAACCGGCTTGCGTCGCGCGGGGCCGTCCATGGAACGGGATCGGCGGCTTCCTGAAAGCGCGTTCCTTCGGTCGAGGCTCCGTAGCGCACGCCGCGGAAGATCATGATGTCGCCGGTTGCACTCGTGGTCCCGCGCACGGGCCCCAGCGTCGTGCCCAGTATCGGAGCGGTGTCCTCCAGGTTCGCAATCGTCTGCCGGGCCGGTTGGTCGACCGTGGCACAGCCGAAAAGAGCCAGGGCGGAAAGGCCAGCTCCCGCTTTGCCGAGTGCGCTGCGTAGTTCGGACGTTCTACCCATTTCCTGATCCTTCCCCTTGCGACGGCAATCGAAAGCCGTTCTGTCCACTAACCTCTAAAGCCGAATTTACCGACAGTCACGATTGTTTTAATCTGAAATCGAGCTTAGGCAGATGGCGGATCGGGCGATGAATCCCGGCCGCGCAACGGGAGAGACTGCCAATGGCAATGCCAATCACATCCAGCCGCCGACGTTTCCTGGGCGCCACCCTGATGGGGGGGATGCTCACCGCGGCAGGGCCGTTGCGCGCAGCGGATTTCTTTCCGGTAGTGGAAACGGCGGACGGGCGTCTTCGCGGGATGATGGCTGGCGGGATCGCCAAGTTCCTGGGTGTCCGCTACGGTGCGCCCACTTCCGGCAGCAATCGCTTCATGCCCCCGCAACCGGTCCAGAAATGGGCCGGCGTGCGCGACGCGCTCAAATATTCCGATTCCGCGCCCCAGGTGCCGGGCGATCGACGTCACGATTATGCCGACCTGATCATGTTCGAAAACCAGCCGGCGGGTCCTGGCGAGGACAACCTGGCGCTGAACCTATGGTCGCCGGCGCTGTCGGCATCCGCGAAGAAGCCGGTCATCGTCGTTCTGCACGGTGGCGGCTTCTACGGCGGGTCGGGTAATGCGATCGGGATGGATGGAGAGGCGATGGCTCGCTTTTCCGACAGCGTGGTCATATCCGTCACGCATCGCCTGGGAGCGTTGGGCTTTCTGCATCTGGCCGAGTTTGCCGACGATCGCTTCGCGTCGTCCGGCACCGTCGGAATGCAGGACATCGTCGCCGCGCTTGCATGGGTAAGAACCAATGTACAGGCCTTCGGAGGCGATCCGTCGCGCGTGCTTGTCTACGGGCAGTCGGGCGGGGGCGCCAAGACCAGCACGCTGATGGCCATGCCGAGTGCGAAGGGCTTGTTTCACCGCGCCGGGGTCATGAGCGGATCGGCGCTCCGTATGATGCCCCGGGAAATTGCGTCTGCGAATGCCTCTCGTCTGCTTTCGGCGCTCGGCATTGCCAAAGGCGACGTGAAAGCGTTGCAGGCGGTACCCTGGACCACGCTACTGGAAACGCAGGCTACGCTGGAAGCCGCCGCACGAGCGAAGGGCGAAGCGCCCAGTTCCTTCGCTCCTGTGGTCGACGGATCCGTCCTGCCGCGCCATCCCTTCTCGCCCGGCGCGCCCGAGGTAAGCCGCGACGTGCCGCTCATCGTGTCGACCGCGCTGGACGAACGATCCTATCGTATGGCCAATTTTGCGATGACCGAAGATCAGTTGCTGGCCTTCGCCCGAGAGCGGGCCGGCGATCGGGCGCAGGAGGTGGTCGACATGTACCGCGCCGAGAGCCCGCAGGAGAAGCCGTTCCTGCTGGCGGCGCGGATGGACAGCGACATCTGGTTCCGCAAGAGCGCGTTCGCGCAGGCGGAACTGAAAGCACGGCAGGGCGGCGGGAAGGTCTGGTCCTATCTCTGGACCTGGCCCAGCCCGGCCTATGGCGGGCGCTTTGGGGCCGTTCACGGGATCGACGTTGCCCCCAGTCTGCACAGCGTGCGCGGGGCGTTGAACGGGCCTAGCGCGCAGAGCGTCGCCATGGCGGACCGCATCGCCGCAAGCTGGGCCGCGTTTGCGGCCTCTGGCGATCCGAACAACGAATACCTGCCCGACTGGCCGGCTTACGAGCCGACAAAACGAGCGACGATGATCCTGTCGCAAGAACCCGAGGTCGTGAACGATCCGCGCGCCCAGTTCCGCGAGGTCTGGGCGACAATAGGTGCGACGCGGCCCGTAACCGGCTCGAGCGCGAGCGCCGATCAGGACGGATGACCGCCGGGGCGGACATGCTCTCGACCGCATGATCCGACTTGTCGCGAAAAACAGACAATCCCGACTTCCGAATACGGGGTGATGGGAACGAAAAACCGTAGAAAGCGGCTAATGGGAGAGTTAAAATGCGCACCACACGCTGGGTAGCCTTGTCCGGTGTCAGTCTCGCCTTGCTGGCAATGCCCGTCCACGCGCAGCAGGTCTTGCCGCAGCCGGTCGATGACGGCGTGGAACTGGAAGACCCGACCGCCCCCATCGTGGGCGAACCGATCGTGGTAACCGGGTCTCGTATCGTGCGGCGCGATTACACCGCCGAAAGCCCCATCACGACGGTCGACGAGGAATTCATCCAGAATGCGGGGCCCGCGACGCTGGAACAATCCCTGAACGCGCTGCCGCAGTTTCAGGCGACTCAAGGGTCACAGACGAGCGCGATCGCTGGCGGTTCGGGCGGCCGTGCCAATGCCAACCTTCGTGGACTGGGTTCGGAAAGGACCCTGATCCTGTTCGACGGTCGCCGACTGCAGCCTTCGGACACGTCGGGCGCGATCGACCTGAATACCGTGCCTTCCGCACTGATCTCGTCGGTCGAGGTCATCACCGGGGGTGCGTCTGCCGTTTATGGATCGGATGCGATTGCCGGGGTGGTGAACTTCAAGTTCGACAACCGGTTCCGCGGCCTCGAACTGGAAGGAGACGTCGGCATTTCCGGGATGGGCGATGCGGCGACCTACAGCGCGGCTGCCACCTACGGAGGCAGCCTGGCCGACGATCGTGCGCGGGTTTTCGTTTCCGGATCCTATCTGGAACGGGACACCGCATCGCAGAATTCGCGCGCCTTCTTCGACAACCAGGACGGTACGTCGTCCCCGACCAGCGGGCTCATCATCCAGTCCGGCAGCAATCCGTTCGGTTTCGGCCGCGCATCCAGCGTTGCCGCTTTCCGCAATCTGTTCACGAATACCTACGGGACCGCGATCCCCGGCGTGTCCAGCAGCTACGCGGTGAACTCCGACGGCACGATCATCGGTCGCGACGGAGGGCTGAACCTGCGCGACACCGCGACGACCGGATACATCGTGGCGGACGGCGTCGTGCGGCAACGGTCGCTCAGCGATTCCACGGTCCAGTTGCCCATCAAGCGCTATACGGCTTTCGCGCGCGGCGAATTCGACGTGACCAGCACGATCACCGCTTACGCACAAGTGAACTACGCGACGTACAAGGCACGTCAGCAGTCGGCTTCCGGCGTGCTCCAGTCCGTCGTCGCCCCGATCCAGATCCCTGTATCGAACCCGTTCATCACCCCCGATCTGCGCATCCTGCTCAACGCGCGGCCCATCCCGACGGCACCGATTTCCTATTACTTCACCGGCACGCGGATCGGCAGGCTCGAGGTCGAGGAGGATTACGACGTCTATCAGGGATTGGTGGGCTTCCGCGGTTCCCTGGGCGATAACTTGCAGTTCGACCTTTACGCGACACACGGCCGGACGCGGAGCGATTCCACCACCTTCAACCAGATCAGCCGGTCCCGTTTCAACCAGGTCGTGTCCGCGCCCGACGGCGGGGCGAGCCTGTGCGCCGGTGGCTACGATCCGTTCGGTTTCGCGCGCGCCTCGCAGGCTTGTTCGGATTACCTGACCTTCGACACCGTCGACACGTCCATTTTCGAACAGACCGTGGTGCAGGGCAACCTGACGGGTTCGCTTTTCGCCCTGCCGGCCGGCACGGTGGGCTTCGCGGTCGGCGCCGAATACCGAAGGAACGCGTACGAGGCCAGGATCGACCCGCGTCGCAGCCCGACGCCGACGTCGGTCCCCGGGGTGACGACGTCTCCCGAGGCGCTCGGCACGTCGGGTGCCTTTTCGTCCGGCGGCGACGTCTCCGTGGCCGAAATCTACGGCGAATTGCTCGTGCCCATCTTCGACGGGTTCGAAGCCAACCTGGCTTACCGCTATTCCGATTACGACACGATCGGCGGCGTGCACACTTACAAGGCCGGTGCCAACTGGACGCCTCTCGACGGCTTCACGCTGCGCGGCGGGTATTCCCGCGCCATCCGCGCGCCTAGCCTGGGCAACCTTTACTCTCCGCGTGCCGGAGCGATCGGCATCATCGGGCGTGCGAGTGCCGGCGGAGGCGATCCGTGCGACGTGACGGGCGCGGCGCGGAGCGGCCAGGTCAGCGGAGTCGATCCCGCCCGGGTCCGCGCGTTGTGCATCGCCCAGGGGGTCCCCCTGGCCCTGGTGGACGGATACACGTACTCCGGTAGCGCAAATGCGGCGTTCCGCATCGGCAACCCCGATCTGCAGGAGGAGACGGCCGACAGTTACACCATCGGTGCCGTTCTGCAGCCCGCCTTCATGTCCGGCGTCTTCGACCAGTTTTCGAGCTCGATCGACTACTACAACATCAAGGTTGACGACGCGATCGGCTACCTGACCAGCCCGATCGCGCTCAACCAGTGCTTCAACTTCAGCGGACAGAACCCCAACTATGATCCCGGCAACGCCAATTGCCGGCTGATCACCCGCGACGCATCGGGCCTGCTTGCGGAGATCGCAGAACCGCTGTTCAACCTTGCGAGCTATCAAACGTCCGGCATCGACTTCCAGCTCGACGCGTCGATCCGACTGGGGCGCGGGGCGCGCGTATTCCTCAACAGTGCCGTGACATACGTGATCGACTACAAGATCCAGTCCACCGCAAGCGATCCGGTGTTCGATTATGCGGGAACGGTCGGAAACACGCAGATCGACGGGTTCTCATCGACCCATCCGGCGTGGAAGCATGTCACGACGCTGGGACTGGCGAGCGACACGGGATCGTTGTCGCTGAGGTGGCGGTACATCGGCGAACAGGAAAATTCGACGATCGTGACCGATCCCGCGACCACGGCCACAGGCGTCCCGGCGGTCAGTTATTTCGATCTGGTCGGTCGCCTGATCGTGGACGACAGCTTCGAATTTCGGGCCGGGGTGAACAACCTGTTCGACAAGCAGCCCCCCGAATTCGGCGGTCGCTCGGTTACGCCCACTTCGGCGTACGACGTTATCGGACGCCGTTTCTTCATCGGTGCCACCGCGCGGTTCTAAACGCTTCGCACGGTTCGAGATCGAAGCTAACAGGCAGGTGAAGCCGGCCCGCGCTTTCACGTGCGGGTCGGCCTGCCGCCCCCGCTTCCAGACACGACGGAACAGACATGCCGACCGCTTCCACCAACACGACCGGTCCGATGCAAGGCAGCGGAAAGAAAGTTCGCCAGACGCAAGCGGAACGAACGTCCACTTCGCGCCGACGCGCGATCGACGCGGCGATCGCCAATCTGGCAGAGGAAGGATATGCTGCCACCACGATGATGCGCGTCGCGCAGCGCGCGGGAATCAGTAGGGGCGGCATCCTGCATCATTTCGCCGGCAAGGCCGAACTGATGGAAGCGGTCGGATTTCGTGCTGTGGAACGGCTACAGGGAAAACGCGCCGAAGCTCTGCGTGGGACGAAGCCGGGCGTCGAACGGTTCCACGCGCTTACCAATGCATCGTGGGAGACGATCCGCGAACCCGAATCGATCGCCTTGCTGGAAATGCTGATCGGCTCTCGCGGCGATCCTCTGCTGGCGGAGATCATGCCGGGTTTCCTCGACCAGCTCGACCAGATCCATCTCGCGAAGACCAAGCTTATCGCGAAGGAAGCGGGTATCGAGAACGATGCCATGCTCAACACGATGAACAAGCTTCACATGGCGGCCATGCGAGGCTTGCTGCTCGAGTCCATCTTCGCGGGCTCCGCGGAAACCATCGCACAATCCGTACGACTGCTCGAATGGTACAAGGAAAAGCTGACCGAGCGTCTGATCGCCGAAAAGCACGAAACCTGATCGATCGTCGAGCGGCGATCCCCGCCGCCCTCATCCGGCAGCCGCGGCCGGAGGTTCGAACCGCATCAGATCGATGATGGGATCGACGGTGCTCATCCGGTCGAGATCGTCGCACAACCCGACCAATTGCTCCGCTTTCGCGACGCCCAGGATCGGGCGCATGAGTTCGAGCGCCTTGGTTTCGACTTCGTCCTTGCTCATGGGGTGCGTCGGAAAGCCGGGAACGTAGGCAACGTACCGCGACCGTTTCGACCCATCGTTCAATGTCAGCGTGACGCGCGCGCTCTCGGTGCGGTCCTCGCCCTCGCCGGTGTGCTGGGTCGGGTCTTCGACGACCCGTACCTTTTGTGCGAACGCCTGGGCGGCGCGGTCGCTCCTCATGCGTTCGAGCGACTGCGCGTCGACGAAATCGAGCCGCCCGTCGAGCATGATGATAGCTGCAAGATAGGGAATATTGAGCGCGGGCATGTTCGCCCGGCGAAAGGTTTCCGCCGCGCCGGGCATTTCTATGCGGATGGCTTGGACGCGGTCTGCGGCGATTGTTTTGCGCAGTTCCAGCAGGGCACGGACCGCGGGCTGCGTGGGGCCGCCCACGGGATAGCGCTTCATCGCCGCGAGCGACAGTTCGAAGGTTTCGCCCAGTCCTGCGATCAGGCTTTCCGGATCGGATCCTTCGCCCGTCAACGCCGGCCAGCGGAACCAGGCGTTTTGCGTATCGAGGCTGTCGGGAACCCCGGTAAAGCCCATTCCCGCCATGAGTGCTGCCTGCATGCCGTTGCGCGCACCCATTCCGGCAAAAACGAAGGCTTTCTCGACATGGCGCACGTCGAGCATCCATTGCCATGATCCGGATGCCTGCTGCGCGCAGTAGGCCAGCATGTGATTGCACTGGTCCCCATCCAGCCCGATCAGCGCAGCGCCGGTCGCGGCCGTCCCGAAGACCGGGCCGACTCCGTGGTTCGCGAGTCCGGCGAGCCACAGGTTGCGCGTGCCGATCGCCTTGGGGATGCGGCCCGCCAGTTCGTAACCGGCCACCACCGCGTTCACCAGTTCGTGTCCGGTACGGGCGTTGGAGCGCGCCAGTTCCAGCGCGGCGCTGACAATGGAAGGGCCCGGCTGCACGTAAGCCGAAGGAATGAAGTCGTTTATCTCTGCCGCGTGGGCGGTCATCGCGTTTGCGAATACCGCGTCGATCGGACTTGCCGTGTCCCGCGATCCGAAAATCGGGCTGCCCGCGCCGCCGCTCATCGTGCGTGCATACCGGCGTCCCAACCGTGCCGCTTCGAGCGGCTGGCAGGCCACGATCGACGCCAGCGTGTCGAGGATGTGCAGGCGCGCACGCTCGCGGATGGCGGCGGGCACCGATGCGGTACGCGCCCCGGCGAGATACCGGGTCAGGGCGGGCATGACAGCCACGAAGTCGGCATCGCCGGGGACGGGCGGCGCGGCGTCTGCGGTCGCTTCCCCATCCGTGCCATTCGCGCTGTCCGATCGCATCGCGCTTAACCGGCCACTGCCGAACAAGGCCGCTAAACCGGCACCCGCCAGTGCCGTACGCCGCGACGTGCGCAGCCCATCTTTCATGCTCGTCTCTCCCCGACTTTCGACGAAGCCTACCCGGGTGGTTGAAAAAAACAATCCTGATTGCTTGTAAGTTGCTTCGGTTCGGCGAACAGTGCATCCCGGCGTCACGGAGAGGATGGCGACCCCGCACGAAGGTCGCACCGATTCTCGTCAGGGAGAGGTAGACATGGCACCAACAGCCTTTTGCACGGCCCGCAGTTTTGCGCTGCCTTCTGCCGTGAAGCGAATAGACGGCGCAGGAAAGACCGGCAGGGGGCCCGGCATATTCCGCTCGCTCGCAGCATTGGTCGTGCCTGTATTGCTCGGCGCATGCAGTTCGGTCGCGCCTGTCGAGCAAAGCGTAGAATCCACGGCGTTATCGTCCGGACTCGCCACCAAAGATATGCCGAGTGAAGCGAACGCGCTGTACTCCGATCCCGACAAGTGGCTCTGTCTTCCCGGACGTAACGACACCTGCGATCAGGACCTGACGACCACCGTGGTCGCGGCGGACGGATCGATGGCGATCGAGACATCCACCCCGTCTGCCGAACCACCGGTCGATTGCTTCTACATCTACCCCACGCTTTCGCTCGACAATGCAGCCAACGCGGACTGGATCGCGGGACCGGAAGAAGGCCGCGTCGTTCACCAGCAGCTAGCGCGTTTTGCCGACGTCTGCCGCGTCTACGCGCCGAAGTACCGGCAAATCACCATGCTGGGCGCATCGGGCCGGTTGCCGCGCGAAACCATCGCAGCAGCGTATCGGACGGCGTATGGCGATGTCGCGGATGCCTGGGCGCATTATCTTGCGAATTACAATCAGGGGCGCGGCGTCATCCTGATCGGCCATTCGCAGGGTTCGCGCATGTTGACCGGCCTCATCAAGAACGAAATCGATGGCAAGCCGGCGCAGCAACGCATCGTTGCCGCCTATCTGAACGGAACGAGTGTCGTCGTGCCCGAAGGAAAGACAGTGGGGGGCGATTTCCAGTCCATGCCCCTATGCTCGCGCGCGAACCAATCCGGCTGCATCGTCGCCTATCGCAGTTTTCGCGACACCGTCGGCCCGGTCAACGACTACGCGGCAACCGCCACACCCGGAATGGCGATCGCCTGCGTGAATCCGGCGGCACCGGGCGGCGGCGAAGCGCCATTGCATTCCTACCTGACGACCCAGTCTATCATGGGTGGCCCGGTTCCGGAGTGGACCACGGACGGTCGCAAGGTTTCGACACCGTTCGCTTCGGTTCCGGGTTTGTTGACCGGCGAGTGCGTGTCCAATGACAAAGGGCAATATCTCACCATCCGGGTCAAGGCCGATCCGAACGATCCCAGAACCGACGACATCACGGGCGACATCTATACCGCTGGACAGATCAATCCCGCGATGGGCCTCCACCTGATCGACATGAATTTGGTGATGGGCAACTTGCTGGACCTTGCCCGCTCGCAAAGCACGGCCTGGCTGAATGCCAGGAAAGAACAGTAGGTTTACGACGGTCGGATCGAACTCTGCAGCGAAATACCCCGACACGACCGTGTTCGATCGAGGTCGATCTAGTAACCTGGTAATCGAGAGCAGGGGGAAGGGGTTTCCTGATTGGCAACGTCCGCCTTCGGGCGCTTGAAACCTAAATGCTGTACGGCTCGAATTGGGGTGCGCAGCGGTCATCGCGCCAGATCGAAGGAAATCTCCAATTGATCTGAGTGCCCCTCTTCCTCTCCTACGAGGCACCACCTCTTTCTTCGCTGACGCCCGCTCGCAACCTATTCCTCAACCACGCCGAGTCGCGGCAGCGGATAGACCAGCGTTCGGTCGGCGAACTTCGGCGACTGTTCGAAGAACGCGCGGAAGTGCCATGGCAGGACCAGCAGGTAGTCGGGCGATCGCGCCAGCAGATCGCGTTCCGAGACGATCGGGATATGCGAGCCGGGGGTGTAGGCGCCGAACTTGTCGGGGTTCACCTCGCCCACTGCGACGAGGTCGTCGGCGGTGAGGCCGCAGTATTGCAGCAGCACGTTGCCCTTGGTCGACGCGCCCAGCCCCGCGACAGTCTTGCCGGCCGCCTTCGCCCTGCAAACGAACCCGCGAATTTCCTCGCGCGCCTGTTTCACGCGCCGTTCGAAGGCGCGGAATGGCTCCAGAATATCGAGGCCCATGTCGGTCTCGCGCCGGAGAATCTCCTCGACCTGGGGCGTCCGCGCGCGCGTTCCGCCGGACTTGCGGACGGTCACCGAGAAGCTGCCGCCGTTGACGTCGTTGAATTCGACGTCCTCGATGGCGAGGCCGACGCGGTCCGCCATCCACTGGATCTGTTTCAGCGCGTAGAATTCCAGATGCTCGTGGCAGACGGTGTCGAACGAGTTGGTTTCCAGCATCGCAGGCATGTAGCTCTGTTCGAACACCCAGATGCCGTCGTCGGCGAGGATGCCGGCGACCTGTTCCATGAAATCCATCGGCGCTTCGAGGTCGTAAAACATCGAGAACGACGTCACGACTTTCGCCTTGCGGTCGCCGAATCTGTCGCGGACGAGGTCGGCCGAGAAGAAGTCCGGAATCAGCGTGATATGGTCGGGGTAGTATTCGCGGAACTTGGTTCCGGTCGGGTCGACGCCGACGAGTTGCAACCCTTCCTGCGTATAGGCCTTCAAGGTGGTGGCATCGTTGCTGCCGATGTCGATCACGAGGTCGCCTGCGACGAGGTCGACGAGCCCCGAAATCCGTTCGACCTTGCGATGGAGGTGGGCCACCATGCTGGCGTTGAGGCCCGAACGGTAACCGTAATTCTCGCCATACATCTCGTCGATGTCGTAGCTGTGCTCCAGCTGGAGCAGGCCGCACGCCTGGTCGTAGTCTCCTACGCATTTCACGAGCCGCAGCGGACCTTCCCCGACCGGTTCGTCCGGGGACTTCGGAAATACGCCGGTCAGCGCCTGCACGCCCAGGTCGAGGACCGGTTCGAGGCTGGAATTGCCGCAGATCCGGCAGGACGAAATCGGGGTCGGCATGGTTACCTCGGATTGTTCGCGGGGTGTTGAAGGATGTCCAGTTCCGCATCGACCATCGAGCGGATCAGGGTGGGAAAGTCCATCTGCGGCGCCCAACCGAGCACGCGCTGCGCCTTCGACGCATCGCCGACGAGAGGGACGGCCTCGGCCGGGCGGTAGTCGGCATCCGACGTGCGGACGTGGTCGCGGTAGTCGAGGCCGACCTGCGCGAAGGCGACCTCGCACACGTCGCGCACGCTGTGGGACTCGCCCGACGCGAACACGTAGTCGCCGGGCGCATCGGCCTGCAGCGCCAGCATCATGCCGCGCATGCTGTCGCCCGCGAAGCTCCAATCGCGCTGCGCGTCGAGGTTGCCGAGAGACAGTTCGCTCTCGAAGCCGCGACCGATGCGCGCCGCCGCGCGAGCGATCTTGCCGGTCACGAAGCCGGGCCCGCGCCGCGGGCTCTCGTGATTGAACAGGATCGCCGAACACGCGAACAGGCCGTGCACGCGGTCATAGATGCCGACCATCTCGTGGGCGTAGAGCTTGGCCGCGCCGTATGGACTGCGGGGATGGAATGCGGTGTCTTCGCCCTGCGGGCTGCGGTCGGGCTCCCCGAACATCTCGCTGCTCGATGCCTGGCAGAACCGGATGGCGGGATCGACCCGGCGCACCGCCTCCAGCATGCGCGCCACGGCAAGCCCGTTGACCTCTCCGATGCCGACCGGGTCGTCGTACATGCCCGCGCCCGATGCGAATGCCGCCAGGTTGTAGAATTCGGTCGGGCGATGATCGCGCAGGAGAGCCTCGAGCACTTCGCCGTCGCGCAAGTCCCACCGGGCGGTCACGATGCCGTCCCGGACGGGGCCGCCGGCCGCCGGATCGCGGCTCGTGCCGATCACCCGGTAGCCCCGCTCGAGCAGTAGGCCCGACAGGTACCAACCGTCCTGCCCCGTGATGCCGGTGACGATCGCGGTCTTCTCGCTCATCATCCGGTCACCGCGCCTTCGGGTTGTGCCGGCCGAGCCACAACCTGGTCACCAATCGGCTGGCCGCGTTCGAATACCGGCTGCTGGCGACGAGATCGTAGGCGACCGCGCTGCCGCCCTTGCCGACGAGCGCAAGGCCGACGACGGCCGCGAAGTTGACGAGCTTGCCGGGGAGAGCGGCAACCGTCTTCGCCATCAGCCGGGCCGGTCCGTTCAGTCGCTTGGCAAGGAAGCGGTCGTATTCCGCTCGCGAATAGGCACCGAGCGCACGGTAGCCGACGAGCCACGCGATGCTGCGCCAGGGCTCGCGCGGCACGACCGCCTTCTTCGCACGGTTGGAATACCCGCCGAAGCCCCAGACGAGGTCCGGCCACTTGAACGCCCAGATCTCGAAACTGCGCGCTTGCCACATCGAATTGCCGGCGCGGATGCGGATGAGCGGTTCGGCCAGCACTTTGGCCCGGGCGATGCCCGGCGTCTGGAAGATCACTCCGGCGTGGATGAACAGCGATCCGTAGTAGGGTTCGCGCTGACGCGCCTCCCACAGCGCTTTGCGAACGACGACCCCGCCGATGAAGGTGAGGTTGTAGCCGGTATCGGCCAGCAGGCGATCGGCATCCTGCGGGCCATAGGCGCGCGTCCCCGCGAACGGCAGGCGGCTTTCGCGCAGCGTTCGCGTGACGGACAGGTCGCGCACTTCGGAATCGACGACAAGCAGGTCGGGGTCGTCGTCCGCCAGCACTTCCAGGACGCGGTCGATGGCGCCGGGTGCGGGCAGATCGTCGTCGGGGAAGAGCCAGACGTGGTCCCCGCGCGCGTAGCCGACGGCCTTGTCGTAGTCGCCGTCGACGCCCGAATTCTCGGTCTCGCGGTAATAGCGGATCGGCTGCGCGGGGTCGAGGAAGGGGCGCACCGCGCCCTCGGTATCGTCGGGCGAGGCGCCGTCGACGACGACGATCTCGACCCCGGGGCGCAGCTGACGGGCGAGCGCCTCCAGCGTCTCGCCGATGAAACCGGCCCGGTTGAAGGTGGCGATGCAGATCGACAGCTTCATGGGTCAGCCGCGCCGTCCGCCCAGCAGCAGGTTACGCACCGCCATCGCGCCCGGGACGCGCTTGAGGATGGGGGCTACGGGTGTCGCGGCCCTCAGCAGCAACGCGACCGCGCGGCCGTAGACCATCGAGGGGTAGTAGGCGGCGCGGCGCAGCGGGCCGGCGAGTTCGGTATCCCCGCGATGCGCGTACCAGTCGTTCACGCCTGTGCGGCGGAAGCGAACATAGCCGCCGGCCTCGAGGTGATCCTTCACCGAACCTTCGCCCAGCGAGGCGTTGTCCTCGATGATGAGGATGCGCGGCCGCCAGCGATCGAGCGAGAAGCCCTTCAGCATCTCAAGTTCGTGCCCCTCGACGTCGATCGAGACGAAGTCGATGGGCCTCGCCACGGCCGCCTCTTCCAGGATCGCATCCATCGTCCGCGTCGCGACCTCGACCGGCTCGGTGCGAAAGCCATGATCCTGGAGGATCTCGGCCGCCTTGCCGCTGTCGCCGAGCGCGGACACCGCGTGCGATCCTTCCGCCCCGACCGCGATCTGGAGGACGGCCGTTCCCGGCGCGCTCGAAGCGGCGCATTCGAACAGCATCGCTGCACGCTTGGTGCGGATTTCCGCGCACAGAGACGGGTTGGGCTCAACGAGGATGCATTCCCAACCGAGTTTCTCGAAGTGCAGGGTGGTGCTGCCGTCGACACCGTTGTTCGCGCCGACCTCGATCGCGAAACCGTCGCGCTTGCCGCCGAAAATCTTCTCGAGGCCGCGATCCTCGCCGAACTGCGAGTAATAGGGGATCGGAGCCGTCGTCACCGCGCTGCGCCCCCGCGTCCCCCGGTGCCCGCGCCCGGCACGAACAGAGTGCGTGCGAAGGCGCGCAGATCGGGCGTCGTCCAAAGCACGATCGCGAAGGCGGCCGCCGCGAGGATGGCACCGAGCGCCGCCGCTGCGAGTTCGGGCAGGCCGGCCGACCGCAGCGCGTATCCGCCGCCGCCCACCACGATAAGGCTGATCAAGAACGGTCCCCCGACGTCTCCCGCAAGCCAGCGCGAACCGGTTCCGGGCAGCAGTGAGCGGTGGGTAATCCACGTTCCGAAAAATAGATAGAGCGTGTTGAGGATCGCCCACGCCATCGCCCCACCGAGGATGCCGAACCGCGTGGCCAGCACGATCAGCACCGGCACGAACACGGCGAGCAGGATCACGTTGATCAGCATCGGCAACCGCGATTGCCCGAATGCCAGCTGCAGGGCGTAGGGAAAGTGCATCGCGCAGTTGAACGCGGTGCCGACCATCAGCAGGACGACGACCCAGAAAACACTGGCCGCGAGCGCCGCATCGCCCGTCCAGATCGCGAAGATCGGGCCCGAGAAGACCGCCACGAAGAACGCGGCGGGAAAGACGATGCCCATGAGCAGCCGGGTGCCGTGGCGATAGAGCGCCTCGATCTCGGCAGTCGCGTCCGCCGCGTGGAGGGCGGAGATGCGCGGGTAGATTACGTTGAAGGCCGGCGCGGTGAGGACGTAGAGGCTGCGCGCCGCGATCCAGGCGAGCGTGTAGCGCCCGACATCGGCGAGCGGGGCGATCTTGCTCAGTACGATCTTGTCGCTCTGTACGAAGATCGCGCCGAGGATGGCGGTGACCGCAAGTCCGGCCGAAAAGCGCCAGATCCGTTTGAGGCCACCAAAATCGAAGCGCGTTCGGCCTGCGTCCGGCTTCGCGCCCGGCACCGCCAGTATCCGCCATACCGCGCTGCGGACCGCGAGCACGTTGAGCGCGGCGATGGCCGCCTGCCAGGCGAAGAACGCCTCGATCGTCGGCGACACGAACGCGAGGACGGCGAGCACCCCGACCTGGGCCAGCGTCACCATCGCGATCTCGATCCCGCTCGCCAGCCCCAGCCGGCGCGCTCCGATCAGCGCGCCCAGATACAGCCCCAACGGGAAGCGCAACGCGATGGTGAGACCCATCAGCGCGACCACCGTCGCCAGCCGCGACGGGTCGATGGTGGAATCGAGCCACGACACCGCGAGCCAGGGCGACAGCAGCCACATGGCCCCGCCGATCAGGACCGCGACGATCCAGTACCCCGCCGCGAGCGTGTGGAGCAGGTTCCGCACCGCGATCCGCTCGTCGTCCCGGGAAGCGCGCGCGACCTCCCGGTTGATCGATTGCGACAGCCCCAGGTCGAGGACGGCAAACATCGCCTGCAGCGCGATGTAGAAGCCGATCAGGCCGTAAGCTTCGACACCCAGGAAATGGAGATAGGCCGGGACCGTCGCGATCGTGACGATGGCGGTCCATGCGGTGCTGGCGACGCCGGCGGCGAGGCTCCACCCCAGCGCCGGCTCACGCGCGCTGGCATCGGCGATCGAACCCCTGTCCGAACCGTCATTCGAACTGTTCATGGACCTGGTAGCCGTGCTTCTTGACCAGCTGGTCCCGCTCCGCGGATTTCAGGTCTTCGCGCACCATTTCCGACACCAGTTCGGCGAACGATGTCTTCGGCTCCCAGCCCAGCTTCGCGCGCGCCTTGCTGGCGTCGCCGAGCAGAGTCTCGACCTCGGACGGGCGGAAGTATCGCGGATCGACGCGGACGATCGGGCGGCCGGACGCATCGCAGCCGGTCTCCTCCAGCCCTTCGCCCCGCCACGTGATGTCGATCCCCAGTTCCTTGCCGGCGATGGTCACGAACTCGCGCACGCTGTGCTGGACGCCGGTGGCGACGACGAAGTCCTCCGGCTCTTCCTGCTGCAGCATCTGCCACATCGCCTCGACGTAGTCGCGGGCATGGCCCCAGTCGCGCCGGGCGTCGAGGTTGCCGAGATAGAGCGTTTCCTGCAGCCCCAGCTTGATGCGGGCGAGGCCGCGAGTGATCTTGCGTGTGACGAAGTTCTCGCCGCGCACGGGGGACTCGTGATTGAACAGGATTCCGTTGCAGGCGTAGATCCCGTACGCCTCGCGGTAGTTGACCGTGATCCAGTAGGAATAGAGCTTCGCCACGCCGTAGGGGGAGCGCGGGTAGAACGGCGTCGTTTCCGACTGCGGGGTCTCCTGCACCTTGCCGAACAGTTCGGACGTCGATGCCTGGTAGAACCGCGTGTGCTTCTCCATGCCCAGGATGCGGATCGCCTCGAGCAGGCGCAATGTGCCGAGCGCGTCCGAATTGGCGGTGTACACCGGTTCCTCGAACGACACGGCGACGTGGCTCTGCGCCGCAAGATTGTAGATTTCGTCCGGCTTCGTTTGCTGGATCACGCGGATGAGGTTGCTCGAATCCGTTACGTCGCCGTGATGGAGGAAGAAGCGGACGTCCTCCTCGTGGGGGTCGCGGTATAGGTGGTCGATGCGCACGGTGTTGAACAGCGACGCGCGCCGCTTGATACCGTGCACGACGTAGCCCTTGGAGATGAGGAGGGCGGTGAGGTAGGCGCCGTCCTGGCCTGTCACGCCGGTGACCAGTGCGACCTTGCCGTTCTTCTTCATGGGATCCCCGCTTGCATGCGCCAGGGCGCGTGTCCGCGATGCATAGGCAAATGCCGCGCGAAATCACAACGCCCGGCCCGGGTTTGTCCCGACATAATCGGCATTGCCCGCCGCCCGCCCCTGGTGGCAATAGGGGGCGCTCGATCCCATATCGCCGGGGATGACCGAGAACCGTTCCGATCGCGACCCCGCCCCCGCCGGGCTGGCGGCGTGAGACCCCGACCGCTCCCCGCCGCGCCGGGCCAGGAAAGCGTGTGGGCTTTCCCGCGCCCCGCCATCGCGGAACCGACCTCCGCGCACGTCCGGATCGAGCACGCGGGCCGGGTCGTCGCCGACAGCAACGGCACCGTCCGCACCCTCGAGACGAGCCATCCTCCCAGCTACTACATTCCGCCCGCCGACATCGCGCCCGGAGTGCTGCAGCGCGCAAGCGGCGGATCGTTCTGCGAATGGAAGGGGCATGCCGTCTACTGGGATGTCGTGCTGGGCGACATCGTCCTGCCGCGGGTCGGGTGGAGCTATCCCGATCCCACACGCGCCTTTGCGTCGCTGCGCGATCATGTCGCCTTCTACGCCGGCCCGTTCGACCGGTGCAGCGTCGACGGCGAGATCGCGGTGCCGCAGCCCGGCCAGTTCTACGGCGGCTGGATCACCAGCCGCTATGCCGGTCCCTTCAAGGGCGTACCGGGAAGCATGGGGTGGTGAAGCGATGAGCGACGACGACAGCGGCGGAGACGACAGCGGAGACTGGACCGGGCGCGGCCGTTCGGTGCCGAGCGGGCGATTCTCGCGCCTCGGCCATTTCGGACGGCTGGCGGGCGGCATCGTGGGCGGCGTCCTGGCAGAAGGGGCGCGCCGCATGGCCGAAGGCGAGCGCCCCCAGCTCCGCGACATGCTGCTCACCCCGCGCAACGTAGGGCGGGTGGCCGATCGCCTGTCGCATCTGCGCGGTGCGGCGATGAAGCTCGGCCAGATGATCTCGATGGACGCGGGCGACATGCTGCCGCCCGAACTGGCCGAGATCATGGCCCGCCTGCGCGAGAACGCCCACCATATGCGGCCCGACCAGCTGCAAAAGGTGTTGGCCCGCGAATGGGGCAAGGACTGGCGCACGCGCTTCCGCCGGTTCGAGCCGCGCCCGATGGCGGCGGCCTCGATCGGGCAGGTTCACCGCGCCGTCACGCTCGACGGGCGGACGCTCGCGATCAAGGTGCAGTACCCGGGCGTGCGCGAAAGCATCGATGCCGATGTCGACAACGTGGCGACCCTGCTGCGCGTGTCCGGCCTGCTGCCGCGCGAGCTCGACATCGCGCCATTGCTCGAAGCGGCAAAGCGCCAGCTGGCCGAGGAAGCCGACTACCGCCGCGAGGGCGCGCAGATGCAGCTGTTCGGCAGGCTGCTGGCAGGCGAACCGGGGGTGGTCGTGCCCGAACTCGTGCCCGAGTTCACGACCGACCGGGTGCTCGCAATGACATTCGTGGAAGGCGCGCCGATCGAAACGCTGGAAACCGCCCCGCAGGAGACCCGCGACGCCGCCATGCGGACGCTGATCGGGCTCGTGCTGCGCGAGCTGTTCGAGTTCGGCACGATGCAGACCGATCCCAACTTCGCCAACTACCGCTGGCAGGCGGACACCGGGCGTCTCGTCCTGCTCGACTTCGGCGCGGCGCGAACGGTCGAGCCGGCGACGGTAGAAGGTTATCGGCGTTTGCTGGAGGCTGGCCTCGCCGGGGATCGCACCGGCGTGCGCGAGGCGGCGCTGGCGGCGGGCTTCATCGGCCCGGGCGCGATCGAACGGCACGGCGACCGAGTGGACCGCATGATCGACATCATCCTCGGCGAAATGAACCGGGACGGACCCTTCGATTTCGGCGATCGCCGGTTCGTGGGCGTACTGCGCGACGAAGGTATGGCCATCGCGCAGGACCGCGCGACGTGGCACCTGCCGCCCAGCGACGTTCTGTTCGTGCAGCGCAAGGTCAGCGGCACCGCGCTCCTCGCCGCCCGGCTGAAGGCGCGGGTCGATGTGCGTTCGATGCTGCGACCCTTCGTCGAGGAAAGCGACGCGAACGCCTGAAAGAGAGACCCGTCTAAACTTCGCGTTCGAGCAGGCGGTCGAGCGAGGCGACAGTGAGGCCGTGCTCGGCAACGAGGTTGCCGATGTCGTCGAGGCGGGCCATTTCGCCGTCGTCGCGCATGATCGAGCAGATGACCGCCGCGTCGCCCACCCCGGCCAGGCGGCACAGTTCGACCGCCGCTTCGGCCGCAGCGGGGCGTTCGCGCACGCCGCCCTCCGCCGTGATCAGCGGGAAGACGTGGCCGGGCGAGACGATGTCGCTGGCGGTCGCGCCATCGGCCGCCGCGACGGCGATCGTGTGCGCGCGGTCGGCCGCCGAGATGCCGGTCGATACCCCGCTCGCCGCCTCGATCGAGCGGCCGTGGGGCCGCCCCGACTGGTGCTCGCGCCCGGGGTTGATGAGCTCGATGCCGAGCCGCACCGCGCGGGCGGGCGTGAGTGCAAGGCACACGAGACCGCGGCCGTGGGTGGCCATGAAATTGACCGCTTCGGGCGTGATGCGGCTCGCCGCGACGCAGAAGTCGATGTCCCCGCCGCGCAGCCGGTCGCCGGTGAGGACGATCGTCTCGCCCGCCGCCAGCGCGTCCAGCGCGGCCTGCAGCTCGCCGCTCATTCCCGGTTCCCCGCCAGCGACAGCGCGCAGGCGCCGCGGAAGGTCTGCCGCCCGACGAGTTCGATCTGCATCCGCGCACGGTCTTCCAGGCATTCGCCGTCGGGCGAGAACAGGCCGTGGTACACCCGCACCGTCGCGCCCATCGGGGTCGGCCAGCCGCGCAGGGCATGGACCACCGATCGCATGGTCAGGAGAGTGCTCATCGTCGCCTGGTCGCCGTAAGCGGTCGCGATCAGGCCCACCGCGCGCCCGTCGAGATAGGGGCGCTCGTCCTTCGCCAGGTCTTCGAGATAATCGAGCGCGTTCTTGAGCAGGCCCGAAATGCTGCCGTGGTAGCCGGGGGCCGAGATAATAAGCCCGTCGGCCTGGCGCACCGCCTCGACCAGTTCGGCGCCGTCCTCGATGCCGTAGCCTTCGCCGCGGTAGTGCGGCAGCGCGCGCAGGTACTCCCCGCCGAACATGGTGGTTTCGGCGCCCGCGTCCGCCGCGACTGCGAGGGCGAGGGCGAGGGCCTGCTCGGTCGAGCTGCCCGGATGGACGGTGCCGCCGATGCCGACGATACGGGTGGTCATATTGCGGCCTCCTGCCGGATGAATTGGTCGAGCGCCAGCGCTTCCTCGGACGAGAACCGCAGGCCCAGCTTGGTACGCCGCCACAGCACGTCTTCGGCGGAGCGCGCCCATTCACGGGTAATCAGGTGGCGCACTTCGGCCTCGCACAGGCCGTGGCCGAAATCGCGGCCGGTATCGCCGGCGAAGATCTCGAACGCCGCGGTGCCGTAGGCGCGCACGATGCGGTACGCGTGCTCGGCGAACGTAGGAAATTCGCGGGCGAAGCGCGCTTCGAGCGCGGGCGCCCCCTCGACCGGGAAATCGCCCCCGGGAAGCGCGGCGGTGCCCGTCCACCCGTCGCTGGTCAGCACCGGCAGCCGGCCAGCGAGCTTGTCGACAGCTTCTTCGGCGAGATGGCGATAGGTCGTGATTTTCCCGCCATAGACGGTGAGGATCGGCGCGCCCGCGTCTTCGTCCGAAAGATCGAGCTCGTACCCGCGCGTCGCCGCCTCGGGCTTGCCCGATCCGTCGTCGACCAGCGGGCGAACACCGGCATAGGTCCACACGACGTCCGCCGGCTCCACCGGCTCGCGGAAGAAGCGGCTCGCCCCCTCGCACAGGTAGGCGATCTCCTCCGCGCTCGCCTCCACCGGCCCGCCGTGGTGGTCGGCGTCGGTCGTGCCGATCAGGGTGAAGGCGCACTCGTAGGGGATGGCGAAGAAGATGCGTCCGTCGGGCAGCTGGAAGAAATAGGCGAACGGATGATCGAACTTACGGCGCACGACGATGTGCGATCCGCGCACCTGCCGCATCTTGCGGTCGGGGCGGAGGTCGCTGCCCTCCAGCACGTCGAGCACGTGCGGCCCCGCGGCGTTGACGATGGCCTTGGCGAGAAACGTCGTGCCGCCGGCTTCGATCGCCCAGTGAGCACCGGCGCGCCGCAATGCGGTGACCGGGCAGCGCGTGCGGACCTCGGCGCCGCGGTCGGCAGCGTCGCGGGCGTTGAGGACCACCAGCCGCGCGTCATCCACCCAGCAATCGGAATAGGCGAAGGCGCTCGTGAATTCCGGCTTCAGCGGCGCGCCTGCGACGTGCCGCGTCAGGTCGATCGTCTTCGTGGCCGGCAGGCGCTTGCGGCCGCCGATGTGGTCGTAGAGGAACAGCCCCGCGCGCAGCAGCCAGCGCGGGCGCAGGCCGTCGACGTAGGGCAGCACAAAGCGCATCGGCCAGGCGATATGCGGCGCGATCCCGAGCAGGACCTCGCGCTCCTTCAGGCTCTCGCGCACGAGGCCGAACTCGTAGTGTTCGAGGTAGCGCAGGCCCCCGTGGATCAGCTTGGTCGACTTCGACGACGTGCCGCTGGCGAGGTCGCCGGCCTCCAGCAGCAGCACGCGCGCGCCCCTGCCGGCCGCATCGCGGGCGATGCCGCAGCCGTTTACCCCGCCGCCGATCACGGCAAGGTCGTAGAGGGGGGCGGGATCGGTCAAGACGTCAGTCGAAGCTCAGCGGTCCGTGTTCGATGTGGGGCAGAACGTGGCGGGCGAACAAGTCGCATTCCTGCATGTGGGGGTAACCCGACAGGATGAAAGCCTCGATCCCTTCGGCCTGGTAGGCGCGCAGCTTCGCCAACACTTGGTCGGGATTTCCGACGATCGCCGCTCCGCAGCCGGAACGCGCGCGCCCGATGCCGGTCCACAGGTTCTCTTCCACGAAGCCGTCGCCGTCCGCCGCGCCGCGCAGTTCGGCCTGCCGCTGGACGCCGTAGTTCTTCGCGTCGAGCGACGCCTCGCGGATTGCGCGGCCCTTCTCGTCATCGAGCTTCGACAGCAGGCGGTCGGCATAGGCGCGCGCCTCGTCCTCGGTCTCGCGCACGATCACGTGGACGCGGTAACCAAATTTGAGCGTGCGGCCGTAACTGGCGGCACGCGCGGTCAGGTCGGCGATGTTCTCGCGCACCTTGTCCATCGTGTCGGGCCACATGAGATAGACGTCGCACGCCTCCGCGGCGCACTCGCGCGCTTCGTGGCTAAGGCCGCCGAAGTAGAATGGCGGGCACTTGCCACTGATCGTGGTGATCCGCGGCGGGTCGAGCGTGAGCTGGTAGTGCTCGCCCTGGTGGTCGATGCTTTCCCCGTTGAGGAGCTGTCGGACGATCTTCATCACCTCGGTCGCGCGGCCATAGCGCGGGCCACCGGGCATCGACTGGCCGGGCATGTCGGAGGAGATGATGTTGACGTTCAGCCGCCCGGCCGTCCCCGCGGCGTTCGGCCCGAGAATACGGTCGAGCGTGGCGATCCGGCGCGCGAGCTGGGGCGGCCAGTCCTCGCCGATGCGGGTCGCCCACAGCAGCTTCATGCGGGTCAGCATCGGCGCGATCGCGGCGGCGAAGACCGTGGTGTCGAGCCCGAGCTGATAGCCCGACGGCAGCAGCACGTTGTCGAACCCGCCTTCCTCCGCGCGCAGCACGATGTTGCGACAATGCTCCCAGCTCGACTGGAGCTGCGGATCGGGAACGCCGAGGAATTCGTAGTCGTCGTCGCACAGCGCGGAAAACCACGCGATCTCGCATGGTTGGCCGGGGTTCGTCGTCATGGCATGGGTGCTCCTCTGGCGGCGACGAGCACCGCGTACCAATCCTGCCGGGTCCAGCGCATTTCAAGCGCCTGTGTGGCCTCCGCGATGCGTTCGGCGTTCTGCGAACCGACGATGGGGACGATGCCCGCCGGGTGCGCCATCAGCCAGCCGTAGGCCGCTACGCTGCGACTGACGCCCTGTTCGCCGGCGATGCGGTCGAGCTCGGTCGCCACCGCGATATCGCGCGCGCCCTTTGGCGAGATCAGCGCCCCGCCGCCCAGCGGCGACCACGCCAGCGGGGTCAGCCCCATCCGCATCGCCTGGTCGAGCTCGCCGTTCTCGAAACAATCTATCCGCAACGGGCTGATTTCGGGCTGGGTGCTGACGAGCGGAACCGTCAAGAAATGCGCCAGCGCATCGATCTGCGCGGGCGTGAAGTTCGACACGCCGAGCGTGCGGACCTTCCCGGCCGAGACCGCATCCTCGAGCGTGCGGGCGACTTCCTGCGGATGCGCCAGCAGGTCGGGGCGGTGGATCTGGTAGAGGTCCACCGTATCGACCTTCACCCGCGCCAGCGACTTGTCGAGCGCTTCCGTCAGGTAGCTGCGCGACTGGTCGTACGGCAGCGGCGGCATGATCCCGCCCTTGGTCGCCAGCACCATCTTGTCCCGCAAACCCGGATCGGCGGCCAGAACCTCGCCCAGCAGCGCTTCGGCGTCGCCGAAACCACCTGTCCCGTCGAAGCCGTAGATGTCGGCGGTGTCGAGCAGGGTGATCCCGGCGTCGAGCGCGGCATGGACCAGCGCTGCCGCATCGGCCCTGCTGCGGCTACCTTCGGCGAGGCGCCACATGCCCCACGCGATCGGCGAGATCGCGATGTCGCTGGTGCCCAGCGTGCGGCTGGCAGGCGGGGCGGGAAGCTGGCTCATGCAATTCTCCGGGAAGGCGGCGCGACCGATACGCGCTCGACAAGCTGGTGGGGCAGGCGGCGGTGCTGGGTCTCGCCGCCCGCGATGAGGATTTCGGCCGCGGTCCGAGCGAGCTCGGCCATCGGCTGGTGGATCGTCGTCAGCGGCGGCCAGACGGTGCGCGCGAGCGTGGTATCGTCGAAGCCGCCGACCGACAGCGCGCCGGGCAGGTCGATCCCGCGCGCGTGCGCTTCGGCCAGCACGCCGGCGGCCATGTCGTCGTTGGCCGCGAAGATGGCGGTGGGCGGATGGGCGAGGTCGAGCAGAGCGGCTGCCGCCGCCACGCCGCTGTCGAAATCGAATGTCCCGTCGAGCACCAGCGCGGGCTCGTAGGCGATACCGGCGCGTTCCAGCGCCTTGCGATAGCCGTAAAGCCGCTCCTCGCTCGCCATGTGGTTGGGGTGGCCCTTCACGAACCCGATGCGCCGGTGGCCGTGGTTGATGAGATGGGTCGTCATGTCGTCGGCGGCCTGCGCGTCGTCCATGAACACGCTGCTGGTGAGCGCATGGTTGGTGCCGGGCGAGATGCGCACGAACGGGATGTCGAGCGTGTCGAGCACGCGCAGCACCGGCTCGCAGTCGGTCACCGGGCTGGACAAAACGATGCCGTCGACATGGGTCTCGGAAATCAGCCCGCGCACCTGCTCGCCGACGTCGGGATCGTCGATATCGACCGGCTGGGCGAGCAGGCGGATGCCCTTCTCGTGGCACACGTCCCAGCAGCCCTTCTGGATCTGGAACATGTAGTAGGGGCTGTGATTGTCGTAGATCAGCGCGATCTGGTTCGACTTCGCGCCCGACAAGATGCGCGCCGCCACGCTGGGGCGATAATCGAGATCGCGCATCGCCGTCTCGACCCGTTCGCGCATGTCGGCGCTGACATAGGGGTGGCCGTTGAGCACGCGGCTGACCGTCTTCACCGCCACCCCGGCGCGCGCGGCGACGTCGCGGATGTTGGCCCGCTCGCTCATCCCGCCAGCGCCTGCGGCAAGTCGGCGAACACCGCAGCGTGCGGACTGTCCGGGCGATAGAACACCGGCGGCCTTCCGATCGGGGCGGACACGGTGTGGGTGCCGGGCGCGAAATCCTCGCCCGTCCACACGTGCCGCCACGGCGCGTCGCCCGGCAGGATCACCGTCCGCGACGTCGCGCCTTCCTCGATCACCGGGGCCACAAGCATGTCGGAGCCGTAGAGATACTGGTCCTGCACCGCAAACAGCGCCGGATCGCCCGGGTATTCCAGGAACAGCGGGCGCTGTAGGGGCAGGCCGCTTTCCGCCGCATCGTCGCTCAGCGCGCGGACATAGGGGGCGAGGGCGGCATGGACTCGGCTCCACCGGGCGAAGGTGGCGAGGAGTTCGGGCGTGCTGTCGTATTGCAGGTTGTCGTCCGGCCGGTTGCCCTCGTGGCTGCGCATGACCGGCGCGAATGCGGCGAGTTCGCACCAGCGCTGCATCAGTTCCCCGCTCCGCACGTTGCCGTGGAGCGAGGTGTAGCCGCCGCAGTCGGAATGGCTGTAGGCGTTGCCGACCAGACCCGCGCTGAGTGCCGCCGTGATGACCGTGCCGATGCCGTCGTGGCGGGTAAAATCTACCGACTGGTCACCCGCCCACAGCAGCGGGCAGTGCGCCTGCACGCCGGAGAAACCCGCGCGCATGAAGAACACGGCCTCGCCGGTCTTACCGCGGCTTTCCAATGCAGCGGCGTTCACTTCGGCCCACAGGACCGGCCAGCGGTTGTGTGCCTCCATCGGGTCGCTCCCGTCGGCGAGGCGCACGTCGGTCGGCAGGTATTCGCCGAAATCCGCCATCCAGCCCATGATCCCGCGGTCGAGCATTTCGCGGCCCAGGATGCGCTCGGCGAACCAGTCGCGGGTCTCGGGCCGGGTAAAGTCAACGACGCCGCAGTCGAACTCCCCGAAATCCACGAGGTAGACCTCGTCGCTGTCGCGGCGGAGGCAAAAATGGCCGCCCGCCGCCGCTTCCGCGAACAGGTCGGCGTCGTTCGACAGGTAGGGGTTGGCATAGGCCATGAACGCGATCCCGCGCGCCGCGAGGTCCGCTATGCGGGCGTCGAGACCGGGGTATCGCTCGGCGCTCCGCGCGCCGACCTGCCAGTCCCAGAACAGGCGCCGGCCGAAGCTGGTTTCGCGGATCCCGGCCCAATCCTCGCACCACAAACCCGAGACCGCCGCGCCGGCATCGACGAACGCATCGAGCCGGTCGAAGCTGCTCGCCCCGGACTTGAGCCCGACGATCGCTCCAACGATCGCCCAGTCGGGAAGCGGCGGCTGCTTGCCGAACCGGTCGGCGAGCGCGGAAACGAGCGGTTTCGGCCCATCGGCGGCGAAGACCTGGAAGTGCGCGGTGTTCGACCAGACCTCCACCTCGTGCCGGGCGGGGTCGGTGAAATCCATCGCGCTGTAGCAGGCGGCATCGAGGTGTACCGCCAGCCAGCGCGAGGTGAGGAAAGTCGGCTGCGGATAGTTGGTCGTCCAGTAATCGCCGCCCGCCATTCCGTCGGCATCCATCCGGCGGGTCAGCTCGGTCGACTTGTCGCGGCCGACGCCGGGCTCGCTTGTCCACATCGGGAAGCGGCGGCCGGTGAGGGCGAGATAGCTCATCTGCTCCCCGCCGCCCCACACGGTTTCGCCCGGTTCGGCATGGAAGCGAACCCACAAGCGGTCGATCGCCGAATTTTCGGCAGTGACCGTGATGAATTCGGCATCCCAGGAGAGCCGAATTTCATCGAACTCGATCCCGCCATCCACCAAACGCCATTCTGTCAGGTCGCGCCGCTCCTGCGGGGCATCCTCGATCCGGAAATTGCCGCGCACCATCTCCACGGTGGGTGCGCCGCGGGCGATGGCCACCGCAGGACAGGAGGGTGAATGGCGCAGGACGATCCTGCCGCCGAAATGCAGCGCGAACCCGTCAGAATCGGCGTCAATTTCCAGTTTCAGCGCCATCCCGTCCCGTTTTCCGTGGAGCTGTCGCCCGAAAGCCGCACTCCCGATGTCTCGATGTGACACCGCTTGACATATCGGCGGCGTTTTCGCAAATCAAGCACCAAGCGGCGGGCCTTATTAGGCCCGGAGCCGCGCGGTCATTTTCGCCATGCGATTGGTTTCGCTGGCGAAAACGTGGGAGAGAGATGATGAAATCCATGCTTCGCGCATCGAGCGCCCTGGGCCTGTTCGGGGCCGGATTCGCGGCCTTCGCGCCGTCGGCCGTCGCGGCGCAGGAAGCGACCCCGCCCGCCCCGCTGACCCAGACCGAAGATTCCGCTCCGGGCGAAATCCTCGTCACCGCGCAGAAGCGCACCGAAAGCCTGCAGGACATCCCCCTGTCGGTCAGCGTGCTCAGCGGCGAAGCGCTCGACACGGCCTCGCGTCCCTCGATCGAAAGCGCGGCACAGCTCGTTCCCTCGCTGAATTTCGCGAAATCCGGCACGACGCTCAACCAGACGATCTTCCTGCGCGGCGTTGGCACCGCGACCTTCTCGATCGCGGGCGAACCGTCGGTGTCCACCGTGGTCGACGGCGTCGTCTACGCCCGTTCCGGCGAGGCGTTCAGCGACCTCGTCGACATCGCCCAGATGGAAGTGCTGCGCGGGCCGCAGGGCACCCTGTTCGGCAAGAACGCCAGCGCTGGCGTGATCAACGTCACCACCAAGATGCCGACGTTCGAACCCGGCGGCACGGTCGAGGCGAGTTATTTCGATCGCAACGAATACCGCGTGAAGGCGGCGGTCAACATTCCGCTTACGCAGGATCTCGCCGCGCGCTTTACCGGGTTTTCCAGCTTCTACGACGGCAACATCCGCAACGTCGCGTACGATACGCTGGTCAACGGCTACAACCACAAGGGCGTGCGCGGCCAGCTGCTCTACGATCCGGGCGCGGGCGTGCGGCTGTACTTCGCCGCCGACTATCACAAGAACGACGACGATTGCTGCGCCGACATCATCGGCACGCCGCCGATCAACGCGGCGACGGGCGCCGTCCTGCCGACGACCTCGAACCTAGCCTTCACGGTCCTGCCGACCCCGCTTTACGAAGATACGCGGGCGGTGAACCAGAACCTCATCACCCGGACGAAGGAAACCGGCTGGGGCGTGTCGGGCCAGGCCGACATCGACGTGGGCACGCTGACGCTGACCAGCATCACCGCCTATCGCAAGTACGACAACACCGAAGTGCGCGACGGCGACTGGCTGCCGCAGGCCTACGTCGGCTTCAACCAGCTCCACGACATCGGCCCTCAGAAGAGCAACACGCTGACGCAGGAATTCCGCCTGACCTCGCCGGGCAATCAGTTCCTCGACTACGTGCTCGGCCTATACTACTCGCGCGCCCGGTCGGAGCGCATCTTCCAGCGCGACGACGTGGTCTGCACCGCACGCGCCGGGGCGCCCACCGGGGTGCTGATCCCGTGCGGCAGCGCCTTCGCCAACCCCGCCACGTTCCCGAGCGGGGTCGCCGACTTCGGATCGACCTTCAAGAATTACGCGGCGTTCGGCCAGGTCAAGCTCAACATCGCGGACACCCTGCGCCTCATCGGCGGCCTGCGCTACAGCCATGACGAACTGAGCGTGTTCCACAGCCGCAACACGACGCTCGCCGGGCCGGGCATCCAGCCGAGCTTCCCGACGACGCCGACCGGCACCGGCCAGCCCACGACGATCTTCACCGACAAGACCGAGAACGACAACCTGTCGGGCAAGGCCGCGGTGCAGTTCGACGTCAGCGATGCGGTGATGGCCTATGCGAGCTACACCCGCGGCTACAAGGGCCCGGCGTACAACGTCTTCTACAACCTGACCGCGACCGGCACGAACGTGATCGATCCGGAAACCTCGAACGCCTACGAGGTCGGCCTCAAGAACACGCTGTTCGGCGGACGCATGACGCTGAACCTCGCCGCCTTCTACGCGAAGTACTTCAACTTCCAGGCGAACAACCCCGATCTCGTGGCGGGCGTGGTCGTCACCCGTTTCACCAATGCGGGCGACGTTTCGACTCGCGGCGTGGAGGTGGACCTCAACTGGCGGCCGTTCGACGATTTCACGATCTCCGGCGGCGTCGCCTATACCGATGCCCACGTGGACGAGTTCAACGTCGCCCCGGGCGCCGCGGCCACGGCCGTCGTTCCGCCGGGCACGCCGCTCGGCTTCGCGCCGAAGTGGAAGGGGGCGCTGGCAGCCGACTACCGCGTGCGGACGGGCGGGGCAGTCGACGTCTTCCTGGGCGCCAACGGTAACTACCAGTCGAAGCAGCTGTCGCTCTTCAGCCCCAACGCGGTCCAGCGCCAGCTGGGAACGATCCCGGCCTACGGCCTCGTCAATGCATCGGCCGGTTTCGGCGACGTGGACGACGTCTGGCGGATCACGTTCCAGGTCCGCAACATCTTCGACAAGGCCTACGCCGCGGCGATCGTCAACGGCGGACCGGGCGGCAGCTACCGCTATCAGATCCCGCGCGATGCGGACCGGTACTGGGGCGTGACCGGACGGGTCAACTTCTAGCGGCCACCATCGGGGCTTCGGCCCCGGCCCCTCGGGTGCGCAAGAGAGATACGAGTACGGCCGCGGCAGGAGACACCCGCCGCGGCCGTCTCTTCATTCCGGGCGGCCTTGCCGGGCCATTGGCGTCAGGTGGGCGCGGTCTCATCTTCCGCCACGATCCGCGGAACCAGCAGGTGGATCCACGCCAGGGCGGCGAGATAGGCGAAGGCGGCGAACCAGAACAGCGGGGCATAGCCGACCCCGCTGGTGAGGAGCTGGCCGGTCACTTCCTGGATGCCGAAGCCGGCTATGTTGCCCGCGATCGCGCCGATCGCCATTACCGTCGCCACCCGCCGGGCAGGGATCGCGTCGGCCGCGAAGCCGAAGATGTTGGTCGAGAACCCCTGGTGCGCGAACAGGCCGAGCCCGATGATCGCCGCGGCGGTCCAGGCGCTCGACACAGTGAGTGCGAGCGGAATGGGCAGGATGACGAGCGCGTAGAGCAGCATGCCGGTCTTGCGCGCGGCGTTCACCGAACGCCCCTTCCCGAGCAGAAAGCCGAACAGGCGGCCCGCCGTCAACGCGCCGAGAGCGGCAAGCGAGAAGGCGAGCGCGGTCGGCCCCACGAGTTCCCCCTGGTCGAGGTCGAAGACTTTGTTGAACAGGTCGGGCAGCCAGAAAGTGAAGAACCACCAGAACATGTCGGTGATGGCCTTGGCACCGGCGATGGCCCATGTCTTGCGGTCCGACAAAGCCTCGCCGTAGGTGGAACCGCGCGCCGGGGCTTCGGCCGATACGCGGGGCAGGGGACGCAGGCGGTGGGTGCCCGCGATCCAGAAGGCCAGCCATACGAAGCCGAGCAGGCCGGTGACGACGAAGGCGGTCTTCCAGCCGAACGCCAGCGCGAAAGGCACGACCGTGAGCGGGGCGATGATGTTGCCGAGGTTGGGCGCGGTATTGACGATGCCCACGCCCATCGTGCGCCGCTTCAGCGGCAGGTATTCGGCCGCCGCCTTGACCGCCGCGGGCGTGTTGACCGATTCGAATGCGACCAGCGCCACGCGCGCGGACACGAACTGGGTCACCGTCTGCGCCACCGCGTGCGCCATCCCGGCGACCGACCACAGCGCCACCGCCGCGCCGTAAGCGAGCTTCACCCCGAAGCGGTCGATGACCCAGCCCACGAACAGCAGCGCGGCCGCGGCCGCAAGCTGGCTGGCGGAGGCGAAGTGCGCGAACTCGGCATCTCCCCAGCCGTACTCGGCCGAGATCGTCGGCTTGAGGAGCGAGAGGACCTGCCGGTCGACGTAGTTGATGATCGTGCCGAAAAACAGGAGGGCGATCAGCCAGTTGCGCAGGCGTTCCTGCCCCGCACCATCCGCGCCGTCATTTGCGCCGTTGTCAGCGACCGTGTCGGCCATGTCGTTCTCTCCCCGATCCCGAACCGTTGTCAGGCTTGCACGATACCGGCTACGTTGCCTAAAGAAAGCACAATATGACACCGTCGGACAGAACGCCCCTGAATGCCGCCGATCGCGGGGACGCGGTCGAGCAGGCGTTCCGCGGCGATCTGTACGGAGAACAGTATCTCGCGTCAGAGCTGGCCCGCTCGGAGCGGGCGGTCCGGCGCCCGGCTGAACCGATCGTCCGGTATCTTCCCGGCCTCGGCGTGGTTGGCGTGGCGGCGGGGGCATCGGCCTGGCTTGCCGAACATTACGGCTTTCCCATCATCCTCCTCGGTCTGCTCGTCGGGCTCGCGCTCAACTTCGTGGCGCAGGAACGCAAGGTGCACCCCGGTCTCGAGCTGCTGTCGCAGTCGGGACTGCGCTGGGGGATCGTGATGCTGGGGTTTCAGGTCACGCTCGCCCAGATCGCGCAGCTCGGGATCTGGCCGTTCGTGGCGCTCGTCGGGATCATGGGCGCGACTTTCGTGGCCGGTCTCGGCGGGGCCGCGATGGCGGGCCAGTCGCGCTATGCCGGCATCCTGGCGGGCGGGGCGACGGCGATCTGCGGTGCGAGCGCGGCGCTGGCGCTCTACGGCATCATCGGGCGCGACCGCCTGAGCCAGGCGCAGTTCGCGCTGACGCTCGTCGGTGTGAGCCTCGCAAGTGCGCTCGCCATGTCGCTCTACCCGGCGCTGGCGGGAGAACTCGGCCTGAGCGACCGGCAGGCGGGCTTCCTGATCGGCGCGTCCATCCACGACGTCGCGCAGGCGATCGGCGGCGGTTTCACCTATTCCGACGCGGCTGGCGCGGAAGCCACCATCATCAAGCTGTCGCGCGTGGCGCTACTCGGTCCGGCCATGATCCTCGTCGCGCTGTGGGTCGGGCGGCCTTCCGAAGGCGAGACCCGCCCGGCGTGGCGCAGGGCCGCGTTGCCGTGGTTCATCGTCGGCTTCGTCGTGCTGGTTCTCGTGAACAGCACGGGCGCGGTGCCCACGGCGGTGCGCGAGGCCACGATGGCGGGTTCGAAGGCTCTGCTGCTGTTCGCGGTCATCGCCACCGCGATGCGGTCCGACATGTCGCTCATGATGAAGCTCGGCTGGCGGGCACTGGCACCGATCGCCGCGGCGACGGTCGCCAGTTTCGCCTGCGCGCTCGCCGCGGTTTGGCTGGGCGCCGCCTGAAATCGCAGCAGTCGGCGACTTTGGCTTGACGAGTTGGCCGCTCGGGCGAACGAGGGGCCGCCACAACGGGCGGGGAGGGCAATGCGCATCACGGCGTCTTTTCGCAGCGCTTCGGTGATGCGCATTCTCGCGGTCACAGGCGTGCTGGCCTGCTGCGCGCTTCCCTTAGGTGCGATGGCGCAAGTCACCGCAAGTTTCCTGCAGCCAATGGGGCCGGTGGCGGAGGAACAGGCCAACCATCTCCTCCGGGTCGTGGGTATCACCATGATCGTGATCCTGCCGGTCCTCGTCGGCGTTCCGCTGATCCTTTGGCGCTATCGCTATGCCGCGCCCAAGGGCGACTACGCCCCGCGGTGGGAGTTTTCGAAACCGCTCGAGTTCGTGCTGTGGGGCGTGCCGGTCCTGGTGGTCGCTATGCTGGCAGTGTGGCTGTGGCATTCGACGGCGAAACTCGATCCCTACCGCGCAAACGGCGCCGATCCGCTCCGTGTGCAGGCGGTCGGCCTCGATTGGAAATGGGTCTTCATCTACCCCGATCTGGGCATCGCCACGGTCGACGAACTGGCCGTGCCGGTCGGCCGCCCGGTCCGCCTGACGCTGACCACCGATACCGTCATGCAGAGCCTGCTGATCGCGCCGCTGACCGGCCAGGTCTATGCGATGCCGGGGATGACCACCCGGCTCGACTTTTCCGCTACCCGCCCGGGCACGGCAGAGGGCGAGAACACGCAGTTCAACGGCACCGGGTTCGGCCGCCAGAAGTTCGCCGTTCGGGCGCTCGCCCCGCAAGACTTCGCCCGTTGGAGCGCGCAGGAAAAGACCGGTCCCGCGCTCGACGAGGCGACCTACGCCCTGCTGCGCCGCCGCTCGGTGCTGGTCGATGCGCGGCAGGACCTGGGGCTGGAGCGGGCCGGCGGTCCGCTGATGATGGCGCTCGCCCGGCCCGACGCGTTCGATGCGATCGTCGCCAAATACCATGCGGGCGGCAGCGCGTCGGCGACTTGGGGCGGCATCGGTCTGCCGGCCCGTACGACCGGGAAGCATCCGTGAGCCGTCCCGTCGGTCCGGTCTTCGGCAAGCTCGACTGGTCGGTAACCCCGTACACCGATCTGCTGCAGACGGTGAACAGCAGCACGATCGTGGGCGCCGGCGCCGCGAGCGTGCTGGTGCTCGGCGCGATCGCGGCGGTCGCGGTGCTGACGTGGAAGGGGTGGTGGGGTCCGCTCTACCGCGACTGTCTGACCTCGCCCGACGCGAAGAAGATCGGCATCATGTACATCGTCCTCGGCCTCGTGATGATGGCGCGCGGGATCATCGAGGGCGCGGTGATGCGCGCGCACCAGGCGACGGCGATGGGCACGCTGGACCAGCCCGAAACCGGACTCGTTTCGCCCGATCACTTCGCCCAGCTGTTCAGCACGCACGGCACGATTATGATCTTCTTCGTGGCGATGCCGCTGCTGATCGGGCTCATCAACTTCGTGCTGCCGCAGCAGCTGGGCGCGCGCGACATGGCCTTTCCCGTGCTCAACCAGGTCAGCCTCGGCCTCACCGCGGCGGGGGCGGGGCTCGTCATGATCTCGCTCCTGATCGGCAAGTTCGGCACCGGCGGGTGGACGATGTACCCGCCCTATACCGGCAAGGTCTTCAGCCCGGGGGAAGGGGTGGACTACTGGCTGTGGGCCATCCTGATCTCGGGGGTGGGATCGACGCTCACGGGCATGAATTTCGCCGTCACGATCTTCAAGAAACGCGCGCCGGGCATGCATTTCATGCGGATGCCGCTGTTCTGCTGGACCAGCCTGTGCGTCGCCATCATGCTGATCTACGCCATGCCGGCGCTGACCGTGTCGAGCAGCATGCTGGCGCTGGACCGCTATGCCGGGTTCCATTTCTTCACGAACGACGCCGGCGGCAACATGATGAACTACGCCAACGTGTTCTGGATGTTCGGCCACCCGGAGGTCTATATCCTGATCCTCCCCGCGTTCGGCGTGTTCTCCGAGATCAGCTCCACGTTCTCGGGCAAGAAGCTCTACGGATACACCTCGCTGGTGATCGCCAGCATGAGCATCGCGGTCATCAGTTTCACGGTGTGGCTGCACCACTTCTTCACGATGGGGCAGAGCGCGGGCATCAACATCGCGTTCGGTATCGCGACGATGCTGATCGGCATCCCCACGGGCGTGAAGATCTACGACTGGATGGCGACGATGTGGCGCGGCCGGGTGCGGATGACCGCCCCGATCGTTTACATGACCGGCTTCTTCCTGCTGTTCGTGATCGGCGGCATGTCGGGCATCATCCTCGCCAACCCGTCGATCGACTATCAGGTGCACAATTCCACGTTCCTGGTGGCGCACTTCCACAACGTGATCATTCCGGGCGTGCTCTACGGGATGCTGGCGGGCATCCATTACTGGTTTCCCAAGGCGTTCGGCTATCGCCTCGACGAGACGTGGGGGCGCCGCACGGCCCTGCTGTTCGTGGCGGGTTTCGTGTTCGCCTTCCTGCCGCTCTACGTCATGGGCCTGATGGGCCTGCCGCGCCGATCGCCGACGTTCCAGGACCCGGCATTCCTCCCGTGGATGTACGCCGCCGGGCTCGGCGCGCTGCTGATGCTGGCCGCATTGGCGAGCCTTGTGTGGACCTTCCTCGTCAGCTGGCGCAACCGCGAGGCGCTGTCGGTGCCGGGCGGCGATCCATGGAACGGCGCGACGCTGGAATGGTCGTCGCCCGCGCCAGTCCCCGAATGGACGTATCCGTGCATCCCGCAGGTTACCGACCGCGACGACTGGGGCGAGCGCAAGCGCGCGGGCGATCCGTGGCGCGCGCCCGATCGCTACGTCGATATCGAAATGCCCGCCGACACCCCGCACGGGCTGCTGATCGCGGCCGCGGCCTTCGCCCTGGGCTTCGCGATGGTGTGGTACATCTGGTGGCTCGCGATCGCGGCGTTCCTGGCGATCCCCGCGCTGCTGATTTGGCGCGGCATGCGGGTGATCGAGCCCCGGATCGTGTCCGCCGCCGACGTGGAGGACGAGGACCGGCGGTTCCGCGAGTTCGTGGCCCGGACCGCGCCGATCACGCGCGCCGAGGAAAGCACCCCGCGCAACCGCGGCGTGCCCGACTGCACGGAGTTCGCGGGATGAGCGATCAGGGTCTCTATCCCGGCCTCAACCTCGGCGAAGGCCACGGCGAGGCGCACGACGAGGCCGAGACGACCGTCTTCGGTTTCTGGGTCTTCGTGATGAGCGATCTCGTCATCTTCGGGATCCTGTTCGCCAGCTACGCATCGTACCTCGATCCGGTCGGCCTTGCCGGCGGACCCGGCCCGCAAGACCTGTTCGACATCAGGAGCGTCGCCATCCAGACCGCGCTCCTGCTGCTGGGCGGCACGGCCTATGCCGGCGTGTCGCTCGCGGTGAAATACGAGCATGGCCGGGACCGGGTGCTGGCGTTCCTGGCGCTGTGTGCGCTGCTCGGCGGTGCGTTCCTGTTCTTCGAGGTCCGGGATTTTGCCACGCAGGCGGGCAAGGGCGGTGTACCGCAAGCAAGCGGCTGGCTGAGCGCCTACTGGGCACTCGTGGGGCTTCACGGCATCCATGTCTTCGCCGGTATCGTGTGGATCGGCGCGATGGCCGCCCAGGTCCTGAAGCGCGGGCTCGACGACGCGGTGAAGGTCCGCCTTTCGATGCTCGGCGTGTTCTGGCACTTCCTCGACCTCATCTGGGTCGGCATCTTCTCGCTCGTTTTCCTGGTGCCCCTCGCATGACCGAAGCCAACACCGACATGGTCGATGCCGACGAGCAGGCGGGCAAGGAACTGCGCAAGTACGCCGCCGGCTTCGTCGCCAGCGCGGCGCTGACAGCGGGCGCCTTTGCCGCGGCAGTGTCGAACCTGACCACCGCGTGGAAAGTCGGCCTGATCTGTGCGGCGGCGGTGCTGCAGATCGCCGCGCACATGCTCGACTTCCTCCACCTCAGTTTCTCAGGGAAGCAATCGCGCGAAGATCTGCTGCTGGTGCTGTTCTCGATCAGCCTGCTCGCCATCATGGCCGGGGGCACATGGTACATCATGGCCGACCTCGGCGGACGGATGCACGAGATGACGGGGGAGGGCCACCGTACCCAGGCGGTTGCCTCCCCCGGGTAGCGAGAGTTCAGGTCGCTTCGATCCGCACGGGGATGGATTTGGACGCGGGCGTCTTCGACAATTCGTCGTGGTGCGTGATGGGCACCAGCACGTTGCATTCGGGGTAGTAGCCCGCGATCGTGCCGCGCGGCAGCTTGTAGGCAACCAGCTTCAGCCCGCCGAGGTGTCGCTCCACATTGTCCGCGTCGTAATCGGTGACGAGACGCACCGTGTCTCCGTCCGACAGGCCGGCTTCGGCGATGTCCTCGGGGTTCATCAGCACCACGTCGCGCGTGCCCTCGATCCCGCGAAAGCGGTCGGAATAGCCGTAGACGGTGGTGTTGAACTGGTCGTTGGAGCGCAGTGTTATCAGGCGATAGCGGCCCGGCTTGTCCGCGAACCCCAATGATGTCAGCTGCGGCGGGGTGGTGATGACGGCCTTGCCGCTATCGGTCTTCCAGATCCGTTCGGCGGCGGGGTTGCCGCGCCAGAATCCGCCGGCGTCGAACATTCGCCTATTAAAGTCCTTGAAATCGTCGGGATACGTCGCCTCGATGAGATCGCGCACAAGCGCGTAATTGCCGGTCCATTCGTCCCATTTCATCCTGGGGTTGGGATCGAGCGCCGCCTTGGCAATCCCGGCGACGATCGCGAGCTCGCTCTTGAGCTGGTCCGACGCGGGCGAGCGGTGGCCGATCGACCCGTTGATCATGGAAAAGCTGTCCTCGCTCGTGACCGCCTGGTTGCCGGTGGCCTGCTCGTCCGTTTCCGAGCGGCCGAGGCAGGGCAGGATGTAGGTCGCCTTCGCCGGATGGAGGTGGCTGCGGTTGAGCTTGGTCGACACCATGACGACGAGGTCCTGCGCGGCCCAGCCTTCCTCCATCCGCTTCTGGTCGGGCACCGCGCGCACGAGGTTGCCGCCGAGCGACACGAACCCGCGCACCTTGCCCGCGATGAGGCCCTGTACCGCATCGACGATGTGCATCCCGTCCGTCGTGGGCGGGTCGAAGTCGAACAGCTCTTTCAGCTTATCGAGCGGGACGAGATGCGCCTTTTCCGCAATGCCCACCGTGCGCTGGCCCTGCACGTTGGAATGGCCGCGCACCGGGCAACATCCGGTGCCGGGCCGGCCGATATTGCCCTTCAGCAGCAACAGGTTGACCATCATCGCGATGTTGAGCGCGCCGTGCGTGTGCTGGGTGAAGCCCATGCCGTAGACGCCGATGGTCTTGTCGGCGTCGATATAGACCTGCGCCGCCCGCCGCAGGGCCGCTTCGGTCAGGCCACTGGCCGCCTCGATGTCGGACCACTGCGCGTCGCGGCAGCAGGCGATGAAGCTGTCGAACCCGGTCGTGTGCTGTTCGATGAACGCGTGGTCGATGACCTCGGCCTCGCCGGCCGCCTTCGCCGCGTCGTCGGCCTCGACCACGACCTTGCACAGGCCCAGGATCGCCGCGACGTCGCCGCCCGCCTTCAACTGGTGGTACTGATCGGATATGATCGTCTCCTTGCCCGTCATCATCGCCAGCGGATTCTGCGGGTCGACGAACGAGACGAGGCCCTGCTCGATCACCGGATTGAAGGTGACGATCTTTCCTCCGCGGTCCTTCAGGTCCTTGAGGTTGTGGAGGAAACGCGGCGAATTGGTGCCGGGGTTCTGGCCGAAGTAGAAATAGCAATCGGTCTGCGCGAGATCGTCGAACGTCACCGTGCCTACCGGCGATCCGATGACCTTGGTGAGGCCGACCGAGGTCGTCTCGTGACACATGTTGCTGCTCTGCGGCAGGTTGTTGTTGCCGTAGGCGCGAGCGAGCAGGGCATAGAGATAGCTCGCCTCCAGCCCCGCATGGCCCGAGGCGTAGAAGACCACGTCCTCGCGCGGCAACTCGCGCAGCGTCGCGCCGATTTCGGCGAGCGCGGCATCCCATTCGATCGGCAGATAGCGGTCAGAAGACGCATCGTACTTCATCGGGTGGGTGAGGCGGCCGGACTTCTCGAGTTCATGGTCCGACCAGCTGCGCAGTTCGCGCACCGTATGGCCGCTGGCGGCGAAGAAGCCCGGGGTGCAGCGGTCCTTCGTCAGTTCCCACATCGTCGCCTTGGCGCCGTTTTCGCAGAATTCGAAGGCGGAGTAGTTCGCCGGTTTGGGCCAGGCGCACGACATGCACATGACGCCCTTGGGCTTGTTCAACCGACGCAGGCTGTCGAGCGCGCCGGGCGATGCCCAGGTCTCGCCGTAGATGCTGGCGATGCCCTTCATCGAGCCCCATCCGCCCGCGGGACCGGGGGAGTGCGGAAGGTCGCCGTTCGTCTTGGTCTTGTCGCCCGCCATCCGCTGTCTCCACGTCGTCGTTATGCATTGGTACAACGCAGCTTAGCGCGATGCGTTCTCTCCTGCCCGAAGGGTATGGGTCCGATGGCCGCTTGGAAAGTCCTCGCCGATGTCTAAACGCCATTTCATGACGCATTCCGACACCTTGATCCCCGATCGGACATGACCGCGGGGGTGCGACGCATCCTTGGGGCCGCGCTCGCCGGCGGGCGGAGCAGCCGGTTCGGCAGCGACAAGGCGGTCGCCTTGTGGCGGGGCAGAAGCTTGCTGGATCACACGCTGGAGGCGCTGCGGACGACGTGCGCCGACGTCGTGGTCTGCGGGCCCGACGCCGACCGTCGCTGTGCACTCGCGCTGACCGATCGCCCCGCTGACGGGTTGGGGCCGCTGGGTGGCCTGTGCGCCGCGCTCGTCCATGCGCGCGATCACGGCTTCGACTCGGTGCTTACCGCGCCGGTCGACAGCCATCCGGTGCCGGACGGTCTTGCCGGCCTGCTCGGCGGCGAGCTGCCGGCAGTTGTGGACGGACACTGGTTGTTCGGGCTCTGGCCCGCGGCGCTCGCCGACGATCTCGAACAGCATCTTCTCGCGGGCCATCGTTCGGTCCGCTCGTGGCTGAAAGCGAGCGATGCGCGTGTCGTCCCGCTCCCCGGACCGCCGCCGGTCAACGTGAACACGCCCGCTGCCCTCGCGGCGCTGGAGACGGGGGCAGCCCTAGGCGCAGGCGGCGAGACCCACTCCTTGCGCGAATTGCGGTTCGCGGACGGAGTGATCGAGGACCGCGCGAGGGTCGTCCCGGTCGAGGCGCCGGTGGGGATCGAGTTCAACGGCATCGGCTATGCCGTGATGATGGCGACCCCGGTCGACCTGGAGGATTTCGTCGTCGGCTTCTCGATCGGCGAGGGGCTGGCGGACAGAGGCGAGATCGACGCCGTCGATATCCTGCCGCTGGACGGGGGCTGGCTCGCTCGCGCCAACCTTCCGGCGCGGAGCCTGCCGCGGGTGCTGGAGCGGGCACGCAGCCGGGTTTCGGAAAGCGGATGCGGCATTTGCGGCATCGAATCGATCGCCGCCGCGCTCGCGCCGCTGGAGCCCGTTTCCGCCCCGCCTCGCGCGGATGCGGCCGCGGTGTACCGGGGCTTACGCACGTTGTCGGATCGCCAGCCGCTTGGGCGGGCAACCGGGGCAGCCCATGCGGCGGCCTTCTGCAGCCCGGACGGCGAAATCCTTTGCGTGCGCGAGGACGTGGGCCGCCACAACGCACTCGACAAGCTGATCGGCGCACTGGCGCGCGAGGGCCTGGACCATACGGACGGTTTCGTCCTCCTGTCGGCGCGGTGCAGCCAGGAACTCGTCGAGAAGACGGTGCGGGCAGGTATCCCGATGCTGGCGACGATCAGCGCGCCTTCGAGCCTCGCCATAGGGCGTGCGCGCGAAGGGCGGCTGACGCTGCTCGCGCTGGCCCGCGACGACAGCGCGCTCGTCGTGAACGATCCCTGCGGCCTGTTCGCTCCGGCGCGAGGGTGAACGCTATCCGCGCGCGACGCTGGTTAGCGGCTCGCTGTCGACGGGATACCCGGCATCGGACGGGATACGCAGCCAGGTCTCCCCGCCGCGATCTTCCATCCAGGGCGTGATCGTGCGCACCGGGATGGCTTCGGCCTGCGCGCGCGCTTCGGCGTAGGATGCGAAGCCGGCGAGGCGTTCGAGATTGCGGCGGGTGGGGAAGATCAGCGCGAGCTCTCCGCGGTCGGCCGCTTCGAGCGCCCCCGCGGCGGTCGTCCAGAACAGGTGCGTGGTCTCGGTATCGTCGATCTCGAGTTCGACCGCTCCGGTGCCGAGATCGGCGAGGTAGAACCGCGTGTCGAAGATGCGCGGGATGCGCTCGTTGCGTGGGTTCCACCGCGCGAAGGGCACGATCCGGTCGAGTTCCAGCGTCCAGCCCATCGCCTCGAGGACCGGTGCGAGTGCGCCGCTTTCGAGCAGGAGTTCGCGCGCGCGGCGTACCTCGTCGGCGGTCGGCTGCTGGGCGATGCCAACGGCAAGGCCGGTTTCCTCCAGAGCCTCGCGCACCGCAGCGATGCGATGGGCGGTCTCGTCCTCGTCGTCGCTGCCGAGGCGCGCCGCGAGGTCGCGGTCGGCATTGTCGAGCCGTCCGCCGGGAAACACCGCCATGCCGCCGGCAAAGGTCATCGCCTTGGCACGCACGGTCATCAGGATTTCGGGCGGGCCGCCGTCGGCGGCGTTGCGGAACACGACGACGGTGGCCGCTGGGATCGAGGTGCGCTGTTCGGTTTCGCTCATTGCCGGCAACCCTGCGCCTGCGCCGGTTGCTTGCCAAGACCGAAATGCGCGGGCGGCGTGTCGGAATTTCTTACAAAGCAGGTGTGTGCTAAGCCGCCCTTAACCATCGTGCCCGCGCAATTCGGCGCTTTTGCTAAACTGGCACGCGGGTTGCACAGTGTGAGGTACCCAAACGGTCTTCCAAACGAGGCGGGACGTCAGTCTCCCAAGGTCCTGCCTCCCCGACCCAAGCGAACCCCAACGAAAAACCCGTCCGGCCTACCCAGCCGGACGGGTTTCTTGCTTGTCGGTCGACGCCGGGTCAGCCAGCCTTGGCGACGTTCTTCTCGTCCATCAGGGTCTGCAGTTCGCCGGCCTCGTACATCTCCATCATGATGTCGCTGCCGCCCACGAACTCGCCCTTGACGTAGAGCTGGGGGATCGTCGGCCAGTCGCTGAAGGCCTTGATGCCCTGGCGCACTTCCATGTCCTGCAGCACGTCGACGCTTTCGTAGCCGACGCCGCAATGATCGAGGATCGCCACCGCTCGGCTCGAAAAGCCGCATTGCGGGAAGAGCGGGGTGCCCTTCATGAAGAGGACGACGTCGTTCTGGCTGACGATGTCGGTGAGGCGCTGGTTCACGTCGGACATGGCCGAATTCCCGTAAGTTGAAGCGTTTGTGCGCTGGTCAGTTGGGCACGGCGGTCGTCAGTTGCAAGGCGTGGAGCTCGCCCCCCATCCGCTCGCCCAGCGCCTCGTAAACGAGCTTGTGCTGCTGGACCCGGCTCTGGCCAGCAAACTGCGGGGCGACGACATGCGCCGCCCAGTGGTCGTTGTCGCCGGCAAGATCGCGCATCTCCACGACCGCGCCGGGAAGCGCGCCTTCGATGAGCGCGACGATATCGGCTGCGGCCATCGGCATCCGCTCAGCTCTCGCTCATCAGCTGGCGGCGCGCCTCGACGGTCTTTTCCTCGAGCGCGGTGCGGACTGCCGCTTCGTCGCAGTCGCAGCCCGCCTGCGTGAGGTCGCCCAGCACCTTGCGGATCACGTCCTCGTCGCCCGCTTCCTCGAAATCGGCCTGGACCACCGCCTTGGCGTAGGCGTCGGTTTCCTCGGCGGTGAGGCCCATCTTCTCGGCGGCCCAGTGGCCGAGCAGCCGGTTGCGGCGCGCGGCGACGCGGAACGCGGTGTTCTCGTCCATCGCGAACTTGGCTTCCTCGCCGCGGCGGCGATCGTCGAAATCGGTCATTGCGTCCTCTCAGAACTGTGTGTCGCCGCGCCATACGGTGCGGCGCAACGCGGCGCTAGTCCATCATGACGACGAGCTTGCCCACCGCCTGCCGGTTTTCAAGCTTCGCGATCGCCTCGCCCCCGCGTTCGAGGGGGTAGGTCTCGGAGATCAGCGGGTCGATCTTGCCCGCCTTCAAAAGGTCGAACAGTTCGGCTGCTTGCGCGCGAAACTTCTCCGGCTCGCGCGCGGTGAAGGCACCCCAGAACACGCCGCAGATGTCGCAGCTCTTGAGCAGGGTCAGGTTGAGCGGCATCTTCGCGATGCCTGCGGGGAAGCCGACCACGAGGAACCTGCCCTCCCACGCGATCGAGCGGAGCGCAGGTTCGGAGTATTGCCCTCCGACGATGTCGTAAACGATGTTCGCGCCGTCGGGTCCGCAGGCCGCCTTGAACTTGTTGGCGAGTTCCTTGCTCTCGTCCTTGGACATTTCGCCCTTGGGATAGATCACGACCTCGTCGGCGCCGGCTTTGCGCGCGACCTCGCCCTTTTCCTCGCTCGAGACGGCGGCGATCACTCTCGCGCCGAACGCCTTGCCCAGTTCGACCGCCGAGAGGCCCACGCCGCCCGCCGCGCCGAGCACGAGCATCACGTCGCCTTCCTTGATGTGTCCGCGATCCTTGAGCCCGTGGATCGTGGTGCCGTAGGTCATCATCAACGACGCGGCCTTTTCCAGCGGCACGCCATCGGGGACGGGGAACATGCGCTTGGCATCAACCGCGACCTTTTCGACCAGGCCCCCGCTGCCGATGCCGCCGAACACATGGTCGCCGGCCTTGAATTGGGTCACGCCTTCGCCGACCGATTCGACCACGCCGGCGATCTCGCCGCCCGGGGCGAAGGGGCGGGGCGGCTTGAACTGGTACATGTCCTTGATGATGAGCGCGTCGGGATAATTGATCGCGCAGGCCTTCACCGCGACGACGATCTGGCCCGGCCCGGCGACGGGATCGTCGATCTCGTCGAGGGTCAGCGTTTCGGGTCCGCCGGTGGCGTGGCTGCGTAAGGCTTTCATGCGGCTCTCTCCGTTCCATGGGCCAGCCAGGGCATGTCGCGCGCCTGCCGGCTTTCGTATGTGGTTATCGCCTCGTCGCGCGCGAGCGTGAGGCCTACCTCGTCGAGCCCTTCCAGCAGGCATTGCTTGCGGAACGGGTCGATCTCGAAGGTGAAGCGATCCTGATAAGGGGTGGTAACGACCTGGTTTTCGAGGTCGATCGCGATCGGCTGGTCCTTCGCCACGACCAGCAGGCGGTCGATCTGATCCTGCGGCAACGCCACGGCAAGGATGCCATTCTTGAACGCGTTGCCCGAAAAAATGTCGGAAAAGCTGGGCGCGACGACCGCGCGGATGCCAAGGTCGAGCAGGGCCCAGGCGGCGTGTTCGCGGCTCGATCCGCACCCGAAGTTGTCGCCCGCAATCAGGATTGGCGCATCGGAATAGGCGGGATCGTCGAACACGTTGCCCGGCTCCGCGCGGACAGTCTCGAACGCGCCCTTGCCGAGCCCTTCACGCGTGACCGTCTTCAGCCAGTGCGCGGGAATGATGACGTCGGTATCGACGTTCTTCGCGCCGTAGGGAATGGCGGGCCCTTCCACCTGGCGAACCGGCTGCATCAGTCGGTTTCCGGCGGTTCGCCCGAAGGGATCGAAGGCAGTTGCCGGGGTTTCTTGCGCTCGTCCTTGCGTTTGCTCGCATAAAGCAAAGCGGCGGCGATCGCGGCGGACCCGATGGCGGCACCCGCGGCCACGGCCTTCCCGGTGAGCTTGCTAGTCATGCACCATCCATGCGGACGCCCGCTCGGCCGCGCAAGGGGTCACGCGAGGAAATCGGCTAGCCGCGCCCAAAGCGCCTCTTTGCGCGGCAACGGCATCGCGGCGTAAGCTGGGGAGGACGAGGGCAGGTCGATCAGCGCGAGCCCGGTGCCTTCGAGCTGGGGCCTGCCGATAAGGCCCGCCTTGCGACCGTTGAAAGCAACCGCTTGCAAGGCGGGCAAGCGGGCGAGGAGGTCCTGCAACGGCGCATGCTCGGCGTCGCGTATCGCTGTGTCGAGGCTGCCGTTCCGCCGCGCCGAGGCGACCGTGTCCCACAATGCGATGCCCGCTGCCTGCAATGCGGCAAGGCGGTCGGGGTAGTCGAGCGAGACGAGATCGCGGCCGATCGCGCGGCCAACCAGGTGCCAGAAGCGGTTCTGCGGATGGGCGTAGTACCGTCCCGCGGCCAGCGACGCCTCGCCGGGCAGGCTGCCGAGGATCAATACGCGGGCGCGCGCGTCCGCGACGGGCGCGAAAGCTGCCTTGCGCGCGCCTATTTCGCGGCCTCGGGAAAGGCGGGCAGCAGGGCCACATCGGCGGGTTCGTGCTGGATGATCACTTTCGCGCCGACGTTTTTCGCCATCTTCTTGAAACGGTCGAACGAGGCAAGCGTGTCGGCGCGGTCGGTGTTGAAGGTCGGCACGCCCTCGCGCTCGTAATTCGCGGTAAAGTGGGCAAGATCGCCGGTGAGCATGACAGGACCCATTCCGGCCAGCCGGACCAGCAGCGCGTGGTGGCCGGGGGTATGCCCCGGCATCGCCAGGATGACGACGCTGCGGTCGCCGAACACGTCCTTGTCGCCGGTGAACGTCTCCATCTTCGCGCCGCCGGAAATCCACGGCGCGAACATCTTCGGATCGGAGTTGCCGAGCGGCGGGTCGTGGGTGATCGCGTCCCAGTCCGCCTTGCCGATCAGCAACGTCGAGACGGGAAACTCCTTCGCCTGCCCGACGTGGTCGTAGTGGTAGTGGCTGACGCCGACGAACTCGATGTCCGCGGGCTTCAGGCCCATCTGCTCGAGCTGGCTGACGAGCGTGCGGTCGAGAATGAAGCCGCCGTCGGGATCGCCGCTGGTGGCCGGATCGATGCCGGTGTCCCACAGCAGCGTGCGGCTGCCGTGGCGGATCAGGTAGCACGATCCGACGAGCGCCTTCTTCTCGTTGGCCGCCGCGCCCGTGTCGTCGAACGCGTTCAGCGGCCACGCCTCGGTCGCGCGGCCGCAATCGAGCCGAGTGAGCGATACGGCGGCGGGTGCGTCCTGCGCGGCGGCGGGGGCGGCGAGCAGAGCGAGGGCAAGTGTCAGGGGGCGAAGCATTGCGGTTCCTCTCGGCGCCGATTGTGCGCCGCGGTTCGGCACGCGGTCAAGCCAGCTTGCGGACATCCGTCAGCCTGCCCGTGACCGCCGCGGCCGCGGCCATCGCCGGGCTGACGAGGTGGGTGCGCGCACCGGGGCCCTGCCGACCCACGAAGTTGCGGTTGGAGGTGGAAGCGCAGCGTTCTCCCGGCGGGACCTTGTCGGGGTTCATCGCGAGGCACGCCGAACAGCCCGGCTCGCGCCATTCGAGGCCCGCCTCCGTGAAGACCCTGTCCAGACCCTCGGCCTCGGCCTGCCGCTTCACGAGGCCCGACCCCGGGACGACGATGGCCCATTTGACGCCCGGCGCCTTGCTCCGCCCGCGCAGCACCTGCGCCGCCGCGCGCAGGTCTTCGATGCGGCTGTTGGTGCAGCTGCCGATGAAGACGTTCTCGATCGCGATGTCGGCAAGGGCCTGGCCGGGCTCGAGGCCCATGTAGGCGAGGCTCTTGCGCGCCGCGTCCTGCTTGGCGGGGTCGGGAAAGGCGGCGGGATCGGGTACCGTGCCGCCGATGGGGGCGACGTCCTCGGGGCTGGTGCCCCAGGTCACGGTGGGCTCGATGGCGCTGGCATCGATGGTGATCGAGGCGTCGAACCGGGCGCCCGAATCGGAATGCAGCATGCGCCACCACGCGACCGCGCGGTCCCAATCGGCTCCTCGCGGGGCGTAGGGGCGTCCGCGCAGGTAATTAAACACGGTGTCGTCGGGGGCGATCAGTCCCGCGCGCGCACCGGCCTCGATGCTCATGTTGCAGACCGTCAGCCGGCCCTCGACGCTCATGGCCTCGAACACCGGGCCGCGGTATTCGATGACATGGCCGGTGCCGCCGGCGGTGCCGAGCCGGCCGACGATGTGGAGGATGAGGTCCTTGGCCGTCACGCCGGGGCCGAGCGCGCCCTCGACTCGCACTTCCATCGTCCTCGACCGCGTCAGCAGCAGGGTCTGCGTAGCAAGGACGTGCTCGACCTCGCTGGTGCCGATCCCGAACGCGAGTGCGCCGACGCCGCCGTGCGCGGCGGTGTGGCTGTCGCCGCATACGATCGTGGCGCCGGGCAGCGAGAACCCCTGCTCGGGCCCCACGACGTGGACGATGCCCTGCGCCGCGTCGGTCGCGCCGATATATTCGATGCCGAAAGCCGGCGCATTGCGCTCGAGAGCGGCGAGCTGGGCGGCGCTTTCCGGGTCGGCGATCGGCAGGCGCGCGCCGCTTGCGTCGAGCCGGGCCGTGGTCGGCAGGTTGTGGTCCGGTACGGCGAGCGTCAGGTCCGGCCGGCGCACGGTACGCCCGGATACGCGCAGCGCCTCGAACGCCTGCGGGCTGGTCACCTCATGAACCAGATGCCGGTCGATATAGAGGAGGGCGGTACCGTCGCCTCGCGTCTCGACTACGTGGGCGTCCCAGATCTTTTCGTAGAGGGTGCGGGGGCGGCTGGCCATGGACCGGGGCTAGGACCGGGCCCGATGCGGGGCAAAGAGGGAAATCTTTGGGCCGCCCCGCCGGCAGGTTTCAGCGGGAGAAAGTCATGGAAAGGTAACGCGTTTCGCCTATATTGACATTCATGTCAGCAACCCCCTTCGCCCATCCGATTCGCATCGTGCCCGAAGACATCGACTTTATGGGCCACGTGAACAATGCGCGCTACCTGGGCTGGGTGCAGGACGCCGTCCTTGCCCACTGGCAGAAACTCGCGCCGCCGCACGCGGTGGCCGAACGACTGTGGGTCGCGCTCAAGCACGAGATCACCTACCGCCGCCCCGCCTTCCTCGACGACGAGGTAATCGCCAGCACCGTGCTGGAAAAGGTGCACGGCGCACGCGCGTTTTACAGCACGATCATCCGCCGCGGCGAGGAAGTGCTCGCCGAAGTGCAGAGCGCATGGTGCTGCGTCGATGCGCAGAGCCTTCGCCCCGCCCGCATCGGCGAGGAAATCGCGCGGTTCTTTTTCCCCGCCGACTGACCTATATTCCGGTCGATGGACTGGCTCATTCCCACCCTCATCGTGATCGCTTCCGTGCTTGGCATGGAACTCGTCGCGTGGGCGAGCCACAAGTACGTGATGCACGGGTTCGGCTGGGGCTGGCACCGCGATCACCACGAACCCCACGACAACGCGCTCGAAAAGAACGACCTCTACGCCATCGTCGGCGCGGCGATGAGCATCTCGATGTTCGCGGTCGGCAGCAAGCTCGTGATGGGCGACCGCGCGTGGTGGCCGGGCACGTGGATCGGTCTCGGCATCCTGATCTACGGCGTAATTTACACCGCGGTGCACGATGGCCTCGTCCACCAGCGATGGTTTCGGTGGGTGCCTAAGCGCGGCTATGCCAAGCGTCTGGTGCAAGCCCATAAACTGCACCACGCTACCGTCGGCAAGGACGGCGGGGTCAGTTTCGGTTTCGTCTTCGCGCAGGATCCCGCGAAGCTGAAGGCCGAACTGAAGCGCCAGCGCGAGGCGGGGATCGCCGTCGTGCGCGAGAGTGTGGGGGCCTGAGCGGTCCGTCTTATTCGTTGCGGGTCGCAATCCAGCCGCCCGCGATCACCAGTACCGCGATCGAGACGTAGTACCACGGCGCCCCCAGCGTATACCACGTGAACACCGTGCCGGCTGCCATCGCGAGGATCGCAAGCACTTTGGCCTTGCGCGAGATGGCGCGGCGTTCGCGCCAATCACGCACTTGCGGACCCCAATGCGGGTGATCGAGGATCTTCCGTTCCCATTCCGGATTGCTGCGGGCGAAGAAGTAGACCGCCAGCAGCAGGAACGGCACCGTGGGCATGATCGGCAGGACCGCGCCGACCGCGCCGAGTGCGACGCTCAGCAGACCGAGACCGGCGTACAGCGCCCGCATGCAGCTATCCCGCGGCGATCCGCGCCGCGTGTTCCTGAACGAGCGCGATCATGTTGGGCACGCCCTGGGTGCGGTTGCTGCTGAGCTGATGCTTGAGATCGAAGGGGGCGAGTTCGTCGGCCACGTCCATCGCGGCGACTTCATCGGCCGGCCGGTCCTGCACCGCGGCGACGACGAGAGCGACGATTCCCTTGGTGATCGCAGCGTTGCTGTCGGCCAGAAAATGAAGGCGCCCGGCATCCCCCGTCGGATAGACCCAGACCGCAGCCGAACAGCCCCGCACGAGAGTGGCATCCGTTTTGAGCGGGGCGGGCATCTCGTCGAGTTCGCGGCCGAGTTCGATCAACAGGCGATAGCGGTCGTCGGCGTCGAGGAACTCGTATTCCTCGGCAATATCTTGAAGGCTGCGCATCGAGCGGGCCTCTAGCGTGCCCCAGGCTAGGCCGCCAGTCCGCCCGGGCGGGTGATCGCGTAGTAGATCACGTAGATCCAGCTAAGGACGCCATGGATCGCCGCCCACACAATCGACTGATGGAGGTTCCAGCTGATCGCTACCGCGATCGCCGAACCAAGGCCGATGCCGGCTCCCGCAGCGCTGTTCGCGGCGCCGTTCACAGGTCCACCCCGCTCGCGATCGCCTCCAGCTTGCGGATGCGTTCCTTGAGGTCGCTGATTTCGATCCGCGCAGCGCCTAGCGCGCTGCCCGTATCGGGGCCATCGTCCCGCGAGTGGGGCGCGATGCGGCGCAGATCATCAGAGCGGTCAAGCTCGCGCTCCTTGAGAGTAAGCCAGCCCTGCCAGCCGCGCAACATCGCGAAGGCGACGATGGCGATGGCGGTCAGCGAAGTGGCCGAGTAGATCAGGTTGTCGCTCAACATGACAGAGGTCCTCCCTTGAACCTGTGGGCTTCAGGAATCCTGGCGGTCGCGCAGCGCCTCGATCTCGTCGGAGACCCGGCGGGCTTCGAGTGCCGAGGCGGAGTTCGCATCGGTCGCGATGCGTTCGAGCACCTTGATGCGTTCGCGCAAATCCTCGAGCTCGCGCTTCTGCGCGGCGTTCTCCGCGGCGAAACGTTCGGGCTGCTGCCGGTCCTGTCCTTGCCGATCGGATTTAGCGAGCGCCTTGTACCGCTCGGTCATGACCGAGGTAATGCAGCCCACCAGCACGATCAGGAAAATCATGGTCCACAGGCTCATTGCATCTTCTCCGACCGGTCGCGCAGGCGTTCGATGTCCTGCGTCAAATGATAGCCGCTGTCGGTGACGATCCGCTCGACGGTGGCGAGGCGGTCCTTCATCGAGCCGACCTCGGCGCGAAGCTGGGCGTTCTCCTGCGAGAGCAGCTTGATCCGCTCCTGCGCTTCGCCGTCGGTCTTCGGATAGACCGCCTGGCCCCACGCGCCGTCTAGCGGGTAGCCGTGTTTGATCCGCATCCAAGTGGTGACGACCCAGCCGAGCATACCGGCAGTGCCGACGATCGCCACGGTGGGGGCGATCATCTCGATAAGAGCGAGCTTTTCCATCAGACTCGCTCCTTCCTGAGGGTATCGATCGACACGCCGCTGTCCGCTTCGTCCACCCGCCGCTGGTCGCGCAGCGCCTCGATCTGGGTCGCGACGTCGTATCCCTTGTCGGTCACGATGCGTTCGAGCACGCGGACGCGGTCCTCGAGCGACTGGACCTTGCTGGAATACTGGGCGGCCTTCTCGGCGGTCGCCTCGGCGGTGGTGTTGACCTGCATCGCGGCGATCTTCTGCTGGTGCCGGGTCCAGATCGCGAAGATCGGGATCATCAGCGCGATGATCGGGATGAAGAGGGCGATCGTGCCTTCCATGATAATGCTCCCCCTTGTCTGACCTCAGCGCAGCCGTTCGATCTCGGCGTTCAGGCGCGGATTGCTGGTGACGTAGTAGGTCTCGACCTCGGCCAGCCGGCGATCGATCTCGCGGAACTTGCCGCGGATCTCGCGCGCGGTGCGCTTGGGGCTCTGGCGGACGCGCTGCCAGTACTTGCTCTCCTCCTGGTCGACGTAGAGGTGCGCCGGCTTCTTGTTAAGCAGCAGCCCGGCAATGAAGTAGACCGGCAGGATGAGGCCCATGCCCGCCAGCAGCAGGATGATGAAGCCGAGCCGGACCCACAGGGCGTTGACCCCGGTGTAGTCGGCGATCCCGGCGCAGACACCCATCAGCTTGGCGTTCTGCTTGTCGCGGTAGAGCGTGGTGCGGGGGCTGTTCATTGCTTCACTCCCTTCTTCTCGGCGATCAGGCGGTCGAGTTCGCGCAGCGCGTCGTTGTCCTCGTCGCTGTCGTGGACCAGGCGGGCGGGGCGGAAGCCCGGGTCGTCGGTGGAAACCAGCCGTTCGACCGTATCCATCCGCGCGTCGAGACGCTTGGCGAGATGGTAGAGTTCGTCGAGCAGGCTCTCATCGTCGGTGGTGATCGTCGAGGCAGTCTTCCACTTGGTGATGTAGTGCAGGATCACCCATGGCAGCGCCACGCAGATGATCAGTGCGATGATAACCTCTTCCACCGGTCAGTTCCCTTCCGTCTTGTGCGTGTCGCCGGACTGGTCGTCCGCGGCATCGTCCATTCCCATTGCGCGCTTCATCTGCGCCAGTTCGTCGTCGATCTGGTCCTTGCCCGCGAGCGCGGCGATCTCGTCCGACAGGCTCGGCTTGCCGGTGCCGTCGGCGATGCTCAGCGCGTCGGCGCGACCTTCGGCGTAGTCCACCCGGCGCTCGAGCTGGTCGAACCGGGCGAGCGCTTCGTCGGCGCGTTCGTTGGTCATCAGGCTGCGCAGTTTGACGCGGTTCTCCGCGCTTTCCAGTCGGGCCGCGATGGCCGTCTGGCGGCTGCGGGCTTCGCGCAGGCGGACCTGCAGCTTCTCGATGTCCTGTTCATAGGCGCGCAGTGCGTCGTCGAGGACGGCGATCTCCTCCTTGAGCTGGTCGGCCATGTCGCCGGCCTTCTTCTTTTCGACGAGCGCCGCGCGGGCGAGGTCCTCGCGGTCCTTGCTGAGCGCCAGCTGCGCCTTTTCCGACCAGTCCGACTGCAGCCGTTCGAGCTTCACCGTATGGCGATGCATCTCCTTCTGGTCGGCGATGGTGCGCGCCGCGCTCGCGCGGACCTCGACCAGCGTCTCCTCCATCTCGAGGATGATCATGCGGATCATCTTCGACGGGTCGTCCGCCTTGTCGAGCATGTCGTTGAAGTTCGCCGCGATGATGTCCCGCGTGCGGCTGAAGATACCCATGAATGCGACTCCATAGTTGGCGATGTCGCGCGCTTCGCGCGGCGACTGCGTGGGGGTGGGGCTGCGGCGAAGGCGATCGATCTCCTCGTCCAGCCGGCTCTGACGAGCGAAGGGCTGAGCCTGAGAAACATGAGGACGGGCCGGAGCGTCTGCACGGGGGGTCTGGGACCCGTGCCGGGGGGGGACGTCGCGCTCCGGCCCTAGGGGGTCGTTCCCGAGCCGGTCATCGGTGTAAGGGGGCTTGTTCACGAGACCTCCTTCGCCGTCACCACGCCGTCGAAGGCGTAGGCGGGGGTCGCCTGCACTTGCGAGCTGAGGGCGACGAACAGCGCCATCGCGGCGACGCTCGCTGCGGCGGCCTGGCCGAGGCGGGTCTCGAGAAAGCGGCGATCGAACATTGTGGTCTCCTGTCCATTCCTGCCCGCCGGAACGGGCTTGTTCACCTATCAGCAAGCCGCGTGCCAATTCGAATTTACGGGTGCATCCGGGTTTTCGACGAACAACATTGTGGTGCCCCTTGCCGAGGTTCGGGACTTTTCGCTATTTGTTGGGCCATGGAGCGGGAAAGCCAGTTCATCGGGCAGTCGGATGCCTTTCTCGACGCGGTCGACCGCGCGAGCCAGGCCGCGCCGATGACACGCCCAGTACTGGTGATCGGGGAGCGCGGAACGGGCAAGGAACTGATTGCCGAACGCCTCCACCGCCTGTCGGCCCGGTGGGGCGAGCCGCTGGTCACGATGAACTGCGCGGCGCTACCCGAAACGCTGATCGAGGCCGAGCTGTTCGGGCACGAGGCGGGGGCCTTCACCGGCGCCACGCGGGCGCGGGCGGGCCGGTTCGAGGAAGCCGACAGGGGCACGCTGTTCCTCGACGAACTGGCGACCCTCTCCATGCAAGCGCAGGAAAGGCTGCTGCGCGCGGTCGAATACGGCGAGGTCACCCGCATCGGCTCCAACCGTCCGATCCGGGTCGACGTGCGGATCGTGGCCGCGACCAACGAGGACCTGCCGCAGCTCGCCGACACCGGTCGCTTTCGCGCGGACCTGCTCGATCGGCTCAGCTTCGAGGTCATCACCTTGCCCCCGCTGCGCGTGCGCGAGGGCGATGTGCAGGTGCTCGCCGAATTCTTCGGCCGCCGCATGGCGAGCGAGCTGCGATGGGACGCCTGGCCCGGCTTTGCCGACCACGTGCGCCAGCAGCTCGAGGATCACCTGTGGCCCGGCAACGTGCGCGAATTGCGCAACGTGGTCGAACGGGCGGTCTATCGCTGGGGCGATTTCGAGAACCCGGTCGGGCACGTCGTCTTCGATCCGTTCGACAGCCCGTGGAAGCCCGCCGCCTCTCCCCGGCGCAAGGATCCGGCGGAAGCCGGCACCGCGGCCGCTCCGTCGGCGTCGCCTGCCGCGGCCGACTACGATTCGATCGCCGACCTGCGCGCGGCGGTCGATGCGCACGAGCGGGCGATCGTCGAACATGCCCTCGGTCGCAATCGCTGGAACCAGCGCCAGACCGCCAAGGCACTGGGCCTCAGCTACGACCAGCTGCGCCACTGTATCAAGAAGCACGGACTGGCCGAAGGCGCTGACTAGACGGCTTGCTTTTGGCGGCACTCGCGCCTATCTGGCCATCCATCCCGACATCGCGAGATCAAGGGGCTGGCGCCTTCGGGGGCCGGCACCGGACCGCTTTGCCGAACGAATACCGGAGAATTGCTTGGCCGACATCGCCCGCCTGACCGAACTGATCGAACCCGAAGCCGCCGCGCTCGGGCTCGAGCTCGTGCGGGTGAAGATGATGCCGTCCGAAGCCGGCGACGGCGGCGAGGCGCTGCAGGTCATGGCCGAGGATCCGGCGACCGGACAGCTCATCATCGACCAGTGCGCTGCGCTCAGCCGCCGCATCAGCGATGCGATGGATGCAGCCGAGGAAGCCGGCGAGGAACTGATCGCGGGCGCCTACCACCTCGAGGTCAGCAGCCCCGGCATCGATCGTCCGCTGACGCGCGCGAAGGATTTCGCGAACTGGGCCGGGCACGAGGCGCGCATCGTCATGGACAAGAGCCATGACGGCCAGCGCGTGCTGAAGGGCGAGCTCCAGGGTATCGACGGGAACGACGTGACCATCGCCGATCGCAAGGCGGGCGAAGTCGTCGTTCCGCGCGACCGGATCCATTCGGCGCAGCTCGTCCTCACCGACGCGCTCATCGCCGCCACCAAACCGCTCGACACCGCTGGTGCCGAGGAAGAATCTTTCGAGACAGAGGAAGAGTAAGACCCCATGGCCAGTTCGATTTCCGCCAACAAGGCCGAGCTGCTCGCGATCGCGAACTCGGTCGCTTCGGAAAAGATGATCGACAAGGCGATCGTCATCGAAGCGATGGAAGAGGCGATCCAGAAGGCGGCGCGCGCCCGCTACGGCAACGAGAACGACATCCGGGCCAAGCTCGACCCGATGACCGGCGACCTGCGCCTGTGGCGCGTCGTGGAAGTGGTCGAGGAGGTCGACGACTACTTCAAGCAGGTTAACCTGGAACAGGCCGCCAAGCTCGACAAGGATGCCAAGGTCGGCGACTACATCGTCGATCCGCTGCCGCCGGTCGATCTCGGCCGCATCGACGCCCAGAGCGCGAAGCAGGTGATCTTCCAGAAGGTCCGCGATGCCGAGCGCGAGCGCCAGTTCAACGAGTTCCAGGATCGTGCAGGCGAAGTCATCACCGGCGTGATCAAGTCGGTCGAATTCGGCCACGTGATCGTCAACCTCGGCCGGGCCGAGGGCGTCATCCGCCGCGACCAGCAGATCCCGCGCGAGGCCGCCCGTCCGGGCGACCGTGTCCGCGCGCTGATCACCAAGGTGGAGCGCAACAATCGCGGCCCGCAGATCTTCCTCAGCCGCGCGCACCCCGACTTCATGAAGAAGCTGTTCGCGCAGGAAGTGCCCGAGATCTACGACGGCATAATCACCATCCAGGCCGCCGCCCGCGACCCGGGCAGCCGCGCGAAGATCGGCGTCATCAGCCGCGACAGCAGTATCGATCCCGTCGGCGCGTGCGTCGGCATGAAGGGCAGCCGCGTGCAGGCGGTGGTGCAGGAACTGCAGGGCGAGAAGATCGACATCATCCCCTGGTCAGAGGACACCGCGACGTTCGTCGTCAACGCGCTGCAGCCGGCGACGGTCGCGCGCGTCGTGCTCGACGAGGATGAGAACCGCATCGAAGTCGTCGTGCCTGACGATCAGCTCAGCCTCGCGATCGGTCGCCGCGGCCAGAACGTGCGCCTGGCGAGCCAGCTCACCGGCCACCAGATCGACATCATGACCGAGGAAGAAGCCTCGGAGAAGCGTTCCAAGGAGTTCGCCGAGCGCTCGAAGATGTTCGAGGAAGAACTCGACGTCGATGAAACGCTTTCGCAGTTGCTCGTTGCCGAAGGCTTCGCCGAGCTTGAGGAAGTTGCCTATGTCGAACTGGCCGAATTGGCCGGCATCGAGGGCTTCGACGATGAGCTCGCCGAGGAACTTCAGAGCCGCGCGACCGAGGCGCTGGAGCGCCGCGACGCCGGCTACCGTTCCGAACGCACCGAACTGGGTGTCGAGGATGCGCTGGCCGAGCTGCCGCACCTCAACGAGCAGATGCTGGTCACGCTGGGCAAGGCCGGGATCAAGACCCTCGACGACCTTGCCGATCTCGCGACCGACGAACTCATCGCCAAGAAGCGCGAGGCGCCCCGGCGCCGACAGTCCGCTCCGACCGACGGTCCGCGGCTGCGCGCCGACATCGTCAAGGCCCGTCCCGAGGACAAGGGCGGAGTGCTCGGCGAGTACGGCCTGACCGAAGAGCAGGGCAACGAGATCATCATGGCCGCTCGCGCCCACTGGTTCGAGGACGAGGAGCCGGCAACCGCCGGCGAATCCGCATCCGAGGAGGCCGCGCATGCGGACTCCGAACAATGAGCGCCTAGGCTCCGACATCGCTGAAGCAGGGTCCCCGGAAAGCAGCACTTTCCGGGATGCCCAGGCGCCGGCTCTCCGCAAGGCGGAACCGGAGCGCAAGTGCATCCTCTCCGGGGCGCATGGACCGCGCGCGCACCTCCTCCGCCTGGCCATCGCGCCGGACGGAACGGTGCTGCCCGACGTGCATGCCAAGGCGCCCGGCCGCGGCGCGTGGCTCGGCGTCTCGCGCGCCGAACTCGAGACCGCGATGGAGAAGGGCAGGCTCAAGGGCGCCCTCGCCCGCGCGTTCAAGGGCGCGGCGCTGACCGTACCGGACGACCTGCCGGACCGCATCGAAGACGGCCTCACCCGCGCGTTCCTCGACCGGCTGGGACTCGAAATGCGGGCCGGACACCTCATATTGGGTAGCGACCGGATTGCCGAGCATGCCCGCGGCGGGGCGGTCAACCTGCTGCTCCACGCCCGCGACTCGAGCGCGGACGGCAATCGCAAGCTCGACCAGGCCTGGCGGGTCGGGCGCGACGCGGAAGGCAGCGGCGAGACCGGCACCGTGTTGCCACTGGACCGGGCGGCTTTGTCTGTGGCAATGGGCCGCGACAACGTCGTCCATATGGCGCTGGCCGACCCCAAGGCCGCCGCGCGAGTATCCCTCGCGCTATCGCGCCTGATGCATTTCCTTGGGCCGCAAGACGCGGCCGACACTGGCGCCGGAAGCGATTCCGGCGCGACGGACGACTGATCGAAGGACGAAGACGAGTTATATGAGCGATAGCAACGACACCCCGCGCGAACGCAAGCCGCTTGGCCTCAAGCGGTCGGTCGACGGCGGCGAGGTCAAGCAGACCTTCAGCCACGGCCGCACCAACAAGGTGGTGGTCGAGGTCAAGCAGCGCCGCGTCCTTCGCAAGCCCGGCGAGGCGGCAGCCCCGCCGCCGCCGCCCCCGCCGCCCCCGCCTCCGCCGCCGCCGCCCCCTCCGGCAGCCACACCCGCGCCCGCCGCGAAGAAGAAGCCCTCGCCCGCCGGCGAAACCCCGCAGGAGCGGGTCGCCCGCCTGCAGCGCGAGGCCGAGGAAGCGCGTCTCGCGACTCTCGCCCAGCAGACCGAGCGCGAGGCCGCCGAACGCGCGGCCGCGATCGAAGCCGAACAGCGCGCCCGCGAAGCCAATCGCGAGGCCGAGGAAGCCGCCGCTAAGAAGGCTGCGGAAGACGCCAAGGCTCCGCCTGCAACCGAAGCGCCCGCCGAACCGGCTGCGACTGCCGAAGCGCCAGCATCGGCCCTTGCTGCCGACGGAGCCGCCGGCGGCGAAAGCGCGCCCGCTCCGCGCCGGTTCACCCCGGTCGCCCGCCCCGAGCCCAAACGGCCCGAGGTCAAGAAGAAGGACGACAAGCGCGGCGCGCCGGCCGATACGGCCGACCGCGGCGGCGACAAGCGCCGTTCGGGCAAGTTGACCGTCACCAAGGCGCTGAACGAGGACGAAGGCCGCCGCGCCCGCAGCCTCGCCGCGCTCAAGCGTGCCCGCGAAAAGGAACGCCGTCTCCACGGCGGCCCTGCGCAGAAGCGCGAGAAGCAGGTCCGCGACGTCGTGGTGCCCGAGGCAATCACCGTCCAGGAACTGGCCAACCGCATGGCCGAAAAGGGCGCCGACCTCGTGAAGGCGCTGTTCAACATGGGCATGATGGTCACCGTCAACCAGACGATCGACCAGGACACTGCCGAACTGCTGGTCGAGGAATTCGGCCACAACATCGAACGCGTGTCGGAAAGCGATGTCGACATCGTCTCGGCCGAGGATCAGGACCCCGAGGAGACGTTGAAGGCACGCCCGCCTGTGGTCACGATCATGGGCCACGTCGATCATGGCAAGACCAGCCTGCTCGACGCGCTGCGCGGCACCGACGTGGTGCGGGGCGAGGCCGGCGGCATCACCCAGCATATCGGCGCCTACCAGATCCAGACCAAGGGCGGCGACAAGGTCACCTTCCTCGACACGCCGGGCCACGCCGCCTTTACGGAGATGCGGGCGCGCGGTGCGAACGTCACCGACATCGTGATCCTGGTGGTCGCGGGCGACGACGGGATCATGCCGCAGACGATCGAGGCCATCAATCACACCAAGGCGGCCGGCGTGCCGATGATCGTGGCGATCACGAAGGCCGACCGCGAGGAATACAACCCGCAGAAGATCCGCGAGCGCCTGCTCGAGCACGAAGTCATCGTCGAAGCGATGAGCGGCGACGTGCAGGACGTGGAAGTCAGCGCCAAGACCAAGGCCGGGCTCGACGAACTGGTCGAGAAGATCCTGCTCCAGGCAGAACTGCTCGAACTGAAGGCGCGGCCGGACCGCGATGCCGAGGCGACCGTCGTCGAAGCGCAGCTCGACAAGGGCCGCGGCCCCGTGGCGACCGTTCTGGTCACCCGCGGTACGCTGAAGCGCGGCGACACCTTCGTAGTCGGCACCCAGAGCGGCCGCGTCCGTGCGCTGGTCGACGACAAGGGCAAGCAGGTGAAGGAAGCCGGACCCTCGTTCCCGGTCGAGGTTCTCGGCCTCGGCGGGGTGCCGATGGCGGGCGACCAGCTGACCGTGGTGGAGAACGAACAGCGCGCCCGCGAAGTCGCGAGCTACCGTCAGGAAAAAGCGACCGAGAAGCGCACCGCGCTGGCCCCGACGAACTTCGACACGATGTTCGCCGGACTCCAGTCGAACGTGGTCGAATTCCCGGTGCTGGTGAAGGCCGACGTGCAGGGTTCGGTCGAGGCGATCGTCTCGGCGCTGCACAACCTGTCGAACGACGACATCAAGGTCCGCGTGCTGCACGCCGGTGTGGGCGCGATCACCGAAAGCGATGTCCAGCTGGCGGCGGCGAGCAAGGCGCCCATCATCGGCTTCAACGTGCGCCCGAACCCGAAGGCGCGCGACCTCGTGAAGCGCGACAACGTCGAGATGAAGTACTTTGACGTGATCTATCACCTGACCGAGGAAATCTCGAAGGAGATGATCGGCGAACTGGGCCCGCTCAAGGTCGAGAACGTCATGGGCCGTGCGCAGGTCAAGGAGGTCTTCAAGAGCGGCAAGCGCGACAAGGCCGCCGGCCTGCTCGTCGAGGAGGGCGTCATCCGCAAGGGCCTCCATGCCCGTCTCACGCGCGACGACGTCATCGTCTCGGCGACGACCATCGCGTCGTTGCGGCGCTTCAAGGACGACGTGGACGAGGTCCGCGCGGGTCTCGAATGCGGCGTCGTGCTGGCCGACACCAACGACATCCGGGCGGGCGACCAGCTCGAGGTGTTCGAGGTCGAGGAGCGCGAGCGCACGCTGTAAGCGATGGCTCGCTACCTAGCGCTCCTCGGTTCGATCAACGTCGGCGGCAACCGGCTGTCGATGGCGGATTTGCGCGACGCTCTCGAGCGCGAGGAGTTCGAGGGCGTCGAGACGGTGGTGGCGAGCGGCAACGTGCTGTTCGACCACGAAGACCGCCCGGCGGAAGGCCTGGCCGAAAAGATCGCGTGGATCGTCGCCGACCGGTTCGACATCCGGTCGGCCGTCGTCGTGCTCGACCGGGCGGCGCTCGCGGCGGCGATCGCGGAGAATCCATTTTCCGGGGTGGGGGAGGACAAGTTCGTCCACACGCACTTCCTCACCTGCCAGCCGACTGAGGCGCAGTTCGCCGCGTTGATGGCCGACCATGCCGGCCGGGGCGGCGAGAAACTCGCGTCCGGCACGCGCGCGCTCCATATCGACTTCGGCGACGGCGTCGCGGGCAGCAAACTGACCGGCGCATTCATGGACAAGCGGCTCGGCTGCAGCGGCACCGCGCGCAACATGCGTTCGCTGAGGCGCATTCTTGCCAAGATGGAGGGCGCCGATGGCGCGTAACGCATCCACCCCCGAACAGCAGTCGGTCCGCGTCCTCAAGGTGGGCGAGCGGGTGCGGCATATCCTGTCCGAATTGCTCGCGCGGGGCGAGGTCCACGATGACGTGCTGACCGCCCACAGCGTGTCGGTGACCGAGGTGCGGATGACGCCGGACCTGCGCAACGCGAATGCCTACGTGAAGCCTCTGCTGGGTGAGGACGAGGACATCGTGCTGAAGGCGCTGCGGACGAACACCGCGTTCTTCCAGCGCGAAGTGGCCAAACGCCTCGGGCTCAAGTTCGCGCCGAAGCTCCGGTTCAAGCCGGACGAGAGCTTCGACGAGGCCGAGCGGATCGAGCGACTGCTCAACGATCCCAAGGTCGTCCGCGATCTCGAGCCCGACGACGACTGATGGCCAAGCTCTATTTCTACTATGCCAGCATGAACGCCGGCAAATCGTCCACGTTGCTGCAGGCGGATTTCAACTACCGCGAACGGGGCATGCGCACGATGCTGTGGACCGCGCAGCTCGACACACGCAGCGAGGGGATGGTGCGCAGCCGCATCGGCCTGGAAGCGGACGCGCACCTCTACGATCCCGCTACCGACTTGTGGGCGGAAGTGACGACGCGCGATCCCGTCCCCGACTGCGTGCTGGTGGACGAAGCGCAATTCCTTACGAGGGACCAGGCCTGGCAACTCGCGCGGTTGGCCGACGAGGCGGGCATTCCCGTCGTCTGCTACGGCCTGCGCACGGACTTCCGGGGCGAACTATTCCCGGGCTCGGCGGCGCTGCTGGGCATCGCCGACAAGCTCGTCGAACTGAAGGGCGTGTGCCACTGCGGCCGCAAGGCGACGATGAACCTGCGCGTCGATGCGGGCGGCGGGGCGGTGCACGAAGGCGAGCAGACCGAGGTCGGCGGCAACGACCGGTATGTAGCGTTGTGTCGCAAGCACTTCAGCGAAGCGCTCGGCAGCCCTACATAACCCCCATGTCCGATACCCTCCTGTTCGCGGCGATCCTGATCCCGTGCCTGATCGTCGCCATCGTGTTTCACGAGGTCGCGCACGGCTGGGCCGCGCTCGCGCTCGGCGATCCGACCGCGAAGGAGCAGCGGCGGCTGAGCTTCAACCCCATTCGCCATGTCGATCCAGTCGGGACATTGCTGGTCCCCGGCGCGCTGGCGCTGTTCGGCGGACCCATCTTCGGTTGGGCCAAGCCGGTGCCGGTGAACTTCAACCGGCTCGACAACCCGCGCACCGGCATGATGCTGGTCGGCGCGGCGGGGCCGGGAATGAACTTTCTGCTGGCGACGATCGCCGCGGTCGCGCTGGGCCTGACGCTGACGGCGGGATCGACGCTCGGGCTCACGGACAACGGGTTGCCGACGATCTTCGCGGCCGACGGATCGACATCGATGTTGGGCACCGGTCTCATCGTGTTCATTCTCATCAACACGTTCCTCGGCCTGTTCAACCTGCTGCCCATCCCGCCGTTCGACGGCAGCCATATCGTCGAGGGGCTGCTGCCCCGCAGCCTCGCGGCGCAGTACGCGAAGCTGCGCAATCTCGGGATGCTGTTGTTCATCGCGCTGATCGCCGCGACGTGGGCCTTTCCCGATGCGAACCTGATCGGGCGCGTCGTCGGTCCCCCGGTGGACTGGGCGCTCGACCAGTTCCTCTCGCTCGCCGCCGCGGTGGCCGGCGCGTGAGCGCCACAGGAAGGCTGGTGAACGGCTGGCTGATCCTCGACAAGCCGCGCGGGCTCGGCTCGACCCAGGCGGTCGCGGCGGTGAAACGCAACTTGCGCGAGGCGGGTTTCGGCCCGAAGTCGAAAGACATGCCGAAGATCGGCCACGGCGGCACGCTCGATCCGTTGGCCGAAGGGGTGCTGCCGATCGCGCTCGGCGAAGCGACCAAGCTCGCCGGACGCATGCTGGACGCCAGCAAGGTCTACGAATTCACGATCGCATTCGGGGAGGAAACCGACACGCTCGACACCGAGGGCGCCGTGATCGCCCGGTCGGACAAGCGGCCTTCGATCGCCGCCCTGCAGGCTGTGCTGCCCCTGTTCACGGGCGAGATTGACCAGGTGCCGCCCGCCTATTCCGCGCTCAAGATCGACGGGAAACGCGCCTACGACCTCGCCCGGTCGGGGCAGGACGTGGAGCTTGCGACCCGCCGCGTCACGATCCATTCGCTCACCAGCGGGCTGCAGCCGCGCGACGAGGCGCTCTATTCGACGTTCGCCACCACCGCGACCCGCCCCGATCCCGAGATCGGCTTCGTCCCGCTCGAACTCGCCGACAGCGTGACGCTGACCGCGCATGTCTCGAAAGGCACGTACATCCGCTCCCTTGCACGGGACATCGCACGCGCGCTTGGAACGGTGGGGCACGTGACCTATCTGCGGCGGACGAAGGCAGGCCCGTTCCACGAGGATCAGGCGATTTCGCTGGACTTGCTGAACGAAATCGGCAAGGGCGCGCGCCTTGAAGATCACCTTCTGCCGCTCGAGGCAGGGCTGGACGGTATCCCGGCCCACGAACTCGACCCGGAAAGCGCGCAGGCGGCCCGACAGGGCCGGATCGTTTCCGGACATGCCCTCCCGACCGGGCTCTTCCTCGGCACATCCGGTGGCATACCGGTGGCCCTGATGGAATCCGACGGACAGGCGGCGAAAGTCGTCCGGGGCTTCAACCTCCCCGATACCGCGAAAGACGAAAACACATGACCGTTACTGCCGAAAAGAAGCAGGAAATCATCAAGGACAACGCGCAAGGCACCGGCGATACCGGTTCGCCGGAAGTGCAGGTCGCGATCCTCACCGAGCGTATTCGCAACCTCACCGAGCATTTCAAGGATCACCACAAGGACAACCACTCGCGCCGCGGCCTCCTGATGATGGTCAACAAGCGCCGCAGCCTCCTCGCGTACCTCAAGAAGAAGGACGTGGAGCGGTACAATGCGCTGATCGCGAAGCTCGGGCTTCGCAAGTAACCAGTTTCTCGGAGGGGCGGCTTCGGTCGCCCCTTCGTTTATCCGGCCAGTCGCATCCGGCAGCTGGCCCTGGGGCGCGAATAGCCCCGCACCGGACCGGGACGGAATCCCCGGCAGCAAACCCCGCCGATGCAATAGGGCTGGCGGGCCGAAGGAAAACACATGTTCGACACCAAGACCGTAAGCATGGAGTGGGGCGGAAAGACCCTCACCCTGGAAACCGGGCGCATCGCGCGCCAGGCTGATGGCGCCGTTCTGGCGACCTATGGCGAAACCGTGGTGCTGTGCGCCGTGACCGCCGCCAAGACCGTGAAGGAGGGGCAGGACTTCTTCCCCCTGACCGTTCACTACCAGGAAAAGTTCTTCGCCGCCGGGCGCATCCCGGGCGGCTTCTTCAAGCGTGAACGCGGCGCGACCGAAAAGGAAACGCTGGTTTCCCGTCTCATCGACCGTCCGGTCCGCCCGCTGTTCCCCGAGGGTTTCTACAACGAAATCAACGTCATTGCCCAGGTGCTGAGCTATGACGGCGAGGTCGAGCCCGACATCCTCGCGATGATCGCGGCATCCGCTGCGCTTACCATTTCGGGCGTGCCCTTCATGGGCCCGATCGGCGCCGCGCGCGTCGGTTACGAGGATGGCGAATACATCCTCAACCCGCGTCAGGACCGTGCCGCCGACGGTGCGCTCGACCTCGTCGTCGCCGCCACCGGCAACGCCGTCATGATGGTCGAATCGGAAGCCAAGGAACTTGCCGAAGAGGTCATGCTGGGCGCAGTGTTGTTCGCCCACGACGAGATCAAGAAGGTCGTCGGCCTCATCACCGATCTCGCCGAGCAAGCTGCCCGCGACCCGTGGGAACTGGCCAAGGTCGAAGACAAGGCCGGCGTGCTCGAAGAACTGCGCGGCGTCATCGGTGAAGACCTGGCTGCCGCCTACAAGCTGACCAACAAGGCCGAACGGCAGAACGCGATCAACGCCGCCCGCACCAAGGCCCGCGAGCATTTCGCCGACCTCGAAGCCAGCGACCCGGCCGGCTACATGGGCCGCCTGAAGCTAGTGAAGAAGCTGGAAAGCGACATCGTGCGCAAGGCCATCCTCAAGGACGGCACGCGTATCGACGGCCGCAAGACGGACCAGGTCCGCCCGATCGTGTCGGAAGTGCACATCCTTCCCCGTGCACACGGTTCGGCGCTGTTCACCCGCGGTGAAACGCAGTCGATCTGCACCGCCACGCTGGGAACGAAGGACAGCGAGCAGATGATCGACGGGCTGGAGGGTCTCTCCTACTCGAACTTCATGCTGCACTATAATTTCCCGCCGTATTCGGTGGGCGAGGTCGGACGCTTCGGCGCGCCGAGCCGCCGCGACACCGGGCACGGCAAGCTTGCCTGGCGTGCGCTCCGCGCGGTGCTGCCTTCGAAGGAGGACTTCCCCTACACGATCCGCGTGGTGTCTGACATCACCGAGTCCAACGGTTCGTCCTCGATGGCGACGGTTTGCGGGGGATCGCTGGCTCTCATGGATGCCGGCGTGCCGATCACTCGGCCGGTCAGCGGCATCGCGATGGGCCTGATCCTCGAAGGCGAGGAGTTCACCGTGCTTAGCGACATCCTCGGCGACGAGGATCACCTTGGCGACATGGACTTCAAGGTTGCCGGTACCTCCGAAGGCATCACCACGATGCAGATGGACATCAAGGTCGCCGGCATCACACGCGAGATCTTCGAATCAGCCCTCAACCAGGCCAAGGGCGGCCGTGCCCACATCCTGAACGAGATGCAGAAGGCGCTGGGCGAAGCCCGCACCGAACTGTCGGCCCACGCCCCGCGCATCGAGACCATGCAGATCGACAAGTCGAAGATCCGCGACGTGATCGGCACCGGCGGCAAGGTGATCCGCGAGATCGTCGCCGAGACCGGCGCCAAGGTCGACATCGACGACGAAGGCCTGATCAAGATCTCCTCGTCCGACCTCAGCCAGATCGAAGCGGCCCGCAAGTGGATCGCGGGCATCGTGGAAGAGGCCGAAGTCGGCAAGATCTACGACGGCAAGGTCGTCAACATCGTCGATTTCGGTGCGTTCGTGAACTTCATGGGCGGCAAGGACGGTCTCGTCCACGTCAGCGAAATGAAGAACGAACGGGTCGAGAAACCGACCGACGTCGTGTCGGAAGGCCAGGAAGTGAAGGTCAAGGTCCTCGAGATCGATCAGCGTGGCAAGGTCCGCCTGTCGATGCGCGTGGTCGACCAGGAAACCGGCGAGGAGCTGGAGGACACCCGTCCCCCCCGCGAACCGCGCCAGGATCGCGGTGACCGCGGCGGCGACCGTCGCGGACCCCGCGGTGGCGGCGATCGTGGTGGCCGTGGCGGCGACCGCGGTGGACGCGATCGGGGTCCGCGTCGCGACCGCGAGGACCGCGGACCGCGTGAAGGCGGGGATCACATTCCCGACTTCCTGAAGGACTGATCCTCCACTAGAGGATTGAAAAACCGAGCAAGGCCGCGTGGACTGCTAGGGTTCGCGCGGCCTTTCTTGTGAAAGGCCCGGGTCGCGGCCGGGATCGACGGAGGTCTTGGATCATGAGTGGTGACAATACCGGCCATGTGCCGTTCCTTTCGCGTCTGCCGCTCGAACAGGATCGCCCCTGGATCGGCTACGGCGTGGCGCTGGCGCTCGCCGTGCTGGCGTGGTGGGTGCGCTGGGAGATCGGCGAGGGGCTGCCGCCCGGCTTCCCCTACCTGACCTTCTTTCCGGCCGTCATCGTCTCGGCGTTCTTCTTCGGTCTGCGGCCCGGGATCGTCTGCGCCGTGCTGTCGGGCCTCGCCGCGTGGTACTTCTTCATCCCGCCTGTCGACAGCTTTGCCCTCAGCTTCAATTCGGCGCTGGCGCTGGCGTTCTACGTCTTCATCGTCACCGTCGACATCGCGCTCGTCCACTGGATGCAGAACGCGAACTGCGACCTGCTGATCGAGCGCCGCCGCACGCTCGACCTCGTCGACACGCGCGAGATGCTGTTCCGCGAGTTGCAGCACCGGGTCGGCAACAACCTGCAGATGGTGTCCTCCCTGATCGCTCTCCAGAAACGCCAACTGACCGACGACGCGGCGAAGGCCGCACTCGACGAGGCGAGCCGCCGTCTGGGCCTCGTCGGGCGCATCCATCGCCAGCTCTACGATCCGGCCGGGGCGCAGCTTAGCCTGGCGGCGTATATCGACCAGATCTCCCGCGACGTAATCGCCGCGTCCGGGCGCGATAACCTGAGCTACGAATTCGTGAAGGAAAGCGACCCCGCGCTGCCCGCCGACAAGGCGATCCCCACCGCGCTGGTGGTGGCCGAAGCGTTGAACAACGCCATCGAGCACGGCTTCGGCGCGGGCGAGAAGGGGCACGTGATCGTCACCGTGGCGCCGTCGGACGCGGGCGTATCGGTGACCATCGCCGATGACGGGAAAGGCCTTCCCGACGGGTTCGATCTCGAGACGTCCGACAGCCTCGGCCTGCGGATCGCGCGCACGCTCACCCAGTCGCTCGGCGGCCGTTTCACCATGGCGGCGGCGCCGGTCGGGCGGGGCGCGATCGCCCGGCTCGAAATCGCACTCGCGCAGCCCGATCCACCGGTGCTCGGCTGATGCTCCCCCGCGAAACGATCGCCGTCGCGCAGATCCCGGGCGGCGACACGCTGACGCTGGTGAAGCACGGCGGCGATCACGTCGTCATGCTGGGACGAGACGAGCTGATGGGAACGCGCATGCGCTTTTCCGAAGAGCAGTTGGCCGAACTCACCATCGCGGAACTCGGCAAGCAGGATCCGCGCGTGCTGATCGGGGGGTACGGCATGGGGTTCACCCTGCGCGCCGCGCTCGCGAAGCTGGGGCCCGGCGGTCGGGTGACCGTGGCCGAGATCGTGCCCGAAATCCTCGACTGGGCGAAAGGCCCGCTTGCGCATCTTACCGGCGACACTTTGTCCGACCCACGTGCGCGCGTGGAGCTGTGCGACGTCGCGGCTCTGATCGACGATGCACTCGATGGCACCGTCGCCCCGTGGGATGCGATCCTGCTCGATGTCGACAACGGGCCCGACGGGATCGTGCGCACCGGTAATGAACGGCTCTACACTCGCACCGGTCTCGCGCGCGCCCGCGATGCGCTGGCCCCCGGCGGCGTGCTGGCGGTCTGGTCCGCCGGGCCCGATCCGAAGTTCTTCCGGCGCCTGAACGATGCCGATCTGGAAGTCGAAGAGCGGACCGTGCGTGCGCGGCCCAACAACAAGGGGCCGCGCCACACGATCTGGTTCGCCCGAAAAGCTTAGCCCGCAGCGCCCGCCTGCTGGAACATCGGGCCAGCAGGGTTGCCCATGTAGTCGCGCTTGCCCAGCGGCACGCCCTTCATGCGCAGGATGGCGTAGAACGTGGTCGCGTGGAACTGGAAGTTGGGCATGTTGAACCCCAGCAGGAACCGCTCGCCGGGCAGGGTGAAGCGGGTTTGCCCCCCGAGCACGAAGTCGATCGGGCGATCCGCCAGCGCGTCGATCTCCTCTGGCGTGGCGGCCTCCATGCGGTCGGCCGCGGCGGCGACCATCGCGCGCATCGCGTCCCAGCTGTCGGGCACATCCGAGAAATCGGGCGTGAACGCGCCGGCGGCCAGCTGGTCGAGCGCGTAACCGCTGTGCATCCAGCAGGCGCGGATATGCCAGGGCAGCGGCCACATCGTGTCGGCCAGCCGCGCCTCGAGCAGGTCGATCCCCTCGGCTTCGGCAAATTCCTCGCCCTTGTCGATCAGCCCGGGCAGCGCGCCAAGAAGCTGGCGGGCGGTGGGCACGAATGCGGCGTAGAGATCGAAGGCCATCTGTGGTTCTCCCGAATACGAAAGGGCCCGGCAGTCTGGCGACGGCCGGGCCCTTGCTAGCTCTCAGCGGACCCGCGGACCGCCGAACGGCAGCGGCGGGGGCGGGCGGCGGACACCGCGCGGCAGCTGCGCCTGATAGGCGCGACCGCAATGCTCGACGCAATAGGGGAAGCCCGGGTTCACCGGCGTCCCGCAGAAATGGAAATCGGGCTCGCCCGGATGCCCCATCGGCCAGCGGCAGACCTTTTCGGTGAGGTCGAGCAGGCCTGTCTTGTCGGCGATCTCCGGGCTGGGTTTGGCCGGAACGAGACGGCGGGGCGGGGCGGGCGGGATCGGCGCCTGCTGGTCGCCGGGACCCTGTCGGAGGAACCCGCCGGGTCCGACCGAAACGATCTTGGGAAGGTCGGGCGCGGGGTTCGGGATCGGCTGACTGGGCGACGCGGACTGCGCCGCGCCGGCGGCGGGAGCCGGAGCGGCGCCGCGCGGTTCGGCGGCTACGGGACGCGGAGCGGGAGTGGGGACTGGCGACGGAGCAGGCGCCGCCTTCTTGACGGCAGGGCGCGGGGCAGGGGCCGGTGCGGCTGCCGCCTTCTTCGCGGCAGGCTTCTCCTCGTTGGCCTTCACCGGGCTGGGCCGCGACTTGAGGCCGAGGCGGTGCGCCTTGCCGATCACCGCATTGCGGCTGACGCCGCCCAGTTCGTCGGCGATCTGGCTTGCGGTCGAGCCGCCTTCCCACATCTTCTTCAGGGTCGCGATGCGTTCGTCTGTCCAGCTCATCGGGGGCGTTCGTGTCCTGTCGTCTTGCGCGCGGCTTGTATCCTGAGGCACCAGCCCCTAGTCGCCGCTCGATGGCCGATCAAGCGCAGTCCCGCCCCCTCGATGCAACAGCCGCGCCGGCGTTTCCGCCCCGCGGTGTCCCGATCATCGAGGGTGTGAACTGGATCGGCCTGTGGGCGCTCTATATGAAGGGCGTGCGCCGGTTTCTCAAGGTGCAGACCCAGACTGTCTGGGCCCCGGCGGTCACGACGCTGCTGTTTCTCGTCATTTTCACCGTCGCATTGGGCGGATCGTCGGGAAGGGCGGGCCGCGAGGTGCTCGGCGTCCCGTTCGCTACCTTCGTCGCGCCGGGTCTGATCGTAATGGGCATGATGCAGAATGCGTTCGCCGATTCGGTATTCAGTTTCCTGTCGGGCAAGATTCAGGGCACCATCGTCGACCTGCTCATGCCACCGCTGTCGACCGGCGAACTGATGGCGGGCATCGTGGGCGCGGCGGTCACGCGCTCGGTCATGGTCGGCGGCGCACTCACGGTCGCCATGGCGTTCTATCCCGGGGTCAGCCTGCACATGGCGCATCCCTGGGCGGTCGTATGGTTCGGGCTGATGGGGGCGACGATGCTCGCGCTGCTCGGTCTGATGACCTCGATCTGGGCAGAGAAATTCGATCACGCAGCGGCCGTGACCAACTTCGTCGTCGCACCGCTCAGCCTGCTGTCGGGCACGTTCTACGTGATCGACAACCTTGCGCCGCACTTCCAGTGGATCAGCCGCGCGAACCCGTTCTTCTACGTAATCAGCGGGTTCCGCTTCGGATTTTTGGGACGCAGCGATATCGGCGACACCAACCAGGCCGTGATCTGGAGCGCGATCGGCCTCGGCGCGTTCGTGCTGGCGCTCGGCATCGCGGCCTACGCGCTGCTCAAGTCGGGCTGGAAACTGAAGAGCTGACGCCCGGCTTCAGTGCGTCAGGCCGCGGCGCAGCTTGTAGCGGCCGTCGGCGAAATCCTCGAACAGGTCGTTTACCTGCGGGTGGTCGACCGGGCCATTGTCGGCATCGGGCAGCAGGTTCTGCTGGCTGACATACGCGACGTAGGACGAATCGCCGTTTTCCGCGAGCAGATGGTAGAACGGCTGATCCTTGCGCGGGCGGACCGCCTTGGGAATAGCCTCGTACCACTCCTCGCTGTTGGCGAAGACCGGATCGACGTCGAACACCACGCCGCGGAAATCGAACATCTTGTGACGCACGACCGAGCCCACCGAAAACCGTGCATCGGCGCGTGCGGGCACTTCGATCGTGCGGCCTGCCTGGGGCGAAAAGAACTGCGAACGGTCCATGTCTACAGCCGAATATAGGCGTGTGCAGGTGCGAAACAAGCACGGGGCCGACGGCCATCCACCGAGAGGTCTTGGCAAGCCCGCGCGGCTCGGCTAGGCGGCGCGCTCGCTTCGACCGGGCCCTCGCGGGCAGCAAGCGCAACGACCTCGCGGAGAGGTGGCAGAGTGGTCGAATGCGCCGCACTCGAAATGCGGTGTGCCGGCAACGGTACCGTGGGTTCGAATCCCACCCTCTCCGCCAGTCACCGCCAGCATCAGTCTACGCTGAGAGGGTCTTCGCGCGACGCTGCCGAACAGGGGGCTTTGCGCGTCAGACTGGACATTCCCCGTCATTCGCCAGAACAGGGTAATTGATCGCCCGGAACAGGGAGCCTATTCGCCGGTAACAGGCTAATAGATCGCGATAACAGGGTAGCTCCAGGTGCGCGGCCAACCGAATGCTTCGCGCCGCCTCAACCAATCAAGCGGAACCTCGCTGCCAGGGAAAGCTTCGAGGTTCAGAGCGGGCGGCTGGCGGCCCGCGAGGATGTCGCGCTGGAGGTCGGGGCCGAGAAACGCGAGCCGCAGGATCTGGCGCTCGTATGGAACGCGGGGTGCTTCATCGAGCAGCAGCAGTCCGTTGCGATCGCGCCGAATGAACCGATGTGCCTTGCGCACCGCTGCAACGAAAGCCCGCGGGAACTGTGGCTTCGCTAGAACTCGGCATTCGCTTGTATGCGTGCAATCCCTTGGGCAGGCAGATCGTCATGCAGCCGCCTCCCGCTCGCGATGGAATTGTACACCGAGTTGCAGGCTCTCGGCGATGCGGCCGGCTTTCTTCTGAAAGGCACTAGCCGTTTCTGGGCCGAGGACTTCCTCTGTCACTTCGTTCCACAGCGCGAGCCAGCGATGGAAGTTCGCCGAGGACATGTGTTCAGCATGGCGCAGGTGCGCGGCCATCGGCTGGCCCTTGTACCGTCCGCTCGTCAACATGACCGATGACCAGAACGCTTCCAGCTCGCCGAGATGATGCGGCCAATCGCCGATTGCGCCGTTGAAGATCGGGCCAAGCACGTCGTCGGCCCTGACGCGAGCGTAAAACCGAGGGACAAGCCTCGCGATGTCTTCCTCGCTCACCAGCGGATCGATCACGTCAGGCGGCTTTTCGCAGATGCAGCGCTTCGGCGATGGCGCGGCTCAGTTCGTCACCCAGAAGCGGCTTTTCGATCAGCGCGGCACCGGCTGCGGCGGCACGCGCACGGAAGGCGGTGTTGGGATTAGTGACAAGGATTATCGCCGGTGTAGCGGTTCCCCTGGCGCGTAGTTCGAGCAGGGCGGCCACACCGTCCTGCCGGTAGCCCTGATCGATGACCAGTGCGGCAGCGGCGCGATTGTCTCCCGTTGCCGACACCTGGAAGCCCTCGACGGAAAGCGCGAACTGGAGCGAGGAAAGGACCGCCGGGTCACTCACCAGCAATGCGATGGAGCCGGTCATGTCCTGTCCTCTCTCCCCCACCCTTCTCAAGCCGCATTCTTCCAGTTGGGTTCGAGCACCACGTGGGGCGGGCACTCGGCAATCTTGCCGACCGGCAGTCCCGCCAATTCATTCGCGAAGCCGTGGTTGACGTCGCGGTGGTGGGCCTCGTCGGCGCGGACCACGAGAACCACATCGCGCAGCGTCGCGCTGTCGGGGAGGCCCCAGTAGCTCTTCGCAATTGCCGGCGCCGGCACGTTCTCGCTGCGTCCCTCGTCGATCTCGGCGAGGTAGTGCGTGTAGCTGATCACCGCTTCTTCCTCGAAGTAACCGACCACCCGGTGCGCGGTCTTGCTGCTGACCAGGTAAAGCGCAAAGAAGAACAGGTAGAACACCCACTGCACGCCGATGATGACCGCGCGCTCGAACAGCGTGGGCTTGGAGACCTCGATGAACGTCATCAAGTGCATCCGCTCGTTTTCGGCCTCGTCCATCAGGGTCTTGATCCAGCCCTTGTCGTCGCACATCCGACGCAGCGCGCTCAGGTGGTTGATCGTCGCGCCGACCATTCCGGGAACGGCGGCGACGGTCTCCAACACCACCGCGCGATGGCCGTAGCGCTCGGCGAAGAAGGTGTCGGCGGTCCAGCGCAGGACCTTGGTGAAGCCGTAGGCGACCCGGTCCGAAATCCCCTTGGGGTTGTGGTGGACGCTGAGATCGATGAACGGTGCGGTCATTGGAACTTCTCCATTGGCGGCGCTATTGCTCTCAAGCGCCGTTGATGGAGCTGATCTAGGCCGCCGAAGGAGTCCGCGGAATTTGGATGATGTACCTACCGCGCCGTCCCTAAGGGCCTTACCGGAGGTCGGCCGCGTGGCCTTCGCAAGCCGCTTCCTGCCGCGTCTGTCGGTACTCGTGGCGCTCACGGTGGCGTTACTTGCGATAGCCGCCGGCGCGGCTGTGCGGCTCGTGTTCGACGAAGAGCTCGGCGCGCGTGCGACGTTTCTGTTCCTGATTCCCGGGGTTGTGATGGCCAGCGCCTTGTCCGGCCTGCGCGCTGGGGCGTTGGCGGCGCTGGTCGGGGCGGGTGTCGGCATATGGTGCGACACGCGCGGCGGGCTCGAATCGGGCAGCGTGATCGCGGCCGCGGCCTATGTAGCAATCGCTCTCGCCATCGCACTTGGCGGCGAGTGGTTTCAGCGCGCACGGATCGAAACCGAGGGGGCAGCCGCGAGCCTCGCCCGTAGCGAGGCGCACTGGCGCTCGATCCTCGACACCGTCCCTGACGCAATCGTGGTCATCGATGAGCAGGGCTTGATCCGCGATTTCAGCCCCGCAGCCGAGCGGATGTTCGGCTGGATGGCCGAGGAAGTCACTGGCCGCAATATCAGCAAGCTGATGCCGGATCCTTATCGTACTGCGCATGACGGCTATCTCCAGCGTTATTATCGTACCGGAGAGAGGCGCATCATCGGCAAGGGCCGTGTCGTGGTGGGTGAGCGCAAGGACGGCTCGACTTTTCCGCTCGAACTCGCGGTGGGCGAGATGCAGGCCGAGGGGCAACGCTATTTCACCGGCTTCATCCGCGACCTCACAGAGCGGCAGCAGGCGGAGGCGCGGCTGCAGGAACTGCAGAACGAACTGGTGCACGTCTCGCGCCTGACCGCGCTCGGCGAGATGGCCTCGGCCTTGGCCCACGAACTGAACCAGCCACTCTCGGCCATTGCCAACTATCTCAAGGGCAGCCGCATGCTGCTTGCCCGCGACGAAGTGCCGCACGAACGGGTTGCCGACGCGGTCGAGCGTGCCGCCGCCGAGGCGCTGCGGGCGGGCGAGATCATCCGGCGGCTGCGCGATTTCGTCGCGCGCGGGGAAAGCGAGCGGAAGGTCGAGAGCTTGCCCAAGCTGGTCGAGGAAGCCAGCGCGCTCGCGCTGGTGGGCGCCAAAGAGCACGGGATTCGCGTGCATTATGTTTTCAGCCGCGACATCGACCTGGTGCTGGCTGACAAGGTCCAGATCCAACAAGTCGTGCTCAACCTGGTGCGGAATGCGGTCGACGCCATGGCCGATGGCGGACTGTCGCGCCGCGAACTGGTGGTCGCGATCGAGCCGGCGGAGGAGGAGATGGCCTGTGTCCGTGTGACCGACACCGGGCCAGGGATCGAGCCCGAGGTCGCCGAGCGATTGTTCCAGCCCTTCATAACCACCAAGCGCACCGGTATGGGCGTCGGCCTGTCGATCTGCCGCACGATTGTGGAGGCGCATGGCGGGCGCATCTGGGGACGGCCACGAGAAGGTGGCGGAGCGGAATTCGGCTTCACCCTCGAAGCCGTCGGCAAGGAGGAACTGTACGATGGCGAGTAATGCCGGTGAGGGAATCGTCTACGTCATCGACGACGACGAAAGCGCGCGCGACAGTCTCGAATTCCTGCTCGACGTGGCCGGAGTGCGGGTGCGCTCGTTTACATCGGCCGAAGCGTTCCTCAAAGCTGCGCCGGCGCTCGCGGGTGCCTGCGTGGTCACCGACGTGCGCATGCCCGGGATGAGCGGCATCGAACTGGCGGAAGAAATGAAGCGGCGCCAGGCGGGCGCGCCCGTGATCGTGATCACCGGACACGCCGATGTGCCGCTGGCGATCCAGGCGATGAAAGCGGGCGTCGCCGACTTCATCGAGAAGCCGTTCGACGATCAGGTCATGCTCACTGCGATTAACAACGCGCTGGCGCAGCAGGCAGGAAACGACGGCGCGGCGGCTGAACGCCAGCAGGTTCTGGACCGTATCGCTACCCTCAGTCCCCGCGAGCGAGAGGTGATGGACGGCCTGGTCGCGGGCAAGGCCAACAAGATGATCGCCTTCGATCTCGATATCAGCGCACGCACCGTCGAGGTCTATCGCGCCAACTTGATGATGAAGATGCAGGCGAGGACTCTGTCGGACCTCGTGCGGATGGCGACGATCGTCTCCGTCTCGCGCTGACCGTCAGGCGACAATCGCGCTTATGATCGCAATCGCCACCCCGAAGAAGCCGAGGAGCACCGGGAGCACGAGCACTTGTCCGGCGACGGAGCGGGTGTCCATCGGGCCGGTCCACGTGTTGAGCTTACCGCCCGTGCGGCCGAAAACGCCCACACGGCGATCGTCGACATTCGCCAGCACACGCGCGGTCCCGAAGAACATGGCAACATAAAAGGCGCTGATGGCCACCGCGAACTCAGCTCGACCCTCGCCAGCGGTTGCGCCGAGCAAGCCGCCGAGAAACGTGCCGTACCCGCCGAGCATCACCGACCACATCCAGCGAGGAAGCTCGAAATCCGAATGCTCCGGCAACGCCGGTGCCGGGGAAGCGAGTTGCGCGAGTTCCTCGGCAGTGACGATGCGCGTTTCTGCCGCGAAGTCTTGATTATGGCGCATAGCGGTCCCTTTCGGTGCTGATCAGCTCGACTGCTGATCGGTGCGCCAGTTGTACCGGGGGCGGGGAACCGAGAAACTTGGATGTTGTCCTTACCGCCTCTCCCCTAGGTGACTTCCCGGAGGCTGACGGGGAGCCGACTTCGCCGATCGGACGCCCCGCAGCACGCTGTTCGCTAACGGCCCAAAGCACGACTGTCCTCACGCGAGCGCCAATCTTGAATGTATCTACCAGCTTAACACTTATTGGTCCGTCCCGTGGAGCGAATTTCATCGTCTTGAACAAGGACCCGTTTCGCGCCACATCCCTGCCCCCATCGATCGGATGACAGGGGCTCGGTTTGGACATTGATTTTTCTGAACTGATGAATGCCTCGCCCAATCCCTATGTGGTGATGGACAAGGATCTTCGCCTGGTATGGATGAACCGCGCATACCTGGTTGCAACGATGCGCGAACGAGACGAACTCGTTGGCCAGAAGATGTTCGATGCTTTCCCGAGCGAACCCGGCACGGACAGTTTTCGCTTGTTGAATGACTCCCTGGAGCGTGTCCTACGGACTCAGGAGGCCGATGAAATTGCTCTGATCCGGTATGACATTCCGGCGTCGGACGGCTCGATGGAAACGCGCTTCTGGAGTGCGACCCACACACCCCTTTTGAACAGGAACGGTGAGCTGGCATATATCCTCCAGCACACTGTTGACGTGACGGAGTTGCAGGGCCTCAGGCGATTGCGGGATGAAGCCGATCTCGTCCGGCGCGCCGAGAAGGTCCAGTCGACGAATGACAGCTTGGTACGCGAGAGCCATCGGCTTCACGCCTTTTTCGACCAGGCTCCGGGTTTCGTAGCTGTACTCGGGGGGCCGGATCATGTGTTCCAGATGGCGAACGCCGCATATCATCGTCTGGTCGGGCGGGATGATCTGGTCGGTATGAAAGTCGCCGACGCGCTTCCCGAGGTCGTTGGTCAGGGGTTCGTGGATATCCTGGACCAGGTTTATCGCAGCGGCGATCCCTATTTGGCAGAGCGAGAGCCCGTGAGTTTGAACGTCGGCATAGGCGAGAACGAAACCACTCGGCTGCTGACCTTCGTTTTCCAGCCTATCCAGAGTGGAATGGGGAATGTGTCGGGCATCATCGTTCAAGGCCACGATGTTACCGAAGAGGTCGCGTTTGAAGAGCGACAAGTCCTTCTCATCAACGAGCTTCAGCACCGCGTCAAAAACACGATCTCGGTGGTTCAAGCGCTTGCCAAGCAATCATTCCGTTCGGTTCCGGAAAGTAAGAAGGCTCTGGGAGTGTTCTCCGGCAGACTTTCCGCCCTTTCCACCGCCCACGACCTGTTGACCAGCAGGAACTGGGGTCCGGCCTCGATATCGGCGCTGTTGAGATCGACCCTTTCTGCCGCCGTGGGGGAGGCGGTCGGTCGCATCGATCTGGATGGTCCGGACCACTTTCTCGAGCCGGAGACTGCGCTGGGTTTGACGATGTTGATCCATGAACTGGCCACCAACGCGCTCAAACACGGTTCGCTTTCCGCTGAGGCCGGCCAAGTGCTGCTCAGCTGGCATATCGATTATCGAGATGATACCGACACGGTGCAGCTCGACTGGACGGAAAGCGGAGGGCCTGTCGTGTCGGAACCCCGCCAAAAGGGATTTGGCAGTCGTCTGATCGAACGAGGCCTCGGTGGGGGAGGATCAGGGCCGCAGATTAGCTTCGAACCAGAAGGTTTCGCATATTCGATCGACTTCGCGATTGCGAAGAACCCGCAAGGCGCCAGTTTGGGGCGAACATTCGCGCGTTTCAAGCATGTCGGAACGGCGTCTGGCGACAGCTTCGAGCAATAGCTCGGGATGGCGGCATCAGGCATGGTGGCCGCGGGTTTGCAGCCTAATCGCTATGCTAATCAATCCGGTAGCGAGAGGTTGGACGAATAGACGTCGATCGATGTGATGGCCGAAGGTCCGCTTCAGCGAAGACGAGTTGCACTCCGACTGACAGCACCGCCACAGGCCGGCCTTGCCCGAGCTCCGAAAGGAAGCAGGCGGCAAGAGCGGACCGGAGTTAACGGGGGCGCGCGGTGAGCGGCATTATCCTTTTCAACAAGCCCTACGGCGTGCTGTCGCAGTTTACCGATGAGCGGCAGGGTGCGCCGCGCCCCACGCTCGCCCGCTACATCGGTGCGCCGGATTTCTACCCGGCCGGTCGGCTCGACTTCGACAGCGAGGGTCTGCTGGTGCTGTGCGACGACGGGCGGATGCAGGCGCGCATCGCCGACCCGCGGTACAAGCTGGCCAAGACGTATCTCGCGCAGGTCGAAGGCGAGCCCGACGAAGCGGCGTTGGAGGCGCTCCGGCGCGGGGTCCGGCTAAGAGACGGCATTACGCGGCCCGCCAGGGCCGAGCGGATCGCCGACCCGATGCTCTGGCCGCGCGACCCGCCGATCCGGGTCCGCAAGGCCATTCCCGATTGCTGGGTGCGACTGACCATTGCCGAAGGGCGCAACCGGCAGGTGCGGCGGATGACCGCGGCGGTCGGCCACCCCACGCTGCGGCTCGTGCGCTGGTCGGTCGGGGAGTGGGCGCTGGACGACTTGCAGCCGGGCGAATGGCGCTGGGCGTGATCGCCTAATCTTCGTCCGCGGGAGCAATACACCCGCGATCGGCAAGGTCGATTACCAGACGCATCACGTCCGCGTCGGCCAGCGCATCGGCCGCAAGCGCGAAGTTCCGGCCGGCGCAGATATGCTGCGCGAGGGATGCCGCCGCGCCGCTGCACGCGAACGAGGCACCGTCGACGAAGAGGATCACGGCGTCCGATGCTTCGCGAACGAACGAGAAGCGGCTGGCCGGATTGCGCTCGAAGCGGACCGTGCCAGCTGCGTGCGCCAATTCTCCCAGATCATCGGCGGACAATGGCTCTTCCGGCGACCAGTCGATCCGTTCGTCCTTCGGTTCGGTGACGTGGCGGCCGAACCACGCGACGAAGGCCTGTTGGTCGCCCAAGGCGCCCAGCACGAGGTCGCGCGCCCGTGCCAGCGCGTCGGGCGTGATCTCGCCCGGATTGGCGGCGGGGCAGAGACCGGGGTCGGCGTAGCGATCGTCCTCGTCCAGCGTGTCCAGCACGTGATCCGCCCATGCCGAGACGAGATCGCCGCGTGAGGGAGCGCGAAAGCCGACCGAATAGGTGATGCAATCGTCGCCGACCGCGATGCCGTCGTGCGCGAAGCCGGGGGGGACGTAGAGAATGTCGCCGGGCTCCAGCACCCATTCGTCGGTCGCCTCGAACCCGGCCAGCAGGCGCAGGCCGTCGTGCGGCAGAAGCGGGCTGGCCTCGTCGCACTTCGGCCCGACGCGCCAGCGCCGGCGGCCCAGCCCCTGGATCAGGAAGACGTCGTACTGGTCGAAATGCGGGCCGACCCCGCCGCCGTCGGCGGCGTAGCTCACCATGACGTCGTCGATCCGCCAGTCGGGGACGAAGCGGAACGGCTCGATCAAGTTCGCAACCTCGGGCACGTGATGATCGACTGCCTGCACCAGCAACGTCCAGGGGCTGTCGCCGAGCTCGCCGAAGCGACCGGGCGCGAACGGGCCGCTTTCCAGTTGCCATTCCTGCGGACCGGTATGCCGCACGATCCGCGAATCGACCTCCGGCTCGCAGGCCAAACCCGCCAGTTCGTCGGGCGCGAGCGGATTGGTCCAGTCGTCGAACGCCCGCCGGATCAGCAGCGGTCGCTTCTGCCAGTGATCGCGCAGGAACGCGGCGGCATCGAAATCGCGCAAGGACGGCATCAGGTGCCGGGCGCTTCGTCGGCGCGCGCCATCAGGTCCATGAAATCGCGCGCCGCGTCGCGGTCGGCCGGGTCGGGAAAGGCGACCTCGAGATCGGGTGCCTCGCCGAACATGTAGAGGATCGACCATAGCGCGAAGCGCTGACCGCGGTCGCGCGACAGGCCGAGATCGACAAGCATCTTCTCCACCCCGGCGGCGCGGGCGCTTTCGCCCACCTCGTCGAGGGAGCGGCTGCCGAAATAGCGATAGAGGACGTCGTCGAGGTTCATCGCCCCCGCGATACCAGAAATCGGGCGGCGGTCACGCCATCGCGGTGGCGACGTCGAGGCGCGGGATCGCGATCGAGCGGCGTCCGGAAAAATCGGTCCGCACCACGACCAGGTCGCTGCGTTCGAGATGGTCGAGCATGCGCCGCGCGCGGCCGACCGAGCGGGTGCCGTAAAGCACCGCCAGCGCCTCGTCGTCGGGGCAGGGCTCGCCCGCGATGGCAGCCTTGCCGATGGCGAGGAACGGGGCGACGAGATCGTCGGGGATGGTGTCGGCCAGACCGAGCAGTTCCGCGTCCTTTTCCTCGGGTTCGCCGGGGTCGAGACCCGCCAGAGCGGTCGAGAACGCCCGCCGGAAGCGCGCTGCATCGAGCCCGTGGTTCTTCAGCCCGCGCATCCGGCACCGGACGGTGAAATCCTGGAACAGTGCCGCGCCCGGCTGGAAGGTGCAGCCGTCCTCGTCCGCCATGTCCGACATCACCGACCGCACGATCGCCGCGGCGTCCTCTTCCGAAGGTTCCGGCAGGGCCGGGGCCGCGCTCGGCATGTCCTGCCGCGCGATGGTCGCCTGGAGCGATGCGGCGGCGACGGGCGGGGGGGAGGCCGGTTCCCACAGGCTCGCCTGCGCCGGCGGCTCTTCCGGCGGGGCATGAAGGATGGCGGCCATGTCGTCGCCGGTCGCCGCGGGCGGCGGGGTGAGGCCGGCGACGGTGGACTTGGCGCGCGTCTGCACGCTGCCGATCCTGACCGCGACCGACCTTCGGCTGATCGCGGGGCCGAGACCGAGGAAATGGCCGCGCTCGAGGTCGCGGATCTGTTCGGCCTGTCGCCTCTCCATGCCGAGGAGATCGGCTGCGCGGACCATGTCGATGTCGAGAAAAGTGCGGCCCATCAGGAAATTGGAAGCCTCGGCGGCCACGTTCTTCGCCAGCTTCGCGAGGCGCTGGGTCGCGATCACCCCGGCAAGACCCCGCTTGCGGCCCCGGCACATGAGGTTCGTCATCGCGGCAAGCGAGGCACGGCGGGCATCGTCGCTGACTTCGCCCGAGGCGGACGGCGCGAACAGTTGCGCCTCGTCCACGATGACCAGTGCCGGGTACCAGTGGTTGTCGGGCGCATCGAACAATGCCGACAGGAACTGCGCCGCGCAGCGCATCTGGTTGTCGATCTCCAGCCCGTCGAGCGCGAGGACGACACTGGCGCGGTGTTCGCGGACCCGTGCGGCGAGGCGCACAATTTCGGCTTCGGAATAGGCGGCTCCGTCGATCACCACGTGGCCGAATTCATCGGCCAGGCTGACGAAATCGCCTTCCGGATCGATGACGACCTGCTGGACGATCGCCGCGCTCTTTTCGAGCAGGCGGCGCAGGAGGTGCGACTTGCCCGATCCGCTGTTGCCCTGCACCAGCAGGCGCGTGGCGAGCAGTTCCTCCACGTCGAGCAGGACGGGAGCCCCGCCGGGGTCCTCCCCCAGATCGATCCGATTCTTCACGCCGCCTTCGTAGCAAGGCTGTCGCTGTGCTCACGCCGGCACAGGGGGTTTTCCGCAGGTTTGGTCGCGGCGCTCGCGAGCGGCTTTGCGGTTGCGTCGCACAGGCCATGCTCCGATAGGCGGCGGCATGGTGGTGGACGAGGATCATGCGGCGCTGGCCGCCGCGGCGGCGGGCGGGGCGGCGCTGTGCACGATCGTAGGGATCGAGGGCAGTTTTTCTCGCCGGGTCGGGGCGCAACTGGCCGTCAGCCCGGGGGGCGAAGTCGTCGGCAGCCTGTCGGACGGTTGCCTCGAGGAGCAGGTCGCCCGCGATTGCCTAGAATGCGCCGGGCCCGAAGTGCGGCGCTATGGCCGGGGATCGCCGCTGATCGATTTTAGGCTGCCCTGCGGCGGCGGGCTCGACATATTGCTCGACCCTTCACCCGATCGTGCGGCGTGCGAGCAGGCGATGGATGCACTTGCCGACCGCCGTCTTGCCGCCTTGCCGTTGCCGGCGGTTGCGGGCGAGCGTGCAGCACGGTCCTACATCCCGCGCCTCAAGATCAGGGCATTCGGGGAAGGGCCGGAACTGGCCAGTCTCGCGAAAGTGGCGGACGCGGCGGGTCTCGCGATCGAGGCGCACGACAAGGGCGATCTCGTGCTCGGCCAGCCTGCGGGGCGCGAGCCGGCTGATATGTGGACCGCCGTCGTCCTGCTGTTCCACGACCACGAATGGGAACTCGCGCTGCTCGAAGAAGCGCTGGCGAGCGATGCGTTCTACATCGGCGCGCAGGGCGGCCGCCAGGCCCGCGACGCCCGGCTGGTCGAACTGGCGGCGCGCGGAGCGAGCGGCGAAGCGCTCGCGCGCATCCGCAGCCCCATCGGCGTTCCGGCGGGCAGCCGCACGCCGCAGACCCTGGCGCTGTCGGCCCTGGCGGAGATCACCCATGCCTACGAACGGCTGCGCCCTGATTTCTGACCGGCGCGGGACGGCGTTCGCGCTGCTGGCCGCAGGGCGGGGTGCGCGCTTCGGGCCGGGCAAGCTGACTGCGGACCTTGCCGGAAAGCCGCTCTGGCGCCGCTCGGTCGATGCCGCGTTCGAAGCGAGTATCGATGCCATCGTGGTCGTCACCAACGATGCCGCGATCGCGGCAATGTGCGCGGCCGAGGGCTGGCAGGCCGTCGCCAATCCCGATGCCGCATCGGGTATCGCGTCCTCGGTCCAGGTCGCGGCGAGGGCGACCGACGAATTCGATCGCACGATCGTCGCGCTGGCGGACATGCCCTTCGTCGAACCGGCCCATATCGCCGCGCTGGTCGCTGCGGGTGGCACCGCCTTCACTTGCCTGCCCGGCGGTCGCCCCGGTGTGCCCGCCGCGTTCGACCGGGCGGGCCGGGCACGGCTGGCCGTGCTGACCGGCGACCGGGGCGCGGCAGCGCTCGACTGGCCGGACGCGCACTTGATCCAACCGGCGGACCCCGAAAGCCTGCTCGATGTCGATACGCCGGAAGCGCTCGAGCGCGCGCGGGCCCTTGCGGTCAGGCGATGGCCGGCAGCTTCTCGATAAGCTTGTCGAGCGTGATCGGATACTCGCGCACCCGCACGCCGGTGGCGTTGTAGATCGCGTTGGCGACCGCCGCGCCCGGCCCGCAGATGCCGAGCTCGCCGACACCCTTGGCCTTCAGCGGGCTGACCTTGTCGTCCAGCGTGTCGAGGAACACGACCTCCTGATGCGGGATGTCGGCGTGCACCGGCACTTCGTAGCCCGCAAGGTCGTGGTTGACGAAGAAACCGAAGCGCTTGTCGACCACGAGGTCTTCCATCAGCGCCGCCCCGGCGGACATCACCATCGCCCCGATGACCTGGCTGCGCGCCGACAGCGGGTTGAGGATGCGCCCCGCGTCGCACACCGCCAGCATCCGGCGGATACGCGTCTCGCCGGTGTACATGTCCACGCCCACTTCGGCGAAGTGCCCGGCGTACGTGCCGATATCGTAATCCTTCTGGAACGCGCCGAAGTCCATCTCGCCTTCGGCCGACATCGGGCCGGCTTCGGCCAGCTTCCGTGCGGTGCCGCCGCCCGTCACGCGCCCGTCGGCGAAGGTCGCGGCATCCGCGTCGAAGCCGAACTTTTCCGCCACCTTGCGGCGCAGTTCCACGCATGCGGCGTAGACGCCCGCGGTCGAGCTCGCCGCGCCCCACTGGCCGCCCGAGCCCGACGAGACCGGCATCCGCGAATCGCCGAGGTCCACGCGCACCGCGGACAGCGGCACGCCCATGCATTCTGCGGCGGTCTGCGCGATGATGGTATAGCTGCCCGTGCCGATGTCGGTCATGTCGGTCTCCACCCGGAGGCCGCCGTTCGCATCGAGGCTGACCCGGGCGGCCGACTTGGTGGTCGGTGCGCCGCGATAGCCGGCGGCGACACCCATGCCGACCAGCCAGCGCCCGTCGCGTACGCTCGCGGGCCTCGCGTTCCGCTTCGACCAGCCGAACCGATCGGCCCCCTGGCGCAGGCATTCGACGAGATGACGATCGGAAAACCGCTTCGACGGATCGGACGGCTTCGTCTCGGGCTCGTTGCGGATACGCAGTTCGACGGGGTCGATGCCGAGCTTTTCGGCGAGTCCGTCCATTGCCACCTCGAGCGCCATGTGCCCAGGTGCCTCGCCCGGAGCGCGCATCGCGTTGCCTTCGGGCAGGTCGAGTTCGGCGATATAGCTGGCGGTGAGGTTGTCCGGGCCGGCGTAGAGCGACCGGGTCTGGGCTGCGCCGTTCTCCGCGCTGCCGCCGGGCAGGTTGCCCGACCAGCATTCGTGGCCCATCGCCAGGATGCGCCCGTCGCGATCCGCACCGATCCGCAGGCGCTGGATGGTCGCCGGGCGGTGGGTCGAGTTGTTGAACATCAACGGCCGCTGCATGGCGATCTTGACCGGTCGCTTCGCCGCCTTCGCCCCGAGCGCCGCCATGACAGCGTCGGCGCGAATGAACAGCTTGCCGCCGAATCCGCCGCCGACGAACGGCGAATCGAGCCGCACGTTTTCTTTCGGCATGCCCAGGATCTTCGCCAGCGCCCCGCGGCCCCAGTCGATCATCTGGTTGCTGGTCCACACGGTCAGCTTGTCGCCCTCCCACGCCGCAATGGTCGCGAAGGGCTCCATCATCGCATGCGCCTCGTCGGGCGTGGTGTAGGTCTCGTCGAGCTGGACCGGCGCGGCGGCGAAGGCCTTGGCGAAATCGCCGTTGCGCTTCACGTCTTCCGGTTCGCTCCAGCCGCGGGCGATCTTGGCACCGTCCTTGCCCTTGGCGAGTTCGTAGCGTCCGTCCGCCCGGTCGTAGCCGGTGCGGATGAGGCCGGCGGCGGCGCGCGCCTGCTCGAAGGTTTCGGCAACCACGACCGCGATCGCCTGGTGGTAGTGCGCGATGTCGCGCCCGCCGAACAGCGGCGCGGTGTTGAAGTTGCTGGTGCCCACCGGCTCGTGCTCGGTCGCGGCGACGATCGCGAGGACACCCGGCGCCTTGCGCGCGGCGGCAAGGTCCATCGAGGCGATGCGCCCCTTGGCGATGGCCGAACCGACGATGTAGCCGTAGGCCTGGCCCGAGACGACGTCGTGCCGTTCATAGGCATAGGGCGCGGTGCCGGTGACCTTGCGCGGCCCGTCGATGCGGCGGGTGGGCTTGCCGATGACTTTGGGATCGTCGACCAGGGTCTTGCCGGTGGCGGGGGCTTCGAATTTCATCGGATCAGCTCCTCACATCGGCGAGCACGGCGGCCAGCGTGCGTTCGGCGAGCGGTATCTTGAAACGGTTGTCGTCGCGCGGGGTGGCACCGGCGAACGCCTGCTGCACCACAGCCTTAGCGCCGAGCGGCAGCGCGTCATCGGCCTTGGCGGTGCGCCACGGCCTGGGGGCAACCCCGCCGAACGAGACACGGCCGCTACCGTCGGGCTGAATGATCGCCGCCACCGAGACCAGCGCGAAGGCATAGGATGCGCGGTCACGCACCTTGCGGTAGACGTGGGTACCGCCGACCGGTTTGGGCAGGACGACCGCGGTGACGAGTTCGCCGGGCTTGAGCGCGGTCTCGATCTCGGGCGTGTCGCCCCACAACCGGTGGAACTCGCTCGCCAAGATTGCGCGAGTCGTGCCGTCGGGCGCGATCGTCTCCACCACGGCGTCGAGCACGGTCATCGCGTTGGCCATGTCGCCGGGGTAGGTCGCGATGCACTTGTCCGACACGCCGACCACGCCGAGCTGGCGCGAAAAGCCGCCGACGGCCGCGCAGCCGCTGCCGGGCTTGCGCTTGTTGCAGGGCATGTTGGGGTCGTAGAAATACGGGCAGCGGGTGCGCTGGAGCATGTTGCCCGCGGTCGTCGCCTTGTTGCGGAGCTGGCCGCTGGCCCCCGCCTGAATCGCGCGGGTCAGCACGGCATAATCGCGCATAATGCGCGGATGGGCGCTGAGCGCGGTGTTTGTGACGAAGGCGCCGATGCGCAGGCCGCCCTCGGTCGTTTCCTCGATGCTGCCGAGCCCGGCGTCTTGAATGTCGACGAGGTGAGTGGGGGTTTCGATCTCGAGCTTCATGAGATCGAGCAGGTTGGTGCCGCCGGCGATGAACTTGGCCCCCGGCCTCGCCGCGACCGCGCGGGCGGCGGCCTGGGGGTTGGCGGCGCGTTCGTAGGTGAAGCTGCGCATGGTTCAGGCCCCCGCCACGTCGGTGATCGCCGCGACGATGTTTGAATAGGCGCCGCAGCGGCAGATGTTGCCGCTCATGCGCTCGCGGATTTCGCTGTCGCTCGCGCGCATCTTCGCGCCGAGTTCGCCGGTCACGTGGCTCGGCACGCCGCGCTCTATTTCCTTCAGCATCGCGACCGACGAACAGATCTGCCCCGGCGTGCAATATCCGCACTGGTAGCCGTCGTGCTCGACGAAGGAGTCCTGCATCGGGTGGAGGCTGCCGGGCGATCCCAGCCCCTCGATCGTGGTCACCTCGTCCCCGGCATGCTGGACGGCGAGGGAGAGGCAGGAGTTGATCCGGTCCCCGTTCACCATGACGGTGCACGCGCCGCACTGGCCGTGGTCGCAGCCCTTCTTGGTGCCGGTCAGCTGCAGGTGTTCGCGCAGCGCGTCGAGCAGGGTGGTGCGGGGGTCGAGCGAAAGGGTGCGCTCGCTGCCGTTGACCTTGAGCGTCACCGGCATCCGCGCCGTGGCGCTGCCCCCAGCGGCGGCGAGGGCCGACTGCGCGCGTGCGGCCGGTGCCGACAGCGCCGCCGCCCCCGCGGCCGAACTGCCGAGGAGAGCCCGCCGAGACAGGGGCAGGATCGGTTCGCTCATTTCGAAAACTCCCGTTACGTTCGTTGTCGTGGGGGAGTTTGCGGCGAGGATCAAGGCGAGCGGCGCGAAAACGCGCACCGGCATGGTCAGACCTGGTCCGACTGACGAGACCCTATCGCGCGGAACCAGGCTGACAGCGAGGTCGGACCGGTCGCGCCGGAGGTATCGAAGATCGCCTTCCCGCTTGGCGCGCCGAGCTCCTTCGGGCTGAACCCGTACCGCTTGCGGAACGCGCGGGCGAAGCTGTCCTCCGAGGCGAAACCGCGCGCGCGGGCAATCGCCTCGATCCGGCCACTACGGCGCGGAGTAGTGTTGAGATCGTCGAATGCCGCTTCCAGACGCCGGTTGCGGATGAACGTCGCCACCCCGCCGATCCGTTCGAACTGACGGTAGAGGTTGGAGCGGGATAGACCGAACCTTTCGCACAGATGGTCGGCATCGAGGGACCGCAAACCGAGATTGTCTTCGATGTAGGCGACGACCTCGGCGTTGCCGTGGAGCCTCGGGGAGGCGGCGCCGTCCTCCGCGCCCAGATCTTCCAGCACCGCCGACACGGTCGCGACGGTGACCCGCACGATCTCGGGCGCATCGCTTGCGGCGGCATTCTCGCAGACCGACCACAACGACCGCAGATGTGCGGCGAGCATCCGGCCGGCCGGAGTCTGCGGCGTCAGGACCGTGCCATGCAGATTGCGGTCGCGCACGTGCGCGGGAAGCAGCCTGCGGGGTACGACGAGATTGAGGTTGGCGAAGCGGGTCGCCCAGGTGTCGAACGTACGGGCGAGGTCGAAAAGGACGATATCGCCGGGTTCGACGACACACGGGGCGCGGTCGGCGATCCCTTCGAAGCCGCCTTCGAGGTAGAGCTGTACGAGCAGGTGGTCGATCCCGCTGCGGGCGACGAGGGCGGGGTCGCGAACGAAGCGGTGGGCAACGCTGGCAGACGCGCCAAACAGGACTTCGCCGAGCGAATAGGAACTGATCGCGGCACGGAACGGTGTTTCGACCGGTTCGACCGCGAACAGCATCGCAGTCGCTTCGCGCCACTGGTCCAGGGCCGCGACGCCGGTGTCTGCCGAGAGGCCCAGTCTGGGCAGCTTATTCATGCACAAGGTCTCCGTCCCGTGACCGAGTCGAGGGGTTAGGTGGCGACCTTGTTTTTCGGCTGCATGGTCGGACTGGTGTCCCTGCGCAACCAATTTTTCCGACACAACGTCCCGAAATAGCAGCACGGAATCCCAAGATTGGTTAATAAAATTGACTCTCCGTTAGCCGCGTAAGATTGGGTTTCTCGGACGAGCGCCGCTGTCGGCGGAATGTTCGGGATTGAAATCGCAAGGTATTTCAAACCGACATCTACGACGAGACGGCCCGCCGGGGTAGCATACAGAAAGTTAACGGCTGTCGGCATCGTGCCGGTCGCCGATCGAACGACCGCCATCGGATTGCGGTCGACAGGGGATTTACGTCGTGCGCAAAACACGTTTCGCATCGGTGGCAATGGCAGCGGCGCTGGCCGCGGTCGCCTCGTCGGCGGGCGCGGCGTGCGGCCAGTATGTGACCTGCTACGAGAACGACACGCTGACGCTGCGCATCCCGGTCACCGCCTCGGTCGGCGGCCGCTGCCAGTTCGCGACCGGCGGCGCCCCGTCGGGTTCGTACACCATCCCAGGCTACATCGACACGACGACCTGGAGCAACGATTTCCAGTTCACGATCGACTGCAACACTCCTGCCAGGGTGGGCGTCGTTTCGGCGAACGGCGGGCTCAAGACCGGCGCGGCGATCACCGACGCCGGCTATCTCGGCATCGCGCCCTACGACGTGGCGCTGTTCCTCGACGGCAACACCGCCGACGTCTCCGGTGCCTGCGCCGCGTCCTCCTTGAGTGCGGCGGCAGGGACCGACTGCGGATTCCGCGGTCCGGCCTCAACGACCCGCGGACTGTTCATGCCCGGTCCGTCGCAGGGCCAGACCGGATCGAAGCTTACCGTCAGCGCCCCGGCCTATGCCACGACCCAGGCCGGAGCCACCACCACTCTCGTCAGCGGGTCGTACACCGACACGCTGACCATCACCATCGCTGCCGCGCCATGATCAGTGCGGCACCCATTCGCGGGGCAGGGATCGTCCCGCACAACACAGGCCATCGGACGGCCACTCTGGAGTACACGAAGATGAAGAAGCTCGCTCTCGCCGCGCTGGCCGCCTCGGCTGCCATCGCCAGCCCCGCCATGGCGCAGACCGTCAGCGGCACCGTGAACCTCAACGGTACGGTCGCCCCCAAGTGCCTCGCGGTGAGCGAAGGCGCTGCCGCCACCACGTTCACCCGCAGCGTGAACTTCGCCGAACTGGCCCAGGCCGACGGCACGCTCCGCACCGGCCTTGCGGGTGAATTCGACGGCGCCGTCGCCGCGGTCCGCGTCGTGTGCACCACCGCCGCGCCGGTCATCTCGGTCAATGCCGATCCGCTCGCCATCCAGAACGCTACGGCGCCGACTTCGGGCTACGACAACAGCATCGACTACGATGCCCACGTCGCGCTGACCCTGACCGGCGGCACCACGGCGACCAAGACCAACCGCACCGTCGATGCACCGCTGGTTGCCGACCCGGTCGGTGGCCGTCTGGCCGGAAGCGGCAGCAACCTCGTCATCACCGCCGACAACTTCCGCACCAATGCCGCCACCGACATTCTCGAAGCCGGCGCCTACAGCGGCCAGATCGCCATCGTCATCGCTCCCGGCGCCTGATCGGCCCGGTTTTCAGGAGCATACCAATGCGTAACCTCGCACTTCTCGCCCTGCCGATCGCGATGGCCGCCGCGCCCGCGTTCGCGCAGGATGCGACCGGCACCGTCGACATCGACGGCAGCGTCGCCGGCCGCTGCCTCTTCACCGTGCCGAACGAAACCATCTCGCTGGGCGAAATGGCGCTGGGCGGAGCCGACACCAACGCCGGCAAGCTCGACGCGAGCAAGGTGAACGGCCGGTCCGCCACGCTAAAGGGCTGGTGCAACAACGCCGCCGCCGGGATGACGGTCAAGGCCTTCGCGCTGGAAAACACGGCCGCCGCGGCGACCGGGTTCACCAACCGGGTGGATTTCACCGCCACCGCGACCGCCAACAGCGTGGCGGCGACCGATACGACGACGACCGACCTCGCCGGCGATACGGCCACGGTGGGCCTGTTCACCGGCGACGTCGTGGTGGATCTGTCGGACGCCGATGCGGGCAACGCCCTCCTCGTGGCCGGCACCTACAACGGCTCGGTTGAGGTGACCCTGTCGCCGATGTTCATGCCGCCGGTCTGACGCCGAAAGCCTTCCGGGAGATACCGCCATGCGGACCATGATGTTGCTACCGATCCTCGCCGCCGCCGCCGGCATGTCGGCACCTGCCCCGGCGCAGGATTCCGACACCGGCGAGGTCGCCGTCAGCGGCAATGTCGTTCCGCTGTGCCTGCTGGGCGCGCCGTCCTCCGCCACCGTCGACCTTGGCAACATGGTCGCGGTTTCGGGGACGCGCACCGGGCGGATCCGCGCGATCGGCGCGCAGGTGGTCACTCTCCCGGCAAGCTTCTGCAACTATGCCGGATCGATGCTGACCGTGGACGCGACCGCGCTGGTCGAAACCACGGGCGGCACTGCCGCGGCCCCAGCCAACTTCGCACGGGCGGTCAACTTCACCGCGACGGCGGGCCAGTGGGGCGGGGGCAGCGCGGCGGCGACGTCGGCGGCAAACGCCAGCGGCAGCGGCTCGACGGCTCGCGGCACCAGCGCGGTGCAGCCGACGCCGCGCCAGACCGACATCGCCGTGACCCTTTCGGACTTTTCCGTTCCCGGCGATGCGCTGCTGGTCGCGGGCGACTACGCGGGCATCGTCAAGGTGACGCTCGGCCCGTCGACCACGGGCAACTGACGCGAAGGATTGCGTATCATGAAGACGGTTTCCGCATCCATCCTGGGCCTTGCCCTGACCGCCGTACCCGCGGCGGCGCAGGCGCAGAACGCCGGTGCGACCGACACCCGCGACTTCGCGGTGATCGGCAGCGTGCCCACGCTATGTTCCGGCGGCACGCTGACGGGTGGCGGACAGACGTTCGACCTCGGCGTGCTGGTCAATACCACGACCGGGCTTTTGCGCACCGATCTCTCGGCGAGCGCGCGCACGCTTGTGGGCTCGTTCTGCACGCAGCGCAGCACGATCAGCATCAATGCCACGCCGATGACTGCGCAGTCCTTCACCGCCACACCGCCCGCCGGCTTCAGCCGTTCGGTCGATTACACCGCGACCGCATCGGGCTGGACGGCCACGCCAGCAAGCTTCCGCACCTCGGCCGCGTCGAACGCAGCCGCGAGCCAAACCCGCGACACGCCGTTCACCGGCGATATCGCGGTCTCGGTCGCCGATTTCGCGACGACCGGCGGCAACACCCTGCGGCTTGTCGCGGATACAGTTTACCGCGGCACGATCACCGTCGTGATCACGGGCGCCAACTGAGATGATCGCGCGGGCCTGCCTCGTCCTCGCCGTCGCCGCCGCGGGCGCCTTCGCGCCAGGGGCTGCGCAGGCGCAGCAGTCGATGATGCAGAGCCAGCAGCTGACCGTCGGCGGAAACACGCCGCAGGTCTGCACGCTGGCGCAAGGCGACCTCAGGACCGGGCAGCTCATCAACTTCCGCGGCACCGACGGCGATACGCTGCGGGTGCTCGAACTCGTCGATCCGCGCACGCTGGCGGCGAAATCCGCCCGCGCAACGGTGATGCTGGGGGCGGTGTGCAACTTCCCCCACCGGGTGAGGGTGGAGACGCAGGACAACGGGCTATGGCCGATCGAGGGGCCGGTTGCGCCGACCACGCCCGATTTCGCCACTGCGCTGCCCTACCGCATATCCTTCGACTGGGCCGACCGGACCGGCCGGCTGGAGGCTGACGCGAAAGTGCGCAGCGCCCGCGAAGCCCGGACCGATATCGACAGCCCCGCCGCCGGCGAGCTGACGCTGACCATCGAGATGGACGCGGGCAGTTCCAACACGCAGATCGGTGCCCCGGTCCTCGCCGGAGCGTACGCCGACACCCTGCGCATCTATCTGGAGCCGCGCTGATGAACCGCCGTCCGCTCCTTACTATCGCACTCCTCGCGGCAACGGCCGCGCCGCTCTCCGCGCAGGATACCGGCGCTTCGGCCACCCGCACCCTTCGGTTCGCCGCCATCGCCGCCCCGGCCTGCGTGATCGACGCGGCCACCGCATCGCGCGGGGCGGTCAACGCGGCCTTTACGCCCGACGGCAACGGCGGCGGCACGATCGCGATCGCCGAACTGGTCGATCCGCAGACGGCCGAACCAAGGGGCTCCAGCATCGACCTGGCCCTTCCGGTGCGGTGCAACGCAGCGCACCGGCTCGTCGTCGTCAGCAACCAGGGCGGTCTGCTGCGCGCAGGCGGACAGCAGACCAACCGACTGACGCGCAACGGCTTCGCCGACCTGCTGCCCTACCGGATCGACGTCGACTGGGCAGGCTCCACCGGCAGCGCTGTCAGCGATACCGGACCGGCGATCGCGGGCGCGCAGACGGCTGCCAGCGGCGAGCTGCGCCTGCGCGTGGCGACCGATCCCGGCGGCGGCGCACTGGTCGCCGGCCGCTATTCCGACGCGATCACGATCCGGTTCGAGCCGGCGTCCTGAGTATTTTGAGGGTTACGAGAATGACTTCCCGCTTCTTCCGCGCCGCTGCAGCCATGGCCTGCGTCGCCATGCCGCTGGCCCATGCCGACGCGATGACCGTGCAGCCGGTGGTGATCGACCTCGAGACCGCCGGACGCGGAATGTCGCAGGTCGTGACCGTCGAGAACACCTTCGCCACCCCGCTGCCCGTCGAGCTGACGGTCCAGCAGCTGGAACTGACCGACGACGGGGTGAAGCTGACCGGCGTCGATCCGGGCGACCTGCTCGTCTTCCCGCCGCAGGCGCTGATCCAGCCGGGCCAGACCCAGGCGTTCCGCGTGCAGTACGTGGGCGATCCCGACCTTTCGACGAGCAAGCACTACTACATCACCGTCGCGCAGCTTCCCGTGAAGCTGCCCGAGGGGCAGAGCGCGATCCAGATCCTCTACAACTTCCAGGTCCTCGTCAGCGTCGGTCCGCAGGGCATGAAGGCAGACCTGGCGGTGACAGGCAGCACCGTGGACACCGCGAACGCGGGTCATCGCGAACCGCTCGTGACGGTCCATAACAACAGCGCCAAATACGGCTACCTGTCGCAGGGCCGCCTGCGCGTGGTGGCGAAGGACGCGGCCGGCAAGGAAGTCCTGCGCGAGACAATGACCGGTCCGGAAATCCAGCAGCGGATGGGCTTCGGCCTCGTCGGCGGCAACCAGAGCCGCAAGGTTCGCCTGCCGGTCGAACTGCCCGCCGAGGCCGGCACCGTCGAAGTCACCTTCGCGCCCGGGGACTGACGATGTCCGGGGGGAAGATCGCCGCTGTCCTGTTGCTCGGCTCGAGCGCGCTGGCCCACAGCCACGCGGCGCTCGCGGCCGAGCAGCCGGAACTGCCGGTCGCCGCCCCGAGCCGCGCCGACGTGGGCAATCGCACGGGTCGCGACATCGTGCTCACCGTTCCCCTGAAGGACGGGGCGACCTACCTCGGCGACATTCCGCTGACGATCGGCGCCGACCAGCAGGTCCGCTTCCCCGCCGACCGCGCCTTGCAACTGCTCAGCGAAGTGCTTGCCCCGCAAGTGCTCGACACGCTGCGTGCCAGCATGTTGCCCGGATCGCAGGTCGGCCTCGCCGACTTCGCGCCGGCCGGCATCGAGGCGACCTACAACCCGCAGACGCTTGAGCTCGTATTCCAAATCCCCGTCGAGCGCCGCGCATCGCGTTCGCTGGCGGTCACGGCATTCGATCGCGAGCGGCTCGGCGACGTGCTCGCTCCGCTCGACAGCAGCGCCTACCTCAACGTCCGCGGCTCGTTCGATTTCGTCGAGGAAGGCTTCGACACCGGGTTCGACAACGCGAACCTGCTGCTCGACGGGGCGGTGCGCTTCGGCGACGTCGTCGCGGAAAGCGACGCGATCTGGAGCCCGGGCGGGTTCGGGCGCGATTTCCAGCGTCTCGGCAGCCGGCTGGTCTACGACGACATCGGCAACCTCGTCCGCTGGAGCGGGGGCGACCTCGAGACGACGGCGCGCGGGTTCCAGTCGGCACCCGACATCGCGGGCGTGTCGATATTCCGGTCCTACGGCGTCCTCAACCCACAGCAGATTATCCGCCCGCGCGGCGACCGCAGCTTCCGGCTCGACCGGGCAGCGACGGTCGAGGTGCTGGTGAACGGACAGCAGGTGCGCCGCCTGCAACTGACGCCCGGCAACTACGACCTGCGCGATTTCCCGTTCGCGCAAGGGGCCAACGACATCCGTCTCAACATCCTCGACGATACCGGGCGCAGCGAAATCCTGCGCTTCAACGTCTTCCTCGACCAGACCCAGCTTGCCGCGGGCCTGAGCGAATTCGGTGTCTATGCCGGCGTGCGCGCGCCGCTCGGCCCGTCGGGGCCCCGCTACTCCAACGATCCGGTGGCCAGCGGATACTACCGCCGCGGCATCAGCGACTACGTGACCCTGGGCGTCAACGCGCAGGCCGACGAGGACGTCCAGATGGCCGGGGCCGAGGCTGTCCTCGCCTCGTCGCTCGGCACCTTCGGCCTGCAGGGCGCGGTCAGCCATTTCGATCGCGCGGGCGAGGGATACGCGCTGCAGGCGACGTTCCAGCGGCTGATCCAGCGCGGCAACGGACAGAGCGATTCGCTCAACCTGTTCGCCGAACGCCGCAGCGCCGATTTCGCCCCGGTCAGCATCTTCCTGCCGACCAACCCTTACGAATACGAAGTCGGCGGCGGGTACAGCCACGCCTTTTCCGACCGCGTCTACGCGGGCGTGGACGGGCGGTACGGCAAGGGGCGGGGCAACCGGCCCGACGTCGCCAATTTCCGCGCGACTGCGGGCTGGCGCATCTCGGACCTGGCCACGCTCAACGTCGAAGGTCGCTACGTGAAGGACAGTCTCGGCGAGGAGGTCAGCGCCTTTGCCTCGCTCAGCGTGCGCCTCGGCCGGTTCTCCACCGCCCGGGCCGAATACGATACCCGCGGCGACCGCGCGCGCCTGTCGTACCAGACGCTGAAGGGCAGCGGGGTGGGCAGCTACAACGTGTCGGCCGATCTGGAACGCAGCAACTTCGGCAGCGGCGTGAGCGTCAACGCGAACTACTTCGCCAACCGCGCCGAACTGGGCTTCAGCCATTACGGCACGTTCAGCCGCAACTTCGGCCGCAGCATCGGGCAGCGCAGCAACTTCCGGCTCGGCACCTCGCTCGCGGTCGGCGGCGGGGCTGTCTCGGTCGGCCGCCCGATCTACGACAGCTTCGCGATCGTCCGCCCGCACGCCAGCCTGAAGAACGCGAGCGTCATCGTCGACCCGACGACTTTCGGCTATACCGCCGAAAGCGGGCGCTTGGGCGCGGCGACGATGCCCAGCCTGTCGTCCTATTCCGAGCGCACGGTGCCGGTCGAAGTGGAAGGCGCGCCCGCCGGGGTGGACATCGGACAGGGTACCTACCGCCTGTTCCCGTCGTATCGCAGCGGATACCTGCTGACGGTGGGATCGGATTACAACGTGACCGCGCTCGGCACGATGCTGGACGTCGATGGCCAGCCGGTCTCGCTCGTTTCGGGCACCGCCACGCAGCTCGATCATCCCGAGCGTGCGGCGGTCACCGTCTTCACCAACCGCCAGGGCCGCTTCGGTGCCGCCGGCCTTGCGCCCGGCAAGTGGCGGATCGAGATGCTCGACCAGAACAAGTCGATTTACGTGATCGACATCCCGGCCGACGCCAGCGGCGTCGTGAAGCTGGGCGATATCAATCCGGAGAGGAACTGAAATGACGCGCGCGTCATCCATCCTGAAGCGGCTGGCGATGATCGCCGGCCTGACCGGGGCGGCGATCGCCTCGCCCGGCCATGCGGCCACATGCGGCATCACTGGGTCCGCAACCGCAGGCGCGGCGGTCTACGATCCGTTCAGTCCGACCGGTCTGCCGACGACGAACGTGACTTTGCGCCTGCAACGCGTCAACGGCACGGGCGGGGAGAAGACCGACATCGTCAACTTCTACCTGAAGAGCAACAGCACCGGGGCGGACGGGACACAGATCGTCCCGACCTCGGTCGCCGTCGAGGGGAACGTCACGGGCCTCAACCTCGACATATTCTACGATTTCAACGAAACGCCCCCCATCGTCGCGCCGACCAGTCTCCTTCCCACGTCGGGCAACAAGTTTTTGCGGATTGCCTTCACCGGAAACAACGACGCGTCGAACTACGCAACGGTCAATTTCCAGGTTACGCTTCCTGCCAACCTCGACCTGAATGCCTCTGCGACACTGCCCTTCGATGCCATTTTCGCCTGTTCGACCACCGGCGGCGGGAAGGGTGTACAGCAAGAGGGAAGTATTCCGAATGCGGTCGTCTTCCCCATCACCGTGCTCAGCGCGATGCAGGCGGGCTACGCCGGGTCACCGCTCGATTTCGGGGAGATCGGAAACATCGCGACGTCCTCGCTCAGCACTACGCCGAAGCGGACGCCCAACTCGAACTATATCCGCGTCCAGAGTTCGGGTCCGTACGAGATCACGATGACTTCGGATAATGCGTACAAGCTGACGCCCGGCGGTGCCCCCGCTTCGTCGACGGCTGCCGAGGTCAAGTACCGGGTGAAGTTCCTCGGGACCGAACGCAGCAATGCGCTGGCCACCCCCATCACCATGGTCTGCCCGCGCGCAGGCGTAGGCCAGGCGCAGGAGGATCGCCTCTATGTGCAGGCGCAACTGGAAGAGGGGGGGGCTGGGAAGGTCGTTTCGCCCAACTACCGCGACACCCTGTCGGTCACGATAACCCCCCGCGCGACCGGAACGGCCAACGCGACCGATTGCAACGCCATGAGCGGCGCGTTCTAGGCGCCGCCAGGCATTGCGGTCAGAGCGGTTCCATCCGGAAGCTGATCGAGCCGCCCGTCGCGTTCTTCGGCAATTCGAGCGCCAGCAGACGGCTGTCGATTGCGGGACCGTTCGACCGGCTGACCGTAACGCTGCCGTCCTTTGCCAACGGGATCGGCTTGCCGTCGACCAGCAACCTGGCATGAACGAGCGACGGGGAATAGTCCGCCACCACCCGGTACCCGCCCGGGCTGTTGCAGAACTCGCGCAGTTTGCCGAGCTGGGCCGTGCCGGCGGCGACGGGCAGCGTGCTTTCGGCAACGCGTGCCGTGCATACGACCGGCACGAAACCGGTGATCCCGATGGTCGCGGCCGCATGGCCCACGCCGACGCCGGGATTCACTCCGATCGCCGGCACCGTGGCGCCCAGCGCAATTGCTGCGACCGCGATTTTCGATACTCTAACCGACATGGCATGCATCTCCTGATACCGTCAGGAAACCGCGTTAGAGGTGCTCGGTTAACACCGGTGGGAGAGCATTGGTTAACGGCCGCGCAACCTTTCGCAGCGAAGAAGTTTGGGGTGGCGGGATGATGTCCGCCGCCATACCGTCGCTTACCGGCAATCCGGGGGAGGGTGCGCGCGCCATGCGGCCGATCATCGTCATCGACGATCACGAGCTTGCCCATTCGGGCATCCGCCTGCTGCTCGCGGACAGCGATGCATTCAGGCTGGAGGCGTGCTTCACCTCGGCGCGCGACGGCATCGACCGGGCGATCGCGACCCCCGATGCCATCGTCCTGCTCGACCTCGAGCTGCCCGAGATCGACGGGCTGGCGGCGCTGGGCGAGTTTGCATTGCACGGATCGGTGCCGGTGATCGTGGTCACCGGCGTCACCCGGCCCGAGGCGCTCGCCCGTGCCAGCGAACTCGGTGCCGCGGCCATCGTGTGCAAGGGCGATCCGACCGAGGAACTGCATGCCGCGCTCCGGGCCGTGGCAGACGGCGAACGCTACTTCTCGCGCTGCGCCGCCGATCTCATCGCGAAGGCGGACACCCCCACGGTGACGCTGTCCGAGCGGCAGCAGGCCATCCTCGAACTGCTGGCAGGAGGATGCAGCAACAAGGAGATCGGCTACCGCCTGTCGATCAGCCCGCCCACGGTCTCGTTTCACCTCGCGGAAATACGCCGCAAGCTGGGTGCAGGGAGCAGCCGTCAGCTCGTCGACAAGGCGCGCGCCGCCGGTATCTTTGCCGCACCCCTCACATAGGGGTGATCGAGCATCTCGCGGCATAACGGCCGCACCAGCAGCACTTCCGACAAGGCCGCGCTGGCGATCCGCGTCTGCGCGCGCGCGTCGTCCGCCACCATCACTATTGCGCGAAGGCCCGTGACCGGATCGGCGCGTCGCTCGAAATCGACGAACGCGACATCGGGGGCCAACGCGGCGAGGTCCGTGATCGCCGCGGGGGTCGTGCCATCCGCCACGGGGTTGGGAAACAGCACCGTCACTTCGGTGCCGGTCGGGCCGCTCTCGATGAAATAGGTCCCGTGCATCAGCGACACGATCTCGCGAATGGCGCGCCAGCCGGTGCCGAGCCCGATGCCGGGGTCCGCATCCCCGGAGTGGCCGGCGTTATCGTTGAGCCAGCAGAGCTGGTCCGCCGCCATTCCGGTGCCGGTATCGCGCACGCGAATGCGCAGCAGTCCCTCGTCGCAGTCGCAATCGACCTCGACCCGGCCCGCAGGCGTGAACTTGAGCGCATTGTTGACGAGGTTGGAGACGACCCGGCCGAACAGCGCCTCGTCGATCAGCGCGGCGGCGGGCGCGGCGGCGCGCACCTCGAGCGCGAGTTCCGCCCGCTCGGCAATGGGGGCGTAGATCTCGCCGAGCCCGCGTACGGTACGCGCCGGATCGCACACCGCGAGTGCGAGGAAGCGCCGCTCGGCCCCGCCGCTCGACACGCTGGAGGCGAGGATGTCTTCGAGGTGCCGGGCCGATGCCTCCAGCAGAGCGAGGAGGTCGGCCGTGCCGGCATTGCGCGCGCCGCGTCCGAAATGCACTGCGCTGTTGAGCGCATGGAGGACATGCCGGGTGTCGTGCGCGGTCGCCTCGATCGTCCGGTCGCGGGCACGCACGTCGAGCAGCGCCCGCGCGCGGTCGTCGGCGAGGCGCGCGGCCTCTTCCGACAGGGCGAGTTTTTCGAGCAGCGCGGCGCTTGCCCGGCGTTCGGCCTGCAGCCGCTCGGTCTGCAGCGCGCGCAGGTGGAGGACGAGGGTGATCGAGGCCATGACGCACTCGAACAGGCCCACCGGCCCCACCCAATGCCAGCGCACCGGCAGGCCCGGGAACGCGCCGGAGATCGCCAGCGTCATGTAGCCGATGTAAATCGCCATGCTTGTCCATGCTGCGAACAGCGGGATGAATATGGGGCCGCGGCGCAGCCCCAGGATGCCGAGCCACAGCATCGCGAACGACGTGGCGAGGAGATAGAGCCAGCCGAACTGGTGCACCGCCATCAGGGGGAAGACGCCTGCCGCGATGTGGAGGGTGGCAGCCACCATGACCGCGAAGCCCAGCCCGATCAGGCCGCGCAGGAGGATGTCCAGCCGGGGGTGCGTCGTGCGGGTGCGCAGGAATGAACGGCCGAACTGCACCATCAGCAGGCCGAACGCGCTGCGCGTATATTCGCCGAACAGTTCGGCGAACAACGGCCAGCGGTAGAGCCACAGGATCGTGGTGTACCCTTCGGCGTAGAGCGTGTTGAAGGCGAAGGCGAGCTCGGCCGCAGAAAGCCACAGGAACTCGCGCCGTCCGGTTCCGGCGAAGACCAGCGCGTTGATCAGGATCAGCATCACGCTGCCGCCCACGATGCCGGCCACCAGCGCGACATTCAGCCGCCGCTCGCGCTGGAACGCGCCGGTCTCCCGCACCGCGAAGGGCATCCACAGCGATATGTTGTCGCGCAGGCGGAAGACATAGGTCGCGCTCTGGCCGGGGCCGAGATCGACCGGCACGGCAATCGCCTGGTAATCCGCCAGCGACCTGCCGAGAGCTTCGCTGTCGCGATTGGTGAAGATCCGTTCCAGCGGTCCGCCGTCGATCGAGCGATAGAGCGAGAAGTCGTTCACCAACCCGCGGCCGGTGGTGAGGATCCAGCTGCCCGGCTCGTCGCTGGCGTTGGCGAGGCGGAAGGTGCCGACGACCTCTTCGCCCGACCGCCCGAACTGGGTGGACCGATATTCGACCGCACGCAGGCCTTCGAGTGATGGAATGCCTGCCTGTTCGCCGGCCGCGACGAGGCGATAGCGGATCGCGGGGCGCAGGTCGGGGGCGGACAAGCCGGGGGTCAGCACGACCGCGGGCGGCGCGGCGGAAAGCGCCGGCGTGCTCGCCAGCAGCAACAGCCACATGCCCGCGAAAACGCGTAGCAGGACAGACATATGCGACCCCCCCCGTGCGACCCGTGACGAAGCATGCGGTTCTTGTTGGCGTCCCCTGCGCCGAGGGTCCCAAAATTCCGGGTGCGTTGCAAGCCCGAAACGGCCTGTCAGCTGTGCTACACCGGGACCGCAAAGGCTCGAATCGGGCGGCAGGAGAGGGAAAGCGCGAGTGAGCGAAGCGAGCCCGGTCGAGAATGTCGATGCGCTGGCGGTCGCAATCCTCGACGCGGCGCGAACCGCGGGCGTCCCGGCTGACGCGGTGGATGGTCTGAAGCGCCTCGGCGGCGGGGCCAGCAAGGACATGTGGTCGTTCGACCTGATGCTGGACGGCGGCGGGCGCATGGAACTCGTCCTGCGCAGGCAGCCGCCAGGGCGCCGTTTCTCGAGCCAGGGTCTGGGCAGCGTGGCGCGCGAGGCGGCGCTGGCGCGGCTGGCGGGGGAAGCGGGCGTGCCGGTGCCCGCGATTGCCTTCGAACTGCCCGCCGGGTCGCCCGCCGGCGACGGCTACGCAATGGAACGGCTGGCGGGCGAGACCGTGGGCGTCAGGGTGCTGAAGCTGCCCGAGCTCGCCGATGCGCGCGCGGGGATGGCCCACCGCTGCGGCGAAATCCTCGCACGGCTCCATGCGGCCACCGTACCGGACGGGCTCAACCTCAGATCCCAGGGCGCGCGCGAGGAACTCGCCGCGTTGGAGGTCCGCTATCGCGATAGTGGCCAGGACCGCCCCGTCTTCGAATACGCGCTGCGCTGGCTGGCGGACAACCTGCCGGACGAACACCGCCGCGTCCTGCTGCATGGCGATTTCCGCAACGGCAACCTGATGGTGGGGCCCGAGGGCATTCGCGCTTTGCTCGACTGGGAACTCGCCCACGTCGGCCCGCCGGCGTACGATCTCGCGTGGCTCTGCGTGCCGAGCTGGCGCTTCCAGCGACCCGAATTGCCCGTGGGCGGTTTCGGCACGCGCGAGGATCTCATCACCGGTTACGTAGGTGCAGGCGGCGCGCCCGTCGACCGGGCCGAGCTTCATGCGTGGGAGGTGTTCCAGACGATGAACTGGGGCGTCATGTGCCTCGGCGTCGCGAAGGCGTTCGTCGAGGGCCCGCGCACGGTCGAGGCAGCCGTCATCGCACGGCGCGCATCGGAAACCGAATTCGACCTCTTGCGGATGCTCGCTCCCGATCACGGAGGCTGGAATGGCCGATAGTCCCCCACCGGCGATGCTGATCGCCGAAGTCCGCCGCGCGCTGGACGAGGGCCTCGCCCCCGGCTTCCCGCAGAAAGTCGCCGCCAACGCGCTCGGCATCGCCCAGCGCGAACTGGAAAACGGACCGCCGGTGTCGGCGGAGGAGGCCGCGCGCATGTGCGCCGCGATCCGCGCGGGCGAGGACGGCGCGGACCTCGTGGGCGAACTTATCGCCCTCACGATCGCCAAGCTGGAGATCGACCAGCCGGCCTACCCGTCGTTCCGCGCGTGGAAGGACGGCGGCTAGGCCGCCCCGTTCACTTGCCCTGGAACTGGGCCTTCCGCTTGCCGAGGAACGCCATCGCCCCTTCGGCCGCGTCGGCCGTGCCGCCGGCCAGGCGCTGGGCCTCCGCCTCGGCCGCCAGCGTCGTCGCGAGGTCGGCCTGCAAGCCGTCGCGCAGGGTCTTCTTCATCAGGCCCAGCGACACCGTCGGCCCGCCCGCAAGGCGCGCGGCGAGCGCCTCGGCCTCCGCATCCAGCGCGTCGTCCTCGACGCAGCGATAGATGAGGCCGATCCGCTCGGCTTCCTCGCCGCCGATCTTTTCGCCGAGCATCATCATCCGCGTCGCCTGCGCGGTCCCGACGAGGCGGGGGAGCATCCAGCTCGATCCGCCATCCGGCACGAGGCCGATGTTGACGAAAGCCTGGAGGAAATAGCCCGATTTCGCCGCGATGACGAAATCGGCTGCCAGCGCGATCGAGCAGCCGACGCCGGCAGCGGGGCCGCGCACCGCGCTGACCACCGGCACCGGCACGCTGGAGAGCGCCATAATCATCGGGTTGTAGTGGCGGGTGAGCGAACCGTGCGCGCGGTCTCCGCCCTTGACCGAAGACTGGCTGTTGGCGGCGAGGTCGGCCCCCGAACAGAACGCGCGCCCTTCGCCGCGAAGCAGGATCGCGCGGGCATCACCCCGGTCGCGCAAAGCGGCGAAAATGTCGTCAGCCATCTGCGGCGGGCAGGCGTTGAGCCGTTCGGGCCGGTTGAGCGTGATCGCCAACACCCCCGCGTCGGTCGTCTCCACCCTGATCGTTTCGAAGTCTGCCACCGCGCGTCCTCCCCGGTTCGATTGCCTTTCGCAACCGTGTGCGGGAAGCACGTCCGGTTTGCAATCGTCCATCGCCACGCGGCCCTTTCGGCGCGCCGCCTTTGGCTTTAGGCTGCCGCACGAAACGAGAGGATCGAGAATGACGAACACCGCGCACGACACCGAATGGGTTCCAAGGCCCGCCGGGGCGGCCGATGGCACCGGGTGCGACGCGGCGCAGTACGATGCGATGTACGCCCGCAGCATCGACGATCCCGACGGCTTCTGGCGCGAACAGGCCGCGCGGCTCGACTGGTTCGAGGAACCGAAAACGATCGCGGGATGGAGCTTCGATCCGGTCGACATCGCGTGGTTCGAAGGCGGCACGCTCAACATCTGCCACAACGCGGTCGATCGGCACGTCGACGCCGGAAACGGCGACCGGGTCGCGCTGATCTTCGAACCCGACGATCCCGGCGGTGAAGTGCGCCGGATCACCTACGCCGAACTCCGCCGCGAGGTCGTGCGGATGGCGAATACGTTGAAAAAAATGGGCGTGGCGAAGGGCGACCGGGTTACGATCTATATGCCGATGATACCCGAAGGCGCTTTCGCGATGCTCGCCTGCGCGCGCATCGGGGCGATCCATTCGGTCATCTTCGGCGGGTTCAGCCCCGATGCCATCGCCGGCCGGGTGGAAGACTGCGCGAGCGACTGGATCGTCACCGCGGACGAAGGGCTGCGCGGGTCGAAGACCGTCCCGCTCAAGGCCAACGTCGATGCGGCACTGAAAAAGGTATCGGCCAAGGCCGTGCTGGTGATCCGCCACACCGGCGGCAAGGTCGCCATGACCGAAGGCCGCGACCACTGGTACCACGAGCTTTCGGACGGTCTCGATGCGGACTGCCCGTGCGAGCCGATGGCGGCGGAAGACCCGTTGTTCATCCTTTACACCAGCGGATCGACGGGCAAGCCCAAGGGCGTGCTCCACACCACGGGAGGCTATGCCGTCTGGACCGAGACGACGTTCCGCTATGTGTTCGATTATCGCGCGGGCGAGGTCTGGTGGTGCACCGCCGACATCGGCTGGGTCACCGGGCACAGCTACATCGTGTATGGCCCGCTGCAAAACGGCGCGACGGCGCTGATGTTCGAAGGGGTGCCGAACTTTCCCGACCACGACCGCTTCTGGGCAGTGGTCGAGAAGCACAAGGTCAACCTGTTCTACACGGCCCCCACCGCCATCCGAGCGCTGATGCGCGAGGGCACGGCCCACGCGACGAAGCACGACCTGTCCTCGCTCCGCCTCATTGGCAGCGTGGGCGAGCCGATCAACCCGGAGGCCTGGCGCTGGTACCACGACACCGTCGGCAAGGGGGCGATCCCACTCGTCGACACATGGTGGCAGACCGAGACCGGCGGCGTGATGATTACCACGCTGCCCGGCGCGCACGACATGAAGCCGGGCAGCGCCGGAAAACCCTTCTTCGGCGTCTGCCCCCATCTCGTCGACGGCGACGGCACGGTGTTGGAGGGGGCCGCGGAGGGGAACCTGTGCATCACCCGCAGCTGGCCGGGCCAGGCGCGCACCGTCTACGGCGATCACGACCGTTTCGTGCAGACCTACTTCAGCACCTATCCCGGCAAGTATTTCACCGGCGACGGCTGTCGGCGCGATGCGGACGGATACTACTGGATCACCGGCCGGGTCGACGACGTCATCAACGTGTCCGGCCACCGGATGGGCACCGCCGAGGTCGAGAGTGCGCTGGTGCTGCATCCCAAGGTCAGCGAAGCGGCGGTCGTCGGCTATCCGCACGACATCAAGGGGCAGGGGATCTACTGCTACATCACGCTGAATGCGGGTGAGGACCCGTCGGACGATCTCGCCGCGGAGCTGCGCCAGTGGGTCCGCAAGGAGATCGGCCCCATCGCCACGCCCGATCACCTGCACTTTACCCCGGCGCTGCCCAAGACCCGCAGCGGCAAGATCATGCGCCGCATCCTGCGCAAGATCGCGGAGAACGACTTCGGCAGCCTGGGGGATACTTCGACGCTGGCGGACCCCTCGGTCGTGGGTGCGCTGGTGGAGGGGCGGCAGAACCGCTGACGCGGCGTCAGTAGTCGTTTTCGACGCCGAGCCTTTCGGGTGGGACCTCGGGTTCGACCGAGGGCATCCGCCGCGCCTGCAGCCGCTCGATCATCTTGCCCAGCGTCGCGCGCTGGACGAGCACGCTGAACAGCACCACCGCGAATGTCGCGGCGAGCAGCAGGCTGCGTGCCGGCCCTTCCGGCAGCGCGAGCGCGAGCGCGATCGAGATGCCGCCGCGCAGGCCGCCCCACCACAGCACGCGGATCGCGCCCGGCGCGTCGAGCTTCACGCCGGGCACCGTGTTGACCATGCCGCCCACCGAAATGCCGCGCGCCGCCAGGGCGATGGGGATCGCCAGCAGGCCGACGATCAGATGCCCGCGCCCGGGCGTCAGCGCGATCATCTCCAGCCCGATCAGCAGGAACAGCACCGAATTGAGCAGCTCGTCGACAAGCTCCCAGAACTTGTTGACGTAGTCGCGTGTCGTATCGCTCATCGCGCGGGCGAAACCATAGTTGCCGATGATGAGCCCCGCGACTGCCATCGCCAGCGGGCCGGAGATGTGGACGTAGCTCGCCAGAGCGTAGCCGCCCATGACGACCGCCAGCGTGATCAGCACCTCCAGCGAGTAGTCGTCCATGCTCTTGAGCCCGCGATAGCCGAGCCAGCCGATGACGAGCCCCAGCACGACCCCGCCGCCCGCCTCGAACGCGAACAGGCGCGCCCCTTCGGCGAGGCTGAATTCCGCCCCCGTCACCGCCGCGCCCAGCAGGATCGTGAACACCACGATGCCCACACCGTCGTTGAACAGGCTCTCGCCCGCCACCGCGGACTGGAGCTGCTTGGGGACGTTCTCTTCCTTGAGGACGCCCAGGACCGAGACCGGATCGGTCGGGCTGATCAGCGCCCCGAACACGAAGTACCAGATGGGCGCGATCGGCAACGCGAGCAGGTTGCCGAGCAGCCACATCGCCCCGCCGACCAGCGCGGTCGAGATCAGCACGCCCACGGTCGACAACAGGAGGACGGGCACCCAGTCGCGGCGCAACCGGTCGAGATCGACGTGGAGCGCGCCCGCGAACAGCAGGAAGCTGAGCATCCCGTTGAGCAATGTCTCGGTGAAATTCATCTGTTCCAGGAGCCGCGCGACCCATTCGTCTAGCGTGAAGAGCGGAAACAGAGCGTGCGCGACCATCAGCGCGAGGCTGGCGAGCGCGCCCATCACGGTCAGGCCGATCACGTGTGGCAGCCGTATGAAGTGGTGGTTCAGATAACCGAGCACCGCCGCGGCGACGACCAGAATGGCGGCGATGTCGAACGCCCCTACGGCCTGGCCGGTCTCGTGCATGGTGCGCGCCATAGCGCCGCGCTTCGTGCTGTCAAAGCAGGGCGGGGACGCGGACCGGGGAGGGGAGTGGTGCCTCGGGGCGGATTCGAACCACCGACACTGCGATTTTCAGTCGCATGCTCTACCAACTGAGCTACCGAGGCAGGCACTGCTCGCCGGGCGTGCAACGCAGCCGGGCGGTTGGCGAGGCGGCGCTATGGCGGCGCGCCGCGCGATTGGCAAGGGGTCAATCGGACGGTTCGTCGTCGCCGCGCAATTCGGGGCCGAGGCTATCGGGGTCGACGGGTTCGCCGGGCACCGCGTAGGCATCGTTGAACCAGCGCGCGAGGTCGCGGTCTTTGCACCCTTCCGAGCAGAACGGCGCGTGTTCCGGATTGCGGGGTTTTCCGCAGATGGGGCAGGGGCGCTGGCCGGATGCGAGACGGGTCATCGCGGCACGATCTGGGCATGGCCGGCGGCGAGCGCAAGCGCCGGATCGACACGGGTGCGAACAGGCCGGCCCGCACGGCGCTCGAGCTCCGCCAGCCATTCGGGCCGCAGGGCGCCGATCACTGACGGATGCGCGGCGAATTCGATTGCGCCGGCACCTTCCACCGCTTCGGCCTCGCGCAGCAGGAAGCGTGCGGCGGCCGCGGCCCGGTTGCGTGCGATCCGCTGGAGAAGCGAAGGCCCTTCGAGCCGGGCGACGAGCTGGACCAGGCCGAAGCCGTTCATCGCGGTGCGCTCGTGCGGCCAGTCGGCCAGCGCATCGGCGAGCGCCGAATCGATCGCCTGCCGGTCTGCCCTGGAGGGCAGGGTGGGAAAATCGATCGCGATCGACCCGCCGAGGTCGAGACGCCGCAACGCGCCGGCGATCGCGGGAACGGCTGCCAGCGCAAGGTCGTGCGGCGGCAGATCCCCGTCGATGTCGATCACGGTCATGCCGGGGGTCGCGTCGAGCAACAGCGACCCGCCGGGAAACGCAATCTTGCCGTCCCATGCCGCGTACCAGACGTCTTGCCACATGCCCGGCGGAAAGCGGCGGACGATGGTGCCGGCGGCGAATGGGTCGTCGGCTGGCGGCACCGCGCCGACACGGGCCTGCGCGCGCTTGAAGCGGCCACGCTCGGCCAGCGCAGCGCGGGTGACGACGATATCGATTCGCGCGCCTTCGCTCGCATTACGCGGCAGGCGGTCGACGAGCAGGTCCTCGCCGTCCTCGGTTCGCGCCGTCCCACGTGCGGACCCTGCGCGGCGAGATACCAGTCTGGCCGTCAGTGCCTGACCCGCAACGAGCTCCCCCGGCCAGCGGATCTTCGCCGCGACGGCATGCTCGTTCTCGACCAGCAGGGCACGGTCCTCGCCGATGCCGCGCTCGACGAGCCAGCCCATCCCCGGTCGCTCAGGCAATCGCGAAACCCGCCGCCTTCAGCAGAGCGCGGGTTTCGAACAGCGGCAGGCCGACCACGCCCGAATGGCTGCCCGCGATCCACGCGATCAGTCCTTCGGCGCTGCCCTGGATGGCGTATCCCCCGGCCTTGCCCTGCCATTCGCCGCTGGCGAGGTATGCGGCGATTTCCTCATCCGACAATCGCTTGAAGCGGACCTGCGTCTCGCTCAGCCGCTCGCGGATCGTACCGTCGGGATGGCGCAGCGCGATGGCGCTCAGCACCCGGTGGCGGCGGCCGGACAGGAGATCGAGGCAGGCGCGCGCGGTCGCCTCGTCCTCGGCCTTGGGCAGGATGCGGCGACCGGCGGCGACCACGGTATCGCCCGCCAGCACGAAAGCGTCGGGCTCCGCCGCCGCCTCGGCCTTCTCGCGCGCCATGCGCTGGGCATAGACGCGCGGCAGTTCCGCCTTCAGCGGCGTTTCGTCGATGTCGGCGGGGGCGACGCGCACCGGCTCGATCCCGAGCCGCGCGAGGAGATCGCGGCGGCGCGGGCTGGCGGATGCGAGAACGAGATCGGGCATGACGTGCCCGCTGGCGGTTACTGCGGCCCCGGGCCGCCGCGTCCCGGCATGAAGCGGTAGGTGATGCGCCCCTTGGTGAGGTCGTAAGGCGTCAGCTCGACGAGCACTTCGTCGCCTGTGAGCACGCGGATGCGGTTCTTGCGCATCTTTCCGGCGGTGTGTCCGAGGATCTCGTGGCCGTTCTCGAGCTCTACCCGGAACATCGCGTTCGGCAGCAGCTCCACCACTCGTCCGCGCATTTCGAGGAGTTCTTCCTTGGCCATGTAGCTCGTCGGTTCCTTTGCACAGGTTGGTCGAATTGGCCGCGCCCTTAAACGCCCGAACCGAAAAAGGAAAGCGTTGCCGTCGCACAAGGCCGGTCCGGGCTTGCGACAAACCGATACGCGCATACCTGTTGTCTTGCGCGGCCCGAGCCGACAAAGCCCCGGCAAGGGGAGGCTGAACTGATTTCATTCAAGGAATTCCCCTCGTGCGCATTCGACCGACCCAGGTTTCGCTGATCGCCCTGTCGCTTGCCGGCACCCCGGTGATGGCGCAGGAAATTCCCGGCGAGCCCGTCGATGGCCCCGAAACCGCGCAGGCGACCGAGGGCGAATCCGCCGATCCGGCGACGACCCCGACGCTGGACGAGATTGTCGTCATCGCCCGCCGGGTGGCAGGGCAAGTGCAGACCGACAGCCCGCCGATCGTCGAGCTGAACGAGGAGGACGTCGCGGCCTACGGAGCCAGCTCCATCGCCGATCTCGTCGCGCAGCTGTCGCCGCAGGTCGGGTCGGGCCGCGGGCGCGGGGGCCGGCCGGTGTTCCTCCTCAACGGCCAGCGCATCTCGAGCTTCCGCGAACTGGGCCGGCTCCCACCCGAAGCGATCAAGAAGGTCGAGGTACTACCCGAGGAAGTGGCGCTGAAGTTCGGCTACCCCGCCGAACAGCGCGTCATCAATTTCATCCTCAAGGACAACTTCGCCAGCCGCGAGATCGAGGCCGAGTACGGCATGCCCACGGCGGGCGGGTACGGTGTCGGCCAGATCGAAGGTTCGCTCGTAACGATCGCGGGCACGAAGCGCCTCAACGCCAGTGTCGAATACAAGAACTCGACACCGCTGACAGAGGCGGAGCGGGGCATCGTCCAGACGCCCGGCAGCGTGCCGACGGTTCCGGGCGATGCGGACCCCGCGGCCTATCGCTCGCTCGTGTCGCGCAATTCGGCGCTGGAGGCGAACATCACCCGCTCGGCCACGCTCGGCGCCGACGCGTCGGCCGGTTCCTACACCCTCAACGGACAGATCCTGCACGACGTGACGCGGTCGCTGTCGGGGCTCGAAACGGTGCGCCTGACCGATCCCACGGGTGCGAGCGCGCTGCGGACGCTGGGCACCGATCCCATCGAGCGCCGGACGGTCAGCGATACCTACTCGTTCGGCAGCGTGCTCAACAAGCCGCTCGGCGACTGGCAGCTCACCGCGACGCTCGACGCGGCGCGGGGGATCAGCCGAAGTCGTCTCGACCGGCGGGCCGATACGGCGCCGCTGGTCGGCGCGGCGGCGGCGGGAACGCTGCCGATCACCGGGCCGCTGCCTGCCCTTTCGCCCGCCGGCCGGGACGAGGCGACGACCAAAACCTACACGGTCGACACGCTCGCCACCCTCAATGGCCAGCCGTTGCTCCTGCCCGGCGGCCAGACGAGCCTGACGCTGAGCGCCGGCTACAAGCTCAACGGCATCGACAGCAGCGACACCCGCAGCATGGCGCCCGACGTCTCGCTCGACCGCCGCCGCGCAACCGCGGGCGTCACGCTGGGCGTGCCGATCACCAGCCGGCGCGAGGATTTCGGTGCGGCGATCGGCGACCTGTCGCTGAACTTGGCGGGCGGGGTGGAGCACCTGTCGGACTTCGGCACGCTGTACAACTACACCACCGGGCTCGTGTGGAAGCCGACCGAGCGGCTGGGCTTGCAGGCGACGTATGTCGCGAACGACGCGGCGCCCAGCCTGACCCAGCTCGGCGCGGCGCGGATCGTGAACTTCAACGTGCCCACGTACGATTTCCGCACCGGGCAGACAGTGCTGATCACCACGACCAGCGGCGGCAATCCCGACCTGCTGGCCGAAAAGCAGCGCGATCTGAAGCTGTCGGCGAGTTACGATCTCGACCTGTTCGAGCGTGCCAACGTCCTCGTCGAATATTATCGCAACCGGTCGAGCAACGTGACCTCGAACTTCCCGCTGCTGACGACCGACGTCGAAGCGGCATTCCCCGGACGGGTCACGCGCGCGGCCGACGGCACGCTGCTGGCGATCGACGCGCGGCCGGTGACGTTCGCGTCCACCGCCAGTTCGCGGCTGCGCTATGGCTTCAACCTGTTTGGCAAGGTTGGCAAGCCGAAGCCGCAGGCCGAACGCGGCGGCGGCAGTGGCGGCGGCGGCGGTGGCCGACCAGCGCAGGCGGCTGCCGCTCCCGCAGCGCCGCCGACTACGGCGCCCGGGGCAGGCGGCACGACGACCACGATGACGTTCGATCCGGCGCGCTTCGCCGAAATGCGCACGAAGTTCTGCGCCACGCCCGAGGGACAGGCGCCGGACCTGACCGGGGTGCCCGAGGGCATGCTCGAGCGGCTGAAGGACGAGAACGGCAACGTCGATCCGGCAAAGGTCGCCGCGCTGAAGACGCGTTTCTGCGCGGCGGACGGCGCTCCCGGCGCCCCGGGCGGGGAAGGCGGTACACGCCGCTTCGACCCGCAGCGTTTCGCCGCCCTGCGCACCGCGCTCGACTGCGTCAACCCCGATACGGTGCCGGGCACCGAGGGTATCCCGCAGGAGGTCCTCGACCGCCTCAAGAGCCCCGACGGCACGGTCGACCCCGCGCGCCTCAAGGAATTCAAGGCCCGCATCTGCGCGCTTCCCGCGCCGGCAGCCGGCCAGCAAGGTCAGGGCAGCGAAGGCGGCGGTCGTCGCGGCGGCGGCGGTGAGGGCGGCGGCGGGGGTGGCGCGATGCGCTTCGGCCCCGGCGGCGGCGGCGACGGACAGGGGCGGTGGAGCCTGTCGCTCTACCACACTGTCAATCTCCAGAACCGCGTCACCATCGCGCCGGGGGGTCCGGTGCTCGACCTTCTGAACGGCGATGCCACCGGCAACGGCGGCGGCATCTCGCGCCACCAGGTCGAGCTGGAAGGCGGCCTGTTCAAGGACGGCATCGGCGCCCGGCTGTCGGGCAACTACGCCAGCGGGACGCGGGTATTCGGCAGCGGCCTGCCGGGATCGAGCGACCTGCGCTTCGGCGACCTCGCCACTTTCAACCTGCGGCTGTTCGTGGCGCTCGACCAGCAGAAGTGGCTGACCGGCAACGACAACGATCCGGGGTTCTGGAAGGGCGCGCGGGTGTCCTTGCGGGTCAACAACCTGTTCGACACGCGCCAGCGCGTAACCGACCAGAACGGGATCGTGCCCCTGCGTTACCAGCCCGGACTGATCGACCCGACCGGCCGCTTCGTCGAGGTCGAGTTCCGCAAGGTATTCTAGCCGCGCGGGTTTCCTAGTGGAGGCGCGAGCGCGGGAAGGCGAAACCCGCGCAGCCCTTCGCCTCGAACGGAGACCATTCGCCTTTGGGCTGGGCCAGCCGGTCGGCGATCGCCAGCATGACGGCGGGGTTCACCCCCAGCCCGATGTGGCTGGCATAGACCTCGATGTTCTCGGTCTGCGGATTGGCGTCCTCGCGCTGGACCGAGCCGCGCCAATGGACCACGCCGTCGCCCTTGGTAAGGATCGAGGTCGTGGGGACCGGCGGCGCTTCGGCCAGCTTGCGGAACTGGCCCGCGCGCATCGGTTCGGGTTCGCGTCCGTTCAGCATCTCGAACAGGCGGCGGGCGTTCGAATGGTCGCGGTCGTCGCTGATCGGGCTGCCGAGCGTGATGACCTGGCGCACCTTGTCCGGCGCTTGCTTCGCCAGTTCCCGCGCGAACACGCCGCCCAAGCTCCAGCCGACGATGCTGATCTTGCCGCCGGTGCGCCGATACAGCTCGTCGACGCAATTCATCATGGCGGCAACGCGGACGTTGTCGACCTTCACGTTGCGGCCCAGCTTCCAGCCGACGGCGTCGTAGCCGAGCTGGCCGAGCAGGCGGCGCATCGGCCCGGTGCTGCCGTCGGTCGCCATGAAGCCGGGCAGAACGAGCACCCCGTGTCCATCGCCGCGCGGGAGGAAGGACAGGAGCGGACGCAGCGCCAGGAACGCGGCCAGTTCGCCCATCGCCCGGCTGGGTTCCGTAAGCGATAGCAGGCGGCTGGGCGGGTGGGCGCGGTAGCCGGGATTGGTGGTGGTGACTGCGGTCAAGATGCGCTCCTGCGGGATTTCGGTTGCGAGGACGAACGGTTCGCGGCGCGCTTCGTGCCCTTGGCGCGGCTCTTTTCGGCGGCCGGCTTTTTCGGCGCGGCTCTTTTCTTAGGTGCAGGCTTCGTATCCGCAGGTGTTGGCGCGCGCGCGGCGTCGCGCAGTTCGTGAAAGCTGTCCTCCAGGCACTGCGCGTAGAATTCCGGATCGGGCATCAGTTCGCGGCAGGCGGTAAAGGCGATCGTCGCTTCGTCGGTGTAGGACTGGACGACGTGGGCGAGGCCCATGCTGTCGGTCAGGCAGATGAGGCCCATCATGCTTTCGAGCCGCGCGCCGGCCGAATAGATCGGTACGGGCGGGCCGGGTACGTTGGTCACGACCGTGTTGAACGCCGGGCCCATGCCCCGGTTGGCGAGGCCGAGCCGGGTGTAGAGCTGCGCCCCGAGGCTCATCCACAGGGCTGGGCTGACCTTGCTCGCCTCGGTCATGTTGCGGGCGCCGATCGCCTCGGTCATCGTCTTGGAATTGGTGGTCTTCGACTGGACGTAGGTCAGCCGTTCGACCGGGTCTTCGATGTGCGAACCCAGCTGCACGACCATCGCCGCCACCTGGTTGCCCATGTCGCCTTTCTCTTCCTTCGAACGGACAGAGATCGGGGCCATCGCGGTGAGCGACTTCTCGGGCAGTTCGCCATGCTTCTGAAGGTACTTGCGCAGCGCTCCTCCGATGATCGCGAGGAAGGCGTCGTTGACCTTCGCCCCCTGCACCAGCGTGCGGATCGCCTTGATGTCGGCCAGCGGCACGCTGCGCCCCTCGACCACGCGGTGCGGGCTGATGACCTTGTTGAACCGGGTCCTGGGCGCGATCATCTCGCGTCCGACGCTGAACTCCTTTGCCGCCAGACCCTTGATCGCCTTGGCAAGGCCCGGGGCCGCCTTGGCCGCCACCTCCAGCTGCTTCATCGGGTTGGTGATGGCGTTGAAATAGCTCTTGCCGAGGAGTTCGGCGGGATTGGGCACCTTGCCCGGCTTCCAGTCGTCGGGCGCGGCGGGCGGCGGCTCGTCAGGGTCGAGCGTGTGCATCGCTTCCATGAGGTCGATGCCGCTCATGCCGTCGATCGCGGCGTGGTGGACCTTGGTCACCATCGCGTAGCACCCCTTGGGGATGCCCTCGATCCCGTCGAGCCCCTCGACCACGGTGAACTCCCACGGCGGACGGGTGAGGTCGAGCGGGCGGGCGAAGATGCGCGCCGCCTGAATGCACAGCTGGCGCCAGTCGCCCGGCTGCGGCAGTGCGACGTGGCGCAGGTGGTATTCGAGGTCGAAATCCGGATCCTCGATCCAGTAGGGGTAGTCGAGGTCGAACGGCACCCGCACCAGCCGCTGGCGGATCGTGCGCGACAGCTGCATCCGGCTTTCGAAGAAGGCGAGGATGTCCTTGAACCGGACGAAGCCGCCCGGCGCGGTCGCGGGGTTGTAGATAAGGATCGAACCGATGTGCATCGGCGAATTCTTCGTCTCCAGCGCGACGAAGCTCGCATCCATACCCTGCAATTGCCGCAAGCGCATCTCTCCTGCCGCCCGTGTTGTGCGGGTCAAGGCGCGGAGACTAACACAAGTTGGACGCTTGGCAATCGTACCGGTCAGAGCGCGTCGCCGGCCGCCACCCCGCTCGCCCAGGCCCACTGGAAATTGTATCCGCCAAGCCAGCCGGTGACGTCGACCGCCTCGCCGATCGCGTAGAGGCCGGGGACGGCCTTCGCCTCCATCGTTTTCGACGACAGCTCGCTCGTCGCGATGCCGCCCACGGTAACTTCCGCCTTGGCGAAACCTTCGCTGCCGTTGGGGCGGAAAGTCCACCGGGCCAGCCGCGCTTCGGCGGCGCGCAGGGCGGCGTCTGGCTGGTTGCCGATCTCGCGCTCCAGCGCCAGCCGTTCGGCCAGTGTGTCCGCGAGCCGTTCGGGCAGGGCGTCGCGGACGAGAGCGCGCAGGGTAACGCGCGGGTTCGTGCGCTTGGCCTCGGTCAGCCAGCCGGGCGCGCGATCGGGCAGGAAGTTCACCGCGACGTCCTCCCCCGGCCGCCAGTAGCTCGAGGCCTGGAGGATCGCCGGGCCCGAAAGTCCGCGATGGGTGAACAGCGCCGCCTCGCGGAAGGCCGGGCCGTTCGCCTGCGTCTCCACGTGGGCCGACACGCCCGACAGTTCGCGGAACAGCACGTCCTCGCCGCCCAGCGTCAGCGGGACGAGCGCGGGGCGCGGTTCGACCACTTTCATCCCAAACCGGCGCGCGAGATCGTAGGCTATGCCCGTCGCGCCCATTTTCGGGATGCTCGGCCCGCCGGTGGCGATCACCAGCGCCGGCGCGGCGACGTCGCCGACTCGGAACGCCCCGTCCGCGTGGCCGACCTTGCCGATCTCCGCGTCGGTGCGGATCTCGACGGCGCCCTTCTCGCACTCTGCCAGCAGCATCTCGACGATCTGCTTGGCCGATCCGTCGCAGAAGAGCTGGCCCAGCGTCTTCTCGTGCCACGCGATGCCGTAGCTTTCCACGAGGTCGAGAAAGTCCCGCGGGGTGTACCGCGCCAGCGCGCTCTTGGCGAAATGCGGATTGGTGCTGAGGTAGTTCGCCGGCCCTGCGCCGATGTTGGTGAAGTTGCACCGCCCGCCGCCCGAGATGAGGATCTTCTTCCCCACCTTCTCGGCGCGTTCGAGCACCAGCACCCGCCGCCCGCGCTGCCCGGCGCGCGCGGCACACATCAGGCCTGCTGCCCCGCCGCCGAGGATGATCGCATCGTATCGCACGCCATGTTGCATGGGGCGCCCCCTATCCCTAGCTGGACCGTATGTCGCGCGCAGAAGCCGGAAGTCCCCACGATCCCCGCGGCAAGGAGCGGTTCAACGAGGATCGCGCGACCTATACCGTCAAGGGCGAGGGCGGCGCGAAGCCCGATATCGAGGCGGGCGTCGCCGCGATCCGCGATACCGTCCGCACCCTGAAACCGCGCCCCGGGGTCTACCGGATGCTCGATGCACGCGGCGACGTGCTCTACGTCGGCAAGGCGCGCAGCCTCAAGGCGCGGGTGGCGAACTACACGCAGGTCAAGGCGCTCTCCAACCGGCTCAAGCGGATGGTCAGCCAGACGCGGCGGATGGAGATCGTGGTCACCAACTCGGAGGCCGAGGCGCTGCTGCTCGAAGCGCAGCTCATCAAGCGCTTCCGCCCGCCGTACAACGTGCTGCTGCGCGACGACAAATCGTTTCCGTTCATCCTCTTGCGGGCGGAACATAAATTTCCGCGCATCCAGAAGCATCGCGGCGCGCGGCGAGCCAAGGGCAACTACTACGGTCCGTTCGCCAGCGCCGGTGCGGTCAACGTCACGATCAACGCGCTCCAGAAACTGTTCCTGCTTAGGTCTTGCACCGACAGCTTTTTCGCCCGACGCGACCGGCCGTGCCTGCTTTATCAGATCAAGCGCTGCTCGGCCCCCTGCGTCGGTCGGATTGACCCGGAAGGCTACGCTGAACTCGTCGCCGAGACCAAGGAGTTCCTGTCGGGCAAGTCGGGCGCAGTGCAGAAGAAGATCGAGGTGCAGATGGCCGCCGCCGCCGCGGACCTCGACTTCGAGCGCGCGGCGATGCTGCGCGATCGGCTGCGCGCGGCGACCGCAATCCAGGGCAGCCAGGCGATCAACGCCAGTGGCGTGGGCGATGCCGACGTCTTCGCGCTCGCCGCCAAGGGCGGGCAAATCGGGGTGCAGGCGTTCTTCATCCGCGGCGGGCAGAACTGGGGCCACCGCACCTTCTGGCCGAGCCATACGAACGAGGTGGACGAGGACGAGGTGCTCGCCGACGTCCTGCTCCAGTTCTACGAGGAAGTGCCGCCCCCGCGCACGATCCTGGTCGACCGCGAGCTGCCCGAGCAGGAGCTGATCGGCGAGGCCTTGTGCGAGAAGGCGGGGCACGGGGTCGACATCTCGATTCCCCAGCGCGGCACCCGGCGGCGGCTGATGCAGCAGGCCCAGCGCAACGCGGTGGAAGCATTGGAGCGCCGGCTGGCCGAAAGCGGCACCAAGGCGAAGATCATGCGCGAACTCGCCGAATTCCTCGAGCTGCCCGAGCCGCCCAATCGCATCGAGGTTTACGACAACAGCCACATCCAGGGTGACAAGGCCCTGGGTGCGATGGTGGTCGCCGCACCCGACGGTTTCGTGAAGGGCCAGTACCGCAAGTTCAACATCAAGACGGCGCAAACCAACGACGACTTCGCGATGATGCGCGAGGTGATGACCCGCCGTTTCCGCAACCTCGCGGAGAACCCCGAAGCGGGGGAGGGCGCGGGGAGCAAGGCCGGAGGGCACGAGACCATCTGGCCCGATCTGGTCCTGATCGATGGCGGTAAGGGCCAGATGTCGAGCGTGAAGGATGCGCTGGAAGATCTCGGTATCGAGGACGTGCCTCTGATCGCCATCGCCAAGGGGCCGCATCACGGCCGCGAGGGGCGCGAAGTGTTCCATTTTCCCGACGGGCGGGAGAAGACTCTGCCGCTGAACAGCCCGCTGCTGTTCTACCTCCAGACCCTGCGCGACGAGGTTCACCGCTACGCCATCGGCGCCCACCGCGCCAAGCGCAGCCGCGCGATCACCGCTTCACCGCTCGACGAGATTCCCGGCATCGGCCCGGGGCGCAAGCGCGCGCTGCTGCTGCACTTCGGCACCGCGGGGAAGGTCCGGGCGGCCGCGCTCGAGGACCTCAAGCGAACCCCCGGTATCAGCGAAGGCGTGGCGCAGAAGATCTGGGATTTCTACCACCCCAGCGCGTGAGGCGGCTCAAACGAAGAAGGGCGCCGGAACGCTCCGACGCCCTTCCTTGGTGATTCTGTTGCGGCTCAGGACTGGCGGGTGCCGGTCATCGCCATGCTGCCGAACGCGCCGGCGTTGACCGAACCGTTGAGGTTGTCGCCTTCGACGGTGGCGTTGCCTTCCAGCTTCATCGGCATGGGCGAGGTCATGTTCATCGTCCAGGTGAGCGTGTCGCCGTCGATCTTGCCGTTTTCGACATCCATCGAGCCCATCGCGCCGGCGTTCTGGCCGGAGAACGTGCCGTCCCCGTTGTCGACGACGGTGAAGGTGCTCTTCTGGTCGCCCATCGGGGTCTTGGTGACGCAATCGTAAGTACCGGCAACGGCCATGGTCTTCTCTCCTCGGGTAGATGAAACAGGCCCGGATATTCGGGCCTGCTTACATCGGTGTCAACGACTTCACTCGGCGGGGCGTTCCTCGATCGGCAGGCCGAGCTTCTCGAGCTGCGGCCGGACGGTCTTGGCATCGCCGACCACGACGAAGACAAGATCGTCGCCCTTGAGCGAGGCGAGCGCGGCCTGGTCGAGATCGCCGGCCTTCAAAGCCTCGTAGCGGGCGGCCAGGGTCTCGTAGTAGTCGTCGGGACGGTTCTTCTCGACGATCTGGATGATCGCGCCGAGCACGTCCTGCGAGGTTTCGAAACTGCCCGGCAGTTCGCGCACGTTGCCGTTGATCAGCCGCTCCAGCTCCTCCTTCGTTACGCCCTTGCCGCCGGTGTAGCTGGCGAGGTCCTTGCGCAGTTCGACGATCGAATCGCCGGTGCGGTCGGCCTGTACCGGTGCGCCGATCAGGAAGTAGCTGCTCTGCTGGTTGTCGCCGACCTGGCTGCTGACGCCGTAGGACCAGCCCTTCGTCTCGCGCAGGTTGGTGTTGATGCGGCTGAGGAAGCCGCCGCCGAACACCTCGTTCGCCGCGCGCAGGGTGACGAGATCGTCGGTGCCCTTGAACGGCAGGATGCGCGCCGCGTAGATCTGCGACTGGGGCGAGGCCGGCCGGTCGATGAGGACGATGCGGCTGGTCTGCGTGGGCAGGGCACCCGCGAACTGCTTGGCCGGGGCGGGGCCGGCCGGGGCCTGCCAGTCGCCGAAGCTCTTCCGCAACATCGCGGTCACTTCCCCCAGCGTCGTGTCGCCCACGACATAGACCCGGGCCCGGTCCGGGCGCAGCCAGGTGTTGTGGAACTGGGCGAGGTCGGCCGGTTGCAGGCTGGTCACCGCCTCGACCGTTCCCGTCCCGCTCGGCGGACGGCCATAGGGATGGTCGGAGCCGTAGAGAATCGGGAACAGCGCGCGCAGCGCGATTCCGCGCGGGTTGTTGAGCTCGTTCCGGATGCGGGTCAGTTGGCGGGTGCGGACCTTCTCCACTTCCGCCGGGGCGAAGGCCGGGTTGCGGACGTAGTCGGCAAGGAGGTCGATCGACGGGGCGAGATTGGCCTTCATCGCGTCAAGGCCGAAGCTGACGCTGTCGCTATCGGCATACCCGCCGAGGTTCGCGCCGAGCCGCTCCTTCGCGATGGCGAGTTCCTGCGAATCGAGCGACTTCGTCCCCTCGTTCATCGCAGCGAGCATGAAGCTTTCGAGGCCCAGCTTGTCCTGCGGATCGGCAGCCGCGCCGGCATCGAAGCTGACGCGCATCGTCACCGCCGGGATCGCGTCGCGCCGGGCGAAGAACACCTGCATCCCGTTGGGCAGGGTCGCCCGTTCGATATCGGGGAAATCGAGGGCGGTCAGATCGGTGACCGGGGGCATGGTCTTGCGGTCCGCCGCGGTCGCGCGGCCGACGCCCATCGCGGCGTCCTGCGCCATGAAGAACGCCGGCATCATGCCGTCGCCCTTGTCCGGCGACACGACATAGCCGCCGCGGTTCTCGCCGCCTTCGGTGCGGGTGCCCGGCTCCACGGTCAGCGCGAAGACGGGGCGAGACAGATACTTCTGCATCGCTGCGCGCACCTGGTCCGGGGTCATCGCCGCGGCCCGTTCGAGCTGGGTGCGGTAATAGGCCGGGTCGCCGTTGTAGAGCAGCCCTTCGGCCAGCGTCGGCGCCTTGCCGCCGAAGCCGCCGACCTGTTCCAGCCCGCGGATCTGCGACGAGGCATAGACCGTGGCGGCCCGCTGCAGTTCGTCGGCGGTCGGCCCTTCGGCCAGGAACTTGGCGATCTGGGCGTCGAGCGCCTCGCCGAGCGCCGCGGTGGTCGTGCCCGGCGCGGCATCGGCCGAGATCACGAACTGGCCGGCCTGCGCATAAATTTCCGCATTGCTCGATGCGCGCACCGCGATCGGGTTGTCGCGCACCAGCGCCTCGTCGAGCCGCGAGCTGGCGAGACCGCCGAGCACCGACGCGCCGAGCGCGAGCGGCAGGTAGTCGGGGTTGTCGAGGCCGGGCACCGCCCACATGCGATAGACGCGCGGCGTGGCGACCTTGTCGTAGATCGTCTTTTCCACCTTGGCCGGCAGGGTCGGCAGGGGTGCAACGACCGGCTCGATTTCCGGCCCGGCGGGGATCGCACCGAACCAGCGGTCGACCTTCGCCTTGGCGGTCGGCAGATCGATATCGCCCGCCAGCACCAGGATGGCGTTGTTGGGGCCATAGTGATCGCGGAACCACTTCTTCACATCCTCGAGGCTGGCGCCCTGAAGGTCGGCCATCGAGCCGATGGTGGAGTGGTGATAGGGGTGGCCCGAGGGGTAGAGGTTCTCGAGCTGCTCGTACTCGACGAGGCCATAGGGGTTGTTATCGCCCTGCCGCTTCTCGTTCTGGACGACGCCGATCTGGTTATCGAGCTTCTGCTGCGTCACCGCGCCGAGGAGGTATCCCATGCGGTCGCTTTCCAGCATCAGCCCGCGGTCGAGCGCGCCGGTGGGCACGGTCTGGAAATAGTTCGTGCGGTCGAACCAGGTCGTGCCATTGACGTCGGTCGCGCCGATCTGCTGCAGCGGTTCGAAGAAGTCGCCCGGCGCGTTCTCGCTGCCGTTGAACATCAGGTGTTCGAACAGGTGGGCAAAGCCGGTCTTGCCCCTGGGCTCGTTCTTCGAACCGACCGCGTACCAGGTGGAGATCGCCACCACCGGCGCCTTGCGGTCGGTGTGGACCAGCACCGTAAGCCCGTTGTCGAGCTTGAACTGTTCGTAGGGGATCGACACCGCGTTCACGAGGTCGCCGACCGGCGCCGGATCAGCGGCGACAGGGGTCGCGGCGAGCGGCGCGGGGGCGCTCGCCATCGGTTCGGCCGGAACGGTGTTGCAGGCGGCAAGCGCGAGGGCGAGCAGGCTGGCGGAAGCGAAGCGCGATTTCATGTGTGCGATGTCCCCGTTTGAATAAGGCTGTCTGGCGGCGCGAACCTTAATCGGACCGCGCACGGTGAGTCACCATCTTTCGACTAACGGCATTCCGCAGCGCATCGGCGCGGGTGAAATGCACGGGTTTGAGCTTGTGCTGCACGAACAATGCCGACTGGTCGGTGTAGTGGACGCTGTCCGGCCGGGTCGTCGCCGAACCGAACGGCTGGATCGACTGGCTCGTCACTGGCTTGCCGGGCGCCCATTCGACGAACTGGATGAAGCTGTCGCCGTGGCGCACTTTCAGGCGTCCGTCGGGCTCCACGTCCCACAGGGTGCTGGCGCGCAGGGTATCGCTGCCGCCGTCGAGCGGCAGGTCGACCGCGAAGCGCCCGGTGCCCTTGCCGTGCCGCAGGCGAAGCACGTCCTGCAGCGGCGGGTCGAGCCGCCCGTAATGTTCCATCAGGAACTCCGCCGCGTCGGTCAGCAGCTTCTTCGCCGGCGTGATGGGTTTCAGGCTGTAGCTGTCGCCCATCGCCGGGCGCATCACCAGCAGCGCAAGCGCATCCGCGCGGCCAGCGCCGTCGCTGGTCAGGTCCCAGCCCTGCATGATCGCCTTGGCCTTCGTCAGGAGCGGATCGCCGCGCGTGTCGAGCCCGTCGATCCCGTCGAGCACCGTCTTGACGTAGTCGACCCGTTCCCAGCCGGTGTCGTACTTGATCCGCTCCAGCCGTTCGCGGCTGATCGGGCCGGGTTCGTCGAGCAGCTTTTCCGCGCGGTAGGCGCGATTGGTCATCTTGGTCTCGATGCCCATTTCGGGCGCGAAGCCGCTGGTCGACAGGTTGCTCGACTTGCCCGCGGCGACCATCGGCGTGTTGTTCGAATTGAACAGGAAGCCGCTCGCCGGATTCACATAATGCGGCAGGTCGTCGTAGGGGACGAGGCTCTGCCAGACGAGGTCGCTGCGGTCGCCCGACAGCACGCCGCGCCAATCCGGCCCGGCTTTGCGCTGCGGCAGCGAGGCATTGTACCAGTAGGCGATCGTGCCCGCCTTGTCGGCGTAGATGAAATTGGTGCCGGGGATCGCGTGGGTCGCGAGGATCGACTGCCACTCGTCGTAGGTCTTCGCCTTGTTGAGCGCGTAGTAGGCGTCGAGCTGGTCGATCCGGTCCATCCCGCCGTAGCGAAAGGCGTAGGCGCCGTTGTCGTTGACGATCACCGGGCCGTGGACGCTGCGATAGACGTCGCGCCAGACGGGGATCACCAGCGGGCCGAAGCGGGCCGACAGGCGCACACGGCGCTTCTCCAGCGGCAACCATTTGCCGTCGAGCCGGTACTGGGTGCCGTCGTCGTTGAGCACCAGCTTGTAGACGTCGACCATGTCGGGCGAATTGACCGTGTTGGTCCAGCCCAGGTCCTCGTTGTGGCCCAGGAACGGGAACGGGCTGCCCGGGAAGTTCGCGCCGGCATAGTGCCAGCCTTCGCCGCTCTCGACCACGAGTTCGTACCAGGCGACCCCGCCTTCCCACGGCTGGTGACTGTTCGACACCAGCCGGGTGACGCCGTCGTCCGACCGGCCCGGCGCGATCGCGAAGGCGTTGGAACCTGCGTTCTCGGCCTCCACCCGGTCGGGCAGCGGTCCGTGCAGCTTCGGGCCCGGGTCGGGCAGCAGCGTCTCGCCCTTGGCGAGCGGGCCGACCCAGTTGTTGAGGCCGAAGAAGAACGGCGCGCGCAAGGCGAACCCGGTCGCCACGTCCTGTCCGCTGACGGGGAACATGTTGCCGAGCTTCACCTCGCCCGGGTGCGCGGCGGCATAGTCGTTGAGGCCGGTGGCGTATGCCTCCAGCAGGGCGCGGGTGCGGGGGGCGAGGGTCGTGTACTGCCGGTCCACCAGTTCGCGCGCGCCGAGCAGCGCCAGCACGTAGTCGAAGGTCGCGCCCTCTTCTCCCTTGATCGCGCCGTAACGCCCCCGCGTCATCGCGATGACGTCCTGCAACGTGAAGAAGTCGTCTTCCGAATGAGCCTGCGCCACGCCGTAGGCGACGTCGGCATCGGTGCGGCCGTAGATGTGCGGCACGCCCCATTCGTCGCGGACGATCTCGGCGCGGTACTCGCGTTGCGGAGGGGCCGTGCCGGGCGTGGCGGCCAGCGGTTCCCACACCATCAGCCCGATCGCGGCGACGGCCACCAGCGCGAGCACGGCGAGCCCGATCCGCGCGATCCATTTCATCATGCAACCTCTCCCTGTACCCGTGCGATAGCGGGGCGGCGGACAGTTGCAACCGGCCTCTTGGCAAGCGGCGATTTTCGACCCACCTATACGAGTAACACACCGCGGCGCATTTTTCCGCTGTCGACCATTGTGTTGCGAATTGGCAACACTATCTCGGGCGCGCAAACAGAGGGCTTCTCACGCATGAATCTCGAAAAGTTCACCGACCGCGCCAAGGGTTTCATCCAGAGCGCGCAGACCGTCGCCATCCGCATGAATCACCAGCGGATCACGCCCGAGCATCTCGCCAAGGCATTGCTCGAGGATTCCGAGGGCATGGCCGCCGGGCTGATCACCCGCGCGGGCGGCAATCCGGCCGTGGCGGTGCAGGGCATCGATGCCGCGCTCGGCAAGATCGCGCAGGTTTCGGGCGGCGGGGCACAGGCGACGCCCGGTCTCGACAACGACGCGGTCCGCGTGCTCGATCAGGCCGAACAGCTCGCGACCAAGAGCGGCGACAGCTACGTCACCGTCGAACGGATGCTGTTGGCCCTGACGCTGGCGACGACGAGTGCCGCCGGTCAGGCGCTGAAAGCTGCCGGGCTCACGCCCCAGGGGCTGGAAGAGGCGATTACCGAACTGCGCGGCGGCCGACAGGCGCACTCCTCGTCCGCCGAGGAAAGCTACGACGCCCTGAGCAAATACGCGCGCAACCTCACCGAAGTGGCGAAGTCGGGCAAGCTCGACCCCGTTATCGGCCGCGACGAGGAAATCCGTCGCACGGTGCAAATCCTCGCCCGTCGGACCAAGAACAATCCTGTCCTCATCGGCGAACCCGGTGTCGGCAAGACCGCGATCGCCGAAGGTCTCGCGCTGCGCATCGCGAATGGCGACGTGCCCGACAGTCTGAAGGACCGGAAGCTGATGGCGCTCGACATGGGGAGCCTGATCGCGGGCGCGAAGTATCGCGGCGAGTTCGAGGAACGGCTGAAGGCCGTGCTCGACGAGGTGAAGGGCGCGGAAGGCGACATCATCCTGTTCATCGACGAGATGCACACGCTGATCGGCGCGGGCAAATCCGAAGGCGCAATGGATGCGGGCAACCTCCTGAAGCCGGCGCTCGCCCGCGGCGAACTGCACTGCATTGGCGCGACCACGCTCGACGAGTACCAGAAGTACGTCGAGAAGGACGCGGCCCTGCAGCGCCGCTTCCAGCCGGTGTTCGTCGGCGAGCCTACGGTCGAGGACACGATCTCGATCCTGCGCGGCCTCAAGGACCGCTACGAGCTGCACCACGGCGTGCGTATCACCGACGGCGCGATCGTGGCGGCGGCGACGCTTTCCAACCGCTACATCTCCGACCGCTTCCTGCCCGACAAGGCGATCGACCTGATGGACGAAGCGGCCAGCCGCCTGCGTATGGAGGTCGAGTCGAAGCCCGAGGAGATCGAGAATCTCGACCGGCGGATCATCCAGCTCAAGATCGAGGAGCAGGCGCTCGGGAAGGAAACCGATGCCGCTTCCGCCGACCGCCTCGCCGCGCTGCGCGACGAGCTCGCTAACCTCGAACAGCAGTCGAGCGAACTGACCACCCGTTGGCAGAACGAACGCGACAAGATCGCCGCCGAAGGCAAGGTCAAGGAAGAGCTCGACGCCGCCCGCATCGCGCTCGAACAGGCGCAGCGCGAGGGCGACCTCGCGAAGGCCGGCGAGCTGCAATACGGCACGATTCCCGGCCTCGAGAAGCGGCTGGAGGAAGCCGCCGGCGCGTCGCAGAACGCGCTCCTGCGCGAGGAAGTGACGGAGGACGACATCGCCGGCGTCGTCAGCCGCTGGACCGGGGTGCCGGTCGACAAGATGATGGAAGGCGAGCGCGAGAAGCTGCTCCAGATGGAGCAGGTGATCGGCAAGCGCGTGATCGGTCAGACGGATGCGGTCGCGGCCGTGTCGAAGGCCGTGCGCCGCGCGCGCGCCGGTCTGCAGGACCCGAACAGGCCCTTGGGCAGCTTCCTCTTCCTCGGCCCCACCGGCGTCGGCAAGACCGAGCTTACGAAGGCGCTCGCCGGGTTCCTGTTCGACGACGACAACGCGATGGTCCGCATCGACATGTCGGAATTCATGGAGAAGCACGCGGTCAGCCGTCTGATCGGCGCGCCCCCGGGCTACGTGGGATACGACGAGGGCGGGGTGCTGACCGAAGCGGTCCGTCGACGCCCCTACCAGGTCGTGCTGTTCGACGAGGTGGAGAAGGCGCACGCAGACGTGTTCAACGTGCTGCTCCAGGTGCTCGACGACGGGCGCCTGACCGATGGGCAGGGCCGGGTGGTCGATTTCTCGAACACGCTGATCATCCTCACATCCAACCTCGGCAGCCAGTATCTGGCCCAGCTGGAGGACGGGCAGGACGTCGAGAGCGTGGAACCGCAGGTGATGGACGTGGTGCGCGCACACTTCCGCCCGGAATTCCTCAACCGGCTCGACGAGATCATCCTGTTCCACCGCCTGGCGCAGGAGCACATGGCACCGATCGTCGATATCCAGGTCGGCCGGGTCCAGAAACTGCTCAAGGACCGCAAGATCGCGCTCGACCTCACCGACGCGGCGCGCCGCTGGCTGGGGCGGGTGGGCTACGACCCGGTCTACGGCGCACGTCCGCTGAAGCGCGCAGTGCAACGCTACGTGCAGGACCCGCTGGCGGAGATGATCCTTTCCGGCGAGGTGCCCGACGGCAGCACGGTGAGGGTGGACGAGGGCGACGGCGAGCTGACGATGGCCGTCGCCTGACCTCGTCCCGATCGGCGAATAAAAAAAGGGCCCCGGTTTCCCGGGGCCCTTCTTTTTGGTTCTGCAGTGTCGGTCTTAGAAACCGACCGTCGCGTTCGCGAAGAACGTACGACCCGTGTAATCGAAGTTCGACGAGAGCGGCGCGTTGCCGATCGTGGTCACCGCGGCGGAAATCCGCGGCGGCTTCTTGTCGAACATGTTGCGGACACCGACGGTGAACTCGAACTTGTCGTTCACGTCGAACTGAACCGAAGCGCTGTGCAGGAAATAATCCGGCACTTCGAGGATGTAGGAATCCCGGTACGCCTGGGCGAGATCCTCGTCCACCGTCCCGGTCGTCTCGTCGTACGCGAAGAAGTCGTACGTACCCGAGCTTCCGTCGATCCAAGTCAGACCGTAGCGGAGCAGCGCCCGGCCGACCTTGTAGGTCGCGTCGAAGCTACCCGTCCAATCCGGCGTCACGTAGGTGCCGTTGGCGTCGGTCAGGAACTCGTCCGGGAACAGGCGGCTCGACTGTTCGGTGTAGTGCGTGACGCTGGCATTCAGCGTCAGGCGGTTGTCGAACAGCAGGTCCGTCGCGAAGCGGCCGTTGAACTCGTAGCCCTTCACGATGTCGGTCGACAGGTTCACGTAGCCGTTGTTGACGGTGAGGCGGTTGTTCGCATCGCGCGTCTGCAGGCGGCAGAACCCTCCGGTCGGATCGAACGCGGTGTCACCGTAGCAACGGCTGAGGATGTTCCCCGCGCCGAGCTGCGACACACCGTTGTCGACCTTGATGTCGAAGTAGTCGAGCGCCAGGCTCAGGCTACCAACCGAAGCGGGCAGACGCGGCTGGAAGACCGCGCCGACCGACCAGTTGCGCGACGTTTCGGCTTCCAGACCGAACGACGCACCGCCGAGGCTGAAGGTCGTGATGCTGCTGTTCTGCTGGAACGTAGCGACATCGAGACCGATCGCGGCGCAGTTTGCGGCACGGATCTGCTGGTTCGGCGAGTAGGCAGCCGGGTTCGGCACGCCGTTCAGGATCGGGAAGTTGTCCGCATCGCACGGATCAGTGGCTGCACTCAGGAAGCCGCTGGTCGCACCCAGGAACTGCTCGGCGAGCGCCGGAGCGCGGTACGACGTGCCGTAGCTGGCCCGGAAGCCGAAGCCGCGGAACAGCTCCCATTCGCCCGCAACCTTGTACGTGAAGTCGCTGCCGTACGAATCGTAGTCGGTGTAGCGACCCGAAGCGTTGAGGCTCAGGTTCTGGAAGAACGGACGATCGCCGAGAAGCGGCAGGTAGAGTTCGGCGAACGCTTCCTTGACGCTGTCGGTGCCGCGGGTCGGCTGCGAGGTCGTGAGACCGTACAGGTTGCCGTTGATCGCGTTGATGTCCGGCGTGTCGTTGATCTTCTGCTTGCGGTACTCAAGACCCAGCGCGAGCTGGGCTTCGCCACCGGGCAGCGTGAACAGCGGGCCGTCGACCGAGGCAATTGCCGTGGTTTCGCGGAACTGGTTGGTGCTCTGCGTGTCGGCAAGGATGTAGTCCCGGAACGCCTGCGGCAGACGTCCGCCGATCGTGTCGGCGTTCAGGACCGGCGCCGGAACGCAGCTGGCGATCGACGCAGCGGCCGCACAGCTGAAGGTCCCGTTCGCGTTCTGGACGACATTCAGCGAGGTCGCGAGGCGATCGGTCAGGAACGACTGGATGTTGTTCTCGCCATCGGTCCACGACTTGCCGACGTAGACGTCGTAGCGCCAGCCGGGGAACGCGAAGTCGCCCCGGATGCCGCCGCCGGCCCGAACGTAATCGACCTTCTGGCTCGAATCGGTCAGGCCGAAGCCGACGAACGCACGCGCGGCGATGATCTGGCCGCTCGAGGTTTCGTTCGGAGCGAGGAACGCGCCGTTGCGGAAGATCGCCGGAAGCAGCGGGCTACCGCGCAGATAGTCGAGCGAAAGCTGGCGATACAGCGGAGCCGACGACTTACGACGGGTAGCAAGCACTTCGCCGTAGATCTCGGCATTGCCGAGCGCCTGCAGGTCGTACGTGGCCGACAGGAAGCCGGTGTAGGTCTTGACCGGGCTGATCAGGAATTCCTGCTGGCTCGCCGGATCGAACGAATCGCGATCGTAGGTGCCGACGCCGAGGAAGCCGGGGGTCGCACCGCCTGCATTGCCAGCGACGGGAACGAAGCGGTTGAAGCGGCCGGGGAGACCCGACGTACGGCCGATACCGTCGCGCGTCGGAACGCCGAGCGTGTTGATCGTCACGCCGCCATTGTCGAGCGTGAAGCAGTTGCGGGGGTCACCGATCGGATACGGGTCGGCCGAACCGAATTCGCTGCCTTCACCGTCGAGGTAACCGGGGATCGGGCACGACGTGAAATCGACGTCGTTCAGGCGGAGGCCGTCGCGCTTGCGATATTCGACCGAGCCGATGAGGTTGAACCGGCCGGCGTCCACACCGAAGGTGGCGGCGACGCGGCGGTCGATGCCCGCACCGACTTCCGGCACGTTGACCTGTGCCTGGAGGCTGAGGCCACGCAGCTTCTGGTCGGTGATGATGTTGACGACGCCCGCGATCGCGTCCGAGCCGTAAACCGACGAAGCGCCGGCCTTGAGGATTTCGATGCGCTCGATGATGGCGGTCGGCAGGACGTTGAGGTCCGCCGAGAGAACCGCACCGCGAGTACCGGCCGGCGCCAGGCGGCGGCCGTTCAGCAGGATCAGCGTACGGGCCGGGCCGAGGCCACGCAGGCCGAGCGTGTTGGCGCCGGTGCCGCCGTCGGTGACGAAGCCGCTGTAGTAGTTGTTGATCTGGCCCGCGCCGGCGGTGACTTCCGTGCTCTGCAGGGCGTCGGTCGCGCTGTTGAAGCCGGCCTGGGTGATCTCCTCGGCCGTCACGACGGTGATCGGCTCGACGGTCGAGTATTCGTCGCGGCGGATGCGCGAACCGGTCACGACGATTGCGCCGCCGTTGTCGGCGGTCGAGCTGCCGTCGGCGCTCGAGATGGTCGTTGCCGGATCGCAGACGCCGTCGTTGTTCTCGTCCGGGCAATCCGGCGGATTGTCGCCTGCCGTCTGCGCGTAAGCGGGGGCCGCGAACGCACCGAATGCGATCGCCCCTGCGATGATGGTAGAGCCGCGCAAGGCGGTCTTGAAAGTCTTGGTCACTGTTTAATGTCCCCCTAGGACGAGTCTCACCGGCGCGACCCGGCATTCAGCGGTCTTATCTAAGGCCGCAGCAAGTTCGTCATTGCAATGGGAACTAACGGGCAGTGACAACATCACCTGCAGGTTGTTGCAGAAAAGCCACTAGATAGACTGGATCCGCTTTTGCTCGCGATCGGATGGGCGGTCGCCGTCTAGGACCGGTAGGTTCGTCCGAACGGAGCAAGCAGGTCGGCGTACCGGGACGATCGCCCTACGCCTGCCTTGTTGATCGGCTGCCGGACCTGCGCCGCGCTTGCGGTGATGACGGCGCGGTCGGCTTCGTGCGGGCGGAAACACGCCGGCTCCGGGGCAAGGTCGCAGTGCGCGAGGATGGCCGCGATGGTATCTTCCGGCCGGTCGACGAGCGCAGAATAGTGGACTGTCAGGACCCTGCCTTCGAGGTGGCGCGCCCAGTGCGCGTGCAACGCGTCCTCCAGCATGAAATGACGGGCGATCGCCGGTAGCGACCAGCTCCATTCCTGTCCTGACTGGAACCACGTGGTGTACGCCGAGAACGCGCAATCGAGCGGGTCGCGCCGCAGCCACACGATGGGGGCGGCCGGCAGGATCGCCGAGATGAGGCCGAGATCGCGCGAGGTGCCGAGCGACTTATCGATCAGCCGTCCGGGGCCGGGCACCGCCTGGTCGGCCAGATGATCGAACAGGGTCACGAGATCGTCGGCGCAATGGCAGTCGTCCGCCAGCCAGCGGCGATACCGGTCCGCGTCGCGGCCGCCCACTTCCTGGACGAGGATCCGCATGAGCCCCAGCTCGCCGCCGCCCGCCACGGCCGAATGGCTGCCCAGGATCTGCTCGACGAGGGTCGTGCCCGATCGCGGCAGTCCGGTGACGAAGATTGGCGCGCGCCGGGCGGCGGCGGTCGTATTCGATGCCAGGGCTGCGATCGCTTCCGCCGTCCAGCCCGCCCGCGCGGCGGCGGCATCGGCGGCGGCGGCTGCGTGGTTGTACGGCCGCTCGGCCGCCATCAGGGCCGCGCCTTCGGAAAATGCTGCGGTGGCCTTTGCCGTCTCGCCCTCCGTATCGTGCGTTCGCCCTGTGGCGTACAGCCAGGCGGCCTGCTCCAACGGAGGTGCGGTGCGAATGGCGGCTGCCGCCTTGCGTAGCTGTGTAGAGTCCTCCGCTTCGAGCTTTCCGAGCATGGACAGCGCCAGCCACGACTGGCCGGACGCAGGATCGGCGGCGACGGCGCGGCGCAGCCACTCGCGCGCCTCGTCGAGCCGGCCGAGATTGGTCGCGGTCGTCCCGCGCGTATAGGCGTACGCGACCGGGGAAGGGAGGGTCGGGGGCAGCGCGTCCAGCATGGCGCGCGCCTCCTCGAGCCGGCCCGTCCGTGCATAAACCGCCACCCGCCGGAACGGCGAGGTCGGGTCGCCCGGCGCTTGCTCTGCCAGCAGGTCGGCGGCCTGCCGGGCAAGAGTGTATTCCCCGTTGTGCAGGAGGACCGACGCCACCGCGTTCCACGATCGGCCGAGCGGCGAACGGGCTGCGACGAGCGGGGCCGCGGCGCGGTTGACCGCCTCGCGCCCGCCCGCGGCGAGGGCCGACTGGAATTGCCGGAGCAGCAGCGTGTCGCGTTGGGTGACCATCCGACCGCTATCTCCACAAACGACGCGCCCGGCAACGCGGCGCAAAGAAAAAGGGGGCGGCTGCGGCCACCCCCTTTCGAGTTCGCAATCGTGTCGATCGGGCTTAGCGGCCCGAACCGCCGAAGCGCAAGGTCGCGTTGAACCGGACCGAGCGCGGGGCCTGGTACGAGGTGACGCGGCCGTAGTTCGGGTTCGAATTCGGCGTGTAGTCGAAGTCGAAATCGCCGAACTCGTTGAAGTCGGTCTCGGCCTTCCAGTTGAAGACGTTGAACACGTCGACGCCGAACTGGATATCCCGGTTTTCCGCGAACGGAGTGAAGGCGAGCTTGAGGTCGACGCGCTTGTTCCAGTCGGATTCGAAGGCCGTACCACGCGGGATGAGGTAGCTGGTGCCGCCGTCGCTATTGGTGACCGCCGTACCGCCGTAGCCGTTCTGCGTGCAGTAGTACGAGGCTGCGCCGTAATCCGCCGCGAAGTTGCCCGCGTCGAAGTAGTTGCCGATGCAGCTGAACTTGCGCGGCGATTCCACGAGGGCGTTGACGCCGATGCCCAACCACTCCGTCGGCTTCATGTAGCCGTAGAGCTTGAAGGCATGACGACGGCCGTTGGCGAGGTCGCCGAAGGCACCGTCGAGGAAGCCGGGCTGGTCGAAGTCCTGGGTCAGGCCGGCGTCGGTCTGGTTGTTGTCGGACTTCACCGCGCCTTCGTAGTTCCCCCGCAGCTTGGTGTAGGTGTAGTTGAAGTTGAGGCCGTACAGTCCGTTGAAGCGCTTATCGAGCTCGAAGGTGATCGAGTCGTACTTGCGCGTGGCCTTGGGGTAACCGAGGTCTTCCGCCGCCAGCGTCACGACGTCGCACTGGCCCGCAATCGAGCAGTCGCCGTCGAGGCGCACCGTGACGTCGCTACCAGGGTTGAGCAGCACGTACTGGTGGAAGCCGGTGAACACCGAATCGCATCCCGCCACGCCGTTGGCATCGCAGTATGCGATAACCGCGGCGTCGATCGCCGCGTCTTCGAGCGTCTCACCCAGCTTGCGCTTGGTGTAATACAGGCTCGCCTTGAAGTCGCCGAAGCGGTGTTCGGCACCGATGCGCCATTCGTCCGTGTAGCTGGGCTTCAGCGTCGACGAGATGAGCGTGTCGGTCGCACCGGCCAGGCCATCGCTGTAGACCGCGAGGCAGCGCTCGCCGCCGTTCGGACCCGCAGTCGGGCAGGTGGCGCTGCCCGAACGGATGCCGCCCACCGGCACGTCGCCGGTATTGCTGAAGACCAGGCCGTCGGGGATGCCGTCGTCGTTGGCGTCGACGCCGCCGTTGATGCCGGTCGGGTACAGGAAGTCCTGCAGGTAGTAGAGTTCCGCGCCGCCAAGGCGGATGTTGGTGTTGGTCGCCACCGGCAGGTAATAGCGGCCGTAGAAGGCGTTGACCTTGGTACGCCCGTCGCCGAACACGTCGAACGAGGCACCGAGACGGGGCGCCCACTGGTCGCCGGAATCGTAGAACAGGTTGCCTTCGACGTTGTAGTTCTTGAACCGGTCGTTGCGCACGCCGAGCTGCAGGTTCACGCGCCCGTCGAGCAGGCTCCACGCATCCTGCAGGTAGAACGCCCGCTGGTCGGTGCGGAAGCCGCCGTTGTTCTGGTAGAAATAGCGCAGGATCCGGTTGTCGCGGATGTCGTAGCGATAGCCGGTGCCGTTGTAGGACGTTTCCTCGCCCGCGGTGAGCTTCTCGAGATCGAAGCCGCCACGGAAGTGATGCTCGCCGAGGAAGTTGACGTAGACGTCGGCATCCGCGCGGTAGATTTCGCGCTTGTTCGTGTCGGTGTTGCGACCGGCAACGGTGCCGCCGACGACCCGGTTGCCGCCAATGCGGCTGAGGACGTAGGCCTGGTTCGGCGACGCGGTCGAGATCGACTTGTCGTTGTACTGGCCGTACGAAGCCGACAGCGTCAGGAAGTCGGTGAACTGACCGGTGTAGGTGCCGATGAAGTTGTTGCCGCCGAACTCGTTGCGGAGACCGCCCTGGCTGCCTTCACGCGCGAAGGTGGTCGGGTTGACGCCCGTGTAGCGGACGTTCTGGACCTGCTCGTCGCGGAAGTAGGTACCTTCCAGGCGGTGGCCGTCGGTGATGACGAAGTCGACCTTCGCGCCGAAGAACGGCGAGTTGCTGGTCGTCGTCGCGGCCCGGTTGCCGGCCACCGCATAGGTCGTCTGCTTGAAATAGCGCGGGTTGTAGAGCCCATAGACGAACAGGCGGTCGCGGATGATCGGACCCGACAGATAGAAGTTCGCGTCAAGCGATTCCGAATAGAACTTGCTGTTGAGGGCGTTGATCGTGTCGCCCGTCGTGGTCGGATCGTTGTCGGAATCCACGAACGTGTTCGGCGCGCGCGAGCGCAGCGAATTGGGCGAGTAGTTCAGCACCGCCCCGGCCTGCACCTCGTTCGAACCCGACTTGGTCACGGCCGAGGTCACGCCGCCGAGCGCGCGGCCGTATTCGGCCTGGTAGCCGCCGGTCTTGACGTCGATGGTGCGGTAGAACTCGAACGGGATGATCGAACCGCCGAGGAAGTTGCGGAAGTCCGTGATGTTGAGGCCGTTCACGTAATACGCGTTCTCGGCCACGGTGGCGCCGCCGACCGAGGCAAAGTTGCCGAAGCCGCCGTCGCCCGAGGTGGTCTGCGGGGCAAGCAGGATCAGCGAGGTCTGGTCGCGGCCGACGGGAACGGTCACCGCGAGGTTTTCGACGTCGAGCGTGACGCCCGCCTGGGTGGCGGCGAAATCGTTGGTCGCGACGCGGCGGCCGACGACGACGATGCCCTGCGTATCGCCGACCGGCACTTCGGTGCTGGTGCCGCCCGCGATGTAGCGCGAGGGGTTGTTCTGGCCGGCGATGACCTGGACGGTCGGATCGTTGACGACAGTCTGGCCGCCGGCGGTGATGTTCACGGTGTAGGTACCGGTCGGCAGGGTGTTGACGCGGAAGTTACCCGCCGCATCGGTCGTCGTCGTGTTGGTGAAGCCCTGTTCGTTCGAGGTGACGGTGACGGTCGCACCGCTCACCGGGGCGCCGGCCGAATCGACGACGGTGCCGGTCAGGTTGCCGCGGGTGTAGTCCTGCGCCGCGGCCGGAGCGGCGATCATGGCGGAGCCGGCGACGCCCGCGCCCAGCAGAGCCAGCGCTTGAAGAGCCGATCCGGCGGCGAGCCGGCACTTGTTGATCTTCATGGTATCCATAGTGGGCAACCCCCTCGTTCGATCCCAGATGTGGTTCTGGACCACTTGCTTTGCCTCCCGCGAACAACAGCCCTGCAGACGTGGGAAGGCGCGATGGGTTTGACTAACGAAAGGGAGGCATATGCCAAACCGGCAATATGTCGCTTTCGTGAATAGCTTATGGGGTGTTGCAGTTTCGCAACGATTGGCGCTCTTGCGGTTTCGCCGGGCTACCTTTTCGGTGCGGCAGGCGCGTTGATCTTTGACGCGCCGCCACCGGGAAGTTAGCGATTGGCGACAAGCCTGAGGGGGCGGGGACGAGCAGTCTTGTCAGTCGATCCGGCACGCGCCGCCGCGGCCCCCCTCCGGCGGTCCCAACAGGAAAGGGCGAACGAGCGATGACACGATCCCGGACGATTTCTTGCATTGGCGCGGCCCTTGCCCTGTCGCTGTGCGCGCCTGCCGCGGCGGCCGAACCCGATCCGGCCGATGCGCCGCCGGCCCCGCTGTTCGAGGCGGTGACCGCGTGCCGCGCGGTGGCCGACACCGCCGCGCGCCTTGCGTGTTACGACCGCACCGTCGCAGCGCTCGCGGCGGCGGAGGCCGGGCGGGAGGTCGTGGTCCTCGACCGGGCGGGCATGCGCAAGACGCGCGAGCGCCTGTTCGGGATCAACATGCCGCAGGTGCGGCTGTTCGGCCGGTCGGATACGGTCGAAGACGCCGATGTCGTCCAGCAGATCTCGAGCACGATCAAGGCGATGGCGATCGCGCCCGACGGGCTGCCGGTGTTCCTGCTGGCGGACGGCGGACGTTGGAAGCAGACCGACGGGCGCAACGTGTTCCCCCGCGTGGGTCACACGATCACGATCAAGCACGGCATCCTCAACAAGTACACCGCGTCGATCAACGGCCGGGCGGGTGTGCGCGTGATCCGGCTGCTCGACTGAGCGGGCTCAGTTGCTGTTGACGGCCTTGCCCTTGTAGGCGTCCATCGCGTCGCGCGCGTCCTGGTTGCCGATGTCCTGCGCCTTGCGCCACTGGGCGTTGGTGCGGCAGGACACCTCGCGCGCCACGAGCGAGCCCACCTTCTCGGTCTTCACGCAGCGGATGTATTCGGCATCCCCGCGCTGGAGGACGGCGTTGTGGGCACGGATTTCCTGATGGCTCATCGCCTTGACCTGTTCCGGCGAGAGCGAGAGGGTCGTTGCCTGGGCGGCGATGAGAAGAGGTAGCAGCACAGTGGTCATGAAACGTTTCCCGTATCCCTTGTGCGCGAAGAGTAAAACGCGCGGGGCTTCGGCACAAGCGTTCTGCGAGAGCGAAGGCTAGGGCATGGCAACGACCGAGGCCATCCTCGCCGACCCGGAATGGCTTGCCCACCGCCATGTAGAGGATCGCGATACGGTCCGTTTCCGCCATGGGCCGCGCGCGCGCCACGCCGCCGTGCCGTTCCTGGTCGACGACTATCTCGGCGCTGCGGAGGCAACGCACGACATCCCGCTCGCCGAGTGCCTGTCCGCCGTCCCGCGGCGACCGCTGCACTTCGTCTTCCATTCGGCATTCTGCGGATCGACGATGCTGGCGCGCGCGCTCGACCGGCCCGGGGCCGCGATGGCGCTGAGCGAGCCGGTCATCCTCAACGACGTGGTCGGATTCCGCCGCCGGGGCGCCCCTGCCGACGCGGTGGCGCGCCTCGCGGACGGCGCCTTGCGCCTGCTCGCACGGCCGTTCGGCGAGGGCGAGGCGGTCGTGGTCAAGCCGTCGAACGTCATCAATCCGCTCGCCGAGCTGCTGCTGGCGCTTGCTCCCGGTTCGCGAGGGGTGTTCCTGTTCGCTCCGCTCGAGACCTTTCTCGTGTCGGTCGCGCGCAAGGGACTGCCGTGCCGCCTGTGGGCGCGCGAACTGGCGGAAGGATACCTCACCGACGCCTTTCTCCAGCCGCTCGGGTTTGCCGCCGGCGATCTCTTTCGCCAGAGCGACCTCCAGGTCGCCGCCACCGGCTGGCTCGCCCAGCACCGGTTCTTCCTCGCCTTGCGCGAAAAGGTGGGGGCTGGCCGCCTCGCGTTCCTCGATTCCGAAACTCTGACAGGAGAGCCGGACCGCGCCGTGGGGGCGGCCGCGCGGCATTTCGGCATCGCCATGCCCGCCGGTTCCGTGGCGGGCGGGGAGGCTTTCAACCGCCACAGCAAGTCGGGCAAACCCTACACCCCGCAGGACCGGGCATCCGACTACGCCGCCGTCCGCGCCGCGCACGGGGAGGAGATCGCGATGGTGACGACGTGGGCGGGGCGGGTGGCCGAAACGCTGGGAATCGGCCTCGACCCGCCGGGCCGCCTCGCTCAGGCGGGATCGTAGCCGAAGCGTTCGATCCAAGGGTCCAGGATGGGCAGGACCGGCTCGAAATACGCGGCATAGGGGCGCCACTGGCCCGACCCGTCGTAAAGGCCCTGGCGAACCTGCCCGGCGCTGGCGGTGGACACGCCGCGCCGCTTGGCCGTCATGTCGAACCGGCGCACATCCTCGGACCAGTCGAGCCCGGCGAAGGCGCACAGCGCGCGGGTCTCGGTTTCGAAATCACGCACCACGGACTCGTAGCGGACGACGTGGGCGGCGACGGGCAGGCGATCGAGCGCCCTATCGGTCAGTGTCATCATCGCATCGTAATGCCGCGCCGCCCGCTCCAGCGTGACGTATTCGAGCGTGCCGCTCGTCATCGCGAACAGCGTGCGGAAACAGCTCCACACGACATCGCGCGGATCGCGCCGCATGACAAGCACGCGCGCGTCGGGAAACATGCGCGCGATGAAAGGGAGGCGGGTGGCCTTCAGCGGGTCCATGTCGACGAACGTCGCGGACGCGGGCGCGATGCCGCCGCTGCGGGCGACGGCCCAGTAGGCGGCCTGGAGTTCGCAGACGCTTTCGCCGTCTAGCTGCGCGAACGACTGCAACCCGTTCGCGATCGCCGCCCGGTCGCCGGTCAGGAAGGCCTCGTCCGCATCGCGGAAGGTCGGCCATTCCTCCAGCGCCGCGACACCGGGGAGCGAGGCGAGGATGTTCTCGACGAGCGTGGTGCCAGACCGGGGATAGCCGATGAGGAAGAGATGCCGGCCCGCCCGTGCGGGCGTCCGGTCGGGAACGGCGGCGGCTGCGGGGGGAGTGACGCCATCAGTGGCCAGCGCCCCCGAGATCGCCTCGACGAAGGCGGTGTGCCCCGGCATCCCGGCGTCCTGCGGAGCGTTGACCGCCGCGAAGTCCGCCTTCGACAGCGAGAACGCGCGATAGGCCTCGTCCGGCCGGCCGAGTTTCTCGAAGATGCGGCCGAGGGTGTTCGCCGCGACCGACCGCTGCTGCCCGGTCTGCGCCGTTTCGACAACGGGCTGCACTGCGGCGAGAGCCCCTGCCGGATCGCCGGTCTCGAGCAGGGCGGAGCCCAACGCCGAGACGGCGACGAGGTTCGCCGGATCGAGCGCGAGCGCGCGGTTCGCAGCCTCGATGGCGGAGGCGGTGTCTCCGTCGCGCGCGGCCTGGCTCGCCACACCGGCGTGTGCCGCCGCATTGCCGGGGGCGAGGGCGGCGGCGCGGGCGAAGCTGTCGCGCGCGGCCGTCGACGAACCGCCCGCCGCCAGGATCGCGCCGCGCTCCAGCCAGGCGTCGGGATAATCGGGGGCGATGGCGATGGCCGCGTCGCACAGCCGGACCGCTTCCGACAGCCGACCCTGCTGGCGGCGGCGGATGGCAACGCCGGTGAGGATGCCGGGATCGCCGGGAGCCGCCAAGTGTGCCCGATCGAGCAGCGCATCGCCGCCGGCCTCGTCGCCCGCATCCACCCGGCCCAGTCCGGCGACGAGGAGGTCGTACGGATCGGTACTGCCGGCGGCGAGCGCCCGTTCGGCATCCTGCGCGGCGAGGGAGAGGGAGATGGTCATGCGCCGGATGGCTTCCCTGCGCGTGCCACCAAGTCAAGCCGCCTTCGCGCAAGGTAACGTCCCGAAGGAAGGTTGCAGCCCTTTCCCGAACGCCTCGGCGTGTCTTCGGCGCACAAAGAAAAAACGGGGCGGGCATTGCTGCCCGCCCCGTCAGAAGTTCGGTTTGCGATCCGATCAGAAGCGGATGCGCGCGCCCACCGCGTAACGGCGACCCAGCGCGTCGTAGGTCGACGGGTAGGTGTTGCCGCTGTTGTAGGTGGTGGCACCGGCCGTGTTGCCCACGATCGGCGGCTGCTTGTCGAGCAGGTTCTGCACGGCGAACGTGAAGGTGAACTCGTCGCTCACGTTCCAGCGCAGGGTGGCATCGAAGATGTCGTAGGCATCGATCCTGTTGAAATCGACCTGCTTGCCGGCGACCGCACCCGTGCTCGCGGGCAGGGTGCCCGAGAAGAACGGACCCTGGTCGATGATGTCCTGCGGCTCGTGCTCGGTCGAGCCGATGTGACGCCACAGGAGCGACAGGTCGAAATCGTCGACCGTGAAGGTGTTGCGCAGCGACCACTGCCACTTGGGCTGGATCGAGCCGGTGAACGAGCAGTTGACCGAGTAGTAGCGCGTGCATTCACGGTTGAGCGAGTTCGGATCGGCGACGTTCGCGTTGAACTTCGAGTTCATCGTGTAGTTGCCGACGAAGTTGATCGCCCACCCGGCGAAGCCGAGATCGGTGTTGTAGTTGGCGATCAGGTCGAAGCCGTCGGTGAACAGGCGGCCCTGGTTGTTCAGGTTCGCGATGAGACCGAGGGTGGTCGAAGGATCGCCGTCGAGTCCGCCGGTAACCGGGTTACGCTGGATCGCCAGACAGTTCGGATCGGTCGTGCTGGCCGCCGAGAGGCTGCCATAGCACGCCGCCAGGATGTCGCCCGGGAGCGACGCCCCGATGACGTCCTTCACCTTGATGTTGTAGTAGTCGAGCGACATGTTGAAGCGCGGCAGGAAGTCGGGCTGGAACACCACGCCAGCGGTCCACGTCGTGGCCTTTTCCGGCTGCAGGTTGATGTTGCCGCCCTGCGTCAGGTTGGCCTGGCCGGCCGTCGGGTTGGCGATCGAACCGATCGTGCCCGCCGGAGCGCCCTGCGCGATGCAGACCGCGCGAAGGTTGGCGTTGGCCACCGGAGCGGTACCCGCACAGGGGTCGACGCCCAGGTTGGTGAGGCCCGTGGTCACCGGCGTGAACAGTTCGCCGATGTTAGGGGCGCGCACCGCGCGCGAGTAGTTGCCGCGCACCTTGAGGCCCGCGACCGGACCCAGCGTGCCGCCGACCTTGTAGGTCCACGAGTTGTTCGACGGACCGCCGTCGATCTCCTGGTGCGAGTAGCGCGCACCGGCCTCGAGCGTCGCCAGGTCGGCGATGATCGGAACGATGAGCTCGCCGTAGCCTTCGTAGGTCTTGTAGCCGCCGATGATGTCGGGGGCAGCGCCGCCGGCACCGCCGAGTTCACCCGGGGTCTTGGCGAGGACGTCCGACGACTGTTCGGCGCCGTAGTCGCGCATTTCGGCACCGAGGGCGAAGCCGATCGGTTCGGCCGCGCCGAAGCCGAAGCCGAGATCGCCCGAGATCAGCGCGCGGACCTGCCCGAGCGTGGTCTTGACCTGCGACGTGCTGTTGGCGGTGAGGAACGCGGCCTGTGCGGGCGTGATCGTCCCGGCCGGGCCGAACACGTTGATCGGGATACAGCCGTTCGACGGATCCTGACAGGTCGTGCCGTTGTTGGTCAGCAGGCCCTGACGGAAGCGCGAGGTCAGCGTGTAGTTGCGGATCGTCTGGACCTTGTCCGATTCGCCGTACGACGCGCTGAGGTCGAAACCGATCGTCGGGGTCAGATCGCCGCGGATGCCGAAGCGATAGTCGAAGACGGTGGTGTCGTAGTCGCTGATGCGCGGGCCGACTTCGACCGCACGGCGGGCGAGGTTGGTCGTGATCGTGCGGTAGTTCGGGTCGTCCGGACCGGTGGCCGCTGCGGCGGCGGCGCACTGCGCCGGCGTGAGCAGCGGGGTGTAGGCGATCTGGCCCGAAACAGTCTCGCCGGCGGCGTTCACGCCGGTGACGTTCGGGGCAACGTTGAGGGCGCAGAACTGGGCGCGCAGGGCGGCCGGAAGCAGCGGGTTGTTGAGGTTGATCGTGACCGGGCTGTTGAACGAACCCGACGGTGCGATGATGGTCGACACCGAGTTCTTCGAGAACAGGCCACGCGTATACAGCTCGAGACCGTCGCTGATCTCGTAGTTCGCCTGCGCGAAGATGTTGTAGCGCTCGAACGGAGTCTGGAAGACGTTGAACGGGTTGAAGTTGAACGTCTGGAACGTGCCGACCGCCTGGCCGGCGGCGTTGATCTGACGCACACCGCCGTTGGCGGCACCGCCGGTCTGCAGCGCGAGAATCGGAACGCCCGCGGCGGTGGTGCCGGTCTGGACGTACTGCGACAGGGTGTTGGGCGCACCGTTGGTCAGCGGGCGGGTGCCGGTGAAGCGCGAAGGCACCGTGGTGCCCGAGCCGCTGCCGCCGCCGGTGAACGAGCTGATCTGGTTCTGCGAGAAGTCGCGCGCACCCTGGTAGACCGGGTCCGACTTCTGGTAGCCGATGCTCAGCACGGCGTTACCGCGACCGTCGTCGAAGTTCGCGCCCATGGTGAGGTCGGCGCGCCAGTACTTGCCGTCGCCGCGCTCGGTCAGCTGCTGGCCGAGGTTGAGGTCGACGCCCGAGAAGTCCTTGCGGGTGACGAAGTTGATGACGCCGGTGATGGCGTCCGCGCCGTAGGTCGTCACGGCGGCGCCGGTGAGGGCGTCGACGCGGCTGACGAGGGCCAGCGGAATGTTGTTGAGGTCGACGCGGCCCGAGAAGTCGACGGGCACGATGCGGTTGCCGTCGAGCAGCACGATGTTGCGGTTCGAGCCGAGGCCGCGAAGGTCGGCGTACGAGGAACCGCCGTTGCCGTTGTTGACCGCCGAACCGATGTTGGCGACCACACCCGGGATTTCGCGCAGGACCTCTTCGGCGAGGTTCGACTGCTTCAGTTCGATCTGGTCGGACGTGGTGACGTTGACCGGGTTCGACTGGACGAGGTTCGGGTTCTGGATCAGCGAGCCGGTGACGACGATCTCTTCGGCGTCGACGGTGTCGGTCGCGGTGGTCTGCGCGTCCTGCGCGAAGGCCGGCGTCGCGGCGATGGCGATGCCCAGCGCGATCGGAGCGGCACCCGCCTTGAGAAGCGAAATAGACTTCATGGTCTGATTTTCCCCAATTGGACCCGGCCCTGACCGGGTCACTTTTCGTAATGTGCGTGATCCGACGGCGCGACGAGGCGCTACGGCTCTGCGTATCCCGCAATATCCCTGCAACAATCGCACGCAACGATCTTCGCCCGTCCGCCGAAGGATTGACGGTCCCCTGTGGCAGGGGTGCCACACGGAAGTTCGAGGCCGTATCCGGGAAAGGAGGCCGACCTTGCTTGACCCTGTAAGCCGGCAGCCTTACGCGAACGTCAATCGGTTTCGGGAAAGGACTGAATTGATGGGCACGGCTTATATCGTCGACGCGGTGCGGACCGCCGGGGGCCGGCGCGGCGGGCGCCTCGCCGGGGTGCACCCGGTCGATCTCGCCGCGCAGACGCTCGACGCGCTCGTCCAGCGGACCGGCATGGACCCGGCGCGTATTGACGACGTGGTGATGGGCTGCGTGACGCAGGGCGGCGAGCAGGCGATGCAGGTCGGCCGGATGGCGGTGCTCGCCAGCAAGGTGCTGCCGCAGTCGGTCCCCGCGGTCACCATCGACCGGCAGTGCGGATCGAGCCAGCAGGCGATCCAGTTCGCAGCGCAAGCGGTGATGAGCGGGACGCAGGACGCGGTGATCGCGGCGGGCGTGGAAAGCATGACCCGGGTGCCCATGGGCACCAACCTCACGCTTCACATGAAGGAGGGCATGGGCCACTACAAATCGCCCGGCCTGGAAGAGAAATACCCCGGGATCATGTGGTCGCAGTTCGCCGGCGCGCAGATGATCGCCGACAAGTGGGACATGACGAAGGAGGCGATCGACCGCTTCGCGCTCCACAGCCACGAGAAGGCCGCCGCCGCGACGAAAGCCGGCGCGTTCGCGCGCGAAATCGTGCCGATCACCGTCGAGACGCCCGAGGGGCCGGTCGAGCACACGACCGACGAGGGCATCCGCTACGACGCGACGCTCGAAAGCATCGCTTCGGTCAAGCTGCTGCAGGAAGGCGGCAAGCTGACCGCCGCGAGCTCCAGCCAGATCTGCGACGGGGCCAGCGCGGCGCTGATCGTCAGCGAGACGGCCTTGAAGGAACTCGGCCTCACCCCCCGCGCTCGCATCCACACGCTGACGGTGACCGCCGGCGACCCGGTGATCATGCTGGAGGAACCGCTGTTCGCCACCGACAAGGCGCTGGCCCGCGCCGGCCTTACGATGGGCGACATCGACCTCTACGAGGTGAACGAGGCGTTCGCCCCGGTGCCGATGGCCTGGCTCGCGCACACCGGTGCGGACCCGGACAAGCTCAACGTCAACGGCGGCGCGATCGCATTGGGTCACCCGCTCGGCGCGAGCGGAACGAAGCTGATGGCGACCCTGCTGAACGCGCTCCACGCGCGCGGCGGCAAGTACGGCCTCCAGACCATGTGCGAGGGCGGCGGCGTCGCCAACGTGACGATTATCGAGGCTGTGTAATGGCCGTCATCCCAGCGGACGCTGGGATCGCCGGCCGCTATGTCCGAGCTATCCAAACCTGATCCCAGCGTTCGCTGTGATGACGAATTGACGAGAGGAAAATTATGAAAGTCGACAGCAACACCGCAGCCGTCGTGACCGGCGGCGCATCAGGCCTCGGGGCCGCCACCGCCCGCGCGCTCGCGGCCAAGGGCGCCAAGGTCGCGATCTTCGACCTGCAGGAAGAGAAGGGCAAGGCGGTCGCCGAGGAAATCGGCGGCGTGTTCTGCGAGGTCAACGTGACCGACGACGCATCGGTCGACGCCGGCTTCGCCAAGGCGCGCGAGGCCCACGGGCAAGAGCGCATCCTGGTGAACTGCGCGGGCACCGGCAACGCGATCAAGACCGCCAGCCGGTCGAAGACCGACGGCAGCATCAAGCACTTCCCGCTCGATGAGTTCAACTTCATCATCCAGATCAACCTCGTCGGCACGTTCCGCTGCATCGCCAAGTCGGCGGCCGGCATGCTGACCCTCGATCCGGGCGAGGACGGCGAGCGCGGCGCGATCGTCAACACCGCGAGCGTAGCGGCGGAGGACGGCCAGATGGGCCAGGCGGCCTATGCGGCGTCGAAGGGCGGCGTCGTCGGCATGACCCTGCCGATCGCGCGCGACCTGATGAGCGAGGGCATCCGGGTGAACACGATCCTGCCGGGCATTTTCAACACCCCGCTGATGAACGCCGCTCCGCAGGCGGTGAAGGACGCGCTGGCCGCCAGTGTGCCGTTCCCCAAGCGGCTCGGCAATGCCGAGGAGTACGCGCTCCTCGCCATGTGCATGATCGAGAACGGCTACTTCAACGGCGAAGACGTGCGCCTCGACGGCGCGATCCGCATGGCACCGCGCTGATGCCGTTCGCGGCAGGGGCGGGCCCGGTCTAGGCCGCCCGCCCATGACGATTACCCGCGCCCCCCGGTCCCCTTTATCGAGGCGGGTCGGGGGGCGCGCATCGTTTCAGGCCTTCGTACACGGCAGGCCCACACGGAACGGAGAGAGACGGCCATGAGCGACTACACCCAGATCCGGTACGACCAGGACGGTCCGGTAGCGACGATCACGCTGCACCGGCCCGAAAAGATGAACGCCTTCACGCGCACGATGATGGACGAGATCATCGACGCGATCGACCGGACCGATGCCGACGACACTGTGCGCGGGGTGATCTTCACCGGCAGCGGCGAGCGGGCGTTCTGCGCGGGCGCCGACCTGACGCCCGAAGGCGGCGGTCACGTGTTCTCCGACCCCAACCCGGTCGAGGATCTGTCGGACGAGCGGGTGCGCGACGGGGGCGGGCGGCTGACGCTACGGCTGTTCGATTCGAGAAAACCGCTGATCTCGGCCTGCAACGGCGTGGCGGTGGGCGTGGGCGTGACGATGCAGCTGCCGATGGACATCCGCCTCGCCGCCGACACCGCGCGCTTCGGCTTCGTCTTCGCGCGGCGGGGGATCGTGCCCGAGGCCGCCTCGAGCTGGTTCCTGCCGCGGATCGTCGGCACGCCGACCGCGCTCGAATGGTGCATGACCGGGCGGCTGATCGATGCCGCCGAAGCGCAGGCGAGGGGGCTCGTGCGGTCGGTCCATCCGCAGGACGAGTTGATGGACGCGGCGACGGCGATTGCGCGCGAGATCGCCGACAACACCTCGGCCGTCTCGGTCGCGATGACGCGGGCGATGCTGTGGCGCAACGCGGTGGCCGAACATCCGATGATGGCGCACCGGGTCGACAGCCGGGCAATCTACCGGCTCAGCCGCAGCGCCGACGCGCGCGAGGGGATCGCGAGTTTCCTGGAAAAGCGCGTCCCCCGATATCCGGACACGGTGAGCGCCGACATGCCCGACTTCTACCCGTGGTGGGACGAACCGGGATACCAATAGCCCTCGCTTGCCAAGGCGGACGGTTTCCCTAGAAACCATGCCGATGCCCGACACCCCCGACACGCGCCTCGCCGACTTTCTGCCCTACCTGCTGTCGGTCGCGTCGAATGCGGTGTCGAGCCGGGTGGCGGACGCCTATGCCCGGCAGTTCGGTTTGCGCATTCCCGAATGGCGGGTGATGGCGGTGCTGGGCGATGCCGGCGCGCGGACCCAGCGCGACCTGACAACCCAGACGCTGATGGACAAGGTCGCGGTCAACCGCGCCTGCCGCGCGCTGGAAGAGGCGGGCCTCGCCTCGCGCACAGCCAACGCGCGCGACGGGCGCTCGCACCACCTCGAACTCACCGCCGCGGGGCGGGAGATGCACGGGCGAATCATGCCGCTCGCGCTCGAGATGGAGCGTCAGCTGTTCGAGGGGTTTTCCGCCGAGGAGCGGGACACGTTTCGCCGGCTGCTCGGGCGTGTGCGCGAGGCAGCCGGCGATTTCGATCCGGAGGGCTGAGCGCGCGGCGCAAGCGCCGGGCGCTGCTCGCCCGTATCAGCCCCCGGGGCCGTTGCCGGAGAACGCGTCGCTGATCGAACAGGCCGCAGGGCCCAGGATGACAATGAACAGCACCGGCAGGATGAACAGGATCAGCGGCACGGTCATGATCGCGGGCAGGCGCGCGGCCTTTTCCTCGGCGCGCATCATGCGCTCGTTGCGGAACTCGGCCGAAAGCACGCGCAGCGCCGAGGCGAGCGGGGTGCCGTAGCGTTCGGTCTGGATCATCGTGGTGACGACGCCCTTGACCGCGTCGAGGTTCACCCGGCCTGCCAGGTTCTCGAACGCCATGCGCCGCTCGGTCAGGAACGACAGCTCGATCGCGGTCAGCGCGAATTCATCGCCGAGCTCGGGATAGGCGCGGCCCAGTTCCTTCGCCACGCGGTTGAACGCGGCGTCGACGGTGAGACCGGCCTCGGCGCAGATGACGAGTAGGTCGAGCGCGTCGGGCAGGCCCTTGCGGATCTCGCCGGTGCGCTTGGTCGCCTTGTTCTTGAGGAACAGCTCGGGTCCCTTGTAGCCGAAGCCGACCGCGGCGGTCAGCGCGAACAGCTTCTTCATGCTGCCCCAGTCGGGCATGATATTGAGCACGTAGAACAGCATGAAGGCGACGAAGCCGAAGACGATCGGCAGCACCATGCGCAGGCCGATGATGTAGACCGCCAGCTCCTTGTTGCGGTAGCCGGCCCAGGCCAGCTTCTGCTGGATGACCTCGATCTGGCTCTGCTGGAGAACCTTCATGTTCGCCAGCGTTTCCTTGACCTTGTCGGTCGAGTCGGTGCGGCGGACGAGGCTCTGGCGCTTGCGCGCGTTCGACTTGACGATGCCGGCCTTCAGTTCCTCGCGGCGGGCGGCCAGCGCCTTCACCCGCTTGGACATCGGGTCCTTGACGGTCACGGCGGCGTAGATCGCCATCATCACCGCCAGCGCGGCGACCGCGGCGAGCAGCGTGCCGACGAGGATGACGTCGAAGCCGAGGAGGGTGGGTCCGGTGGGAGTCATGTCTGCCGCCTCAGATTTCGAAGCTGACCATCTTGGCCATGATGAAGACGCCGATGCCCATCCAGGTGAGCCCGCCGAGACCGGCGACGATCAGGCGGTCCTCGGTGAAGAAGCCGCCGACGTAGCCGGGGTTGATCCACCAGATCATCACGAACACGATGAACGGCAGCGCGCCGACGATGTAGGCCGAAGCCTTCGATTCCGAGCTCATCGCCTTGATCTTGAGCTTCATCTGACCGCGCTTGCGCAGCACGTCGGCAAGGTTCGACAGCGTTTCGGCGAGGTTGCCGCCGGTCTCGCGCTGGATAGCCAGCGTGATGGTGAAGAAGTTGAATTCCGCGATGCCCAGCCGGTCGGCGGTGACCTGGAGCGCTTCCTCCATCGTCCGGCCGACCCGGATGCGGTCGACGATCGCCTTGAATTCCAGCCCGACGGGGCCGGGGATTTCCTGCGCCACGACGGCCAGGGTCTCGGTCACCGGCAGGCCCGAGCGCAGGCCGCGGACGAGCAGTTCGATGGCGTCGGGAAACTTCGCGTTGAACTGGTTGGTCCGCTTCTTGATCATGAAGTTGACCACCAGGTGCGGGATGCCCGCACCGGCGAACATGCCGATCAGCAGCGACAGCAGCGCGGCGCCCGTCTTGAGGTACAGGATCACCGTGAAGAACAGCGCGATGCCCAGCGACCCGTAGAGGTAGTGGGTGATCGTCCATTGCTTGCCCGTGCGGTCGAGCCGCATGGCCAGCGCCTCGGCCTTGGAGCTCGATCCGGCGACCTTGAACTGCAGCGGCTTGCGCGCGGCGATCGCCTTCTTGAGCTGCGATTCCACCTTGGTGTCGGTGCTTTCCGAATGGCGATAGCGGACCGCCTGCAGGCGGCGGTTGCCTTCCTTGGCGGCCGACGGACCGGCGAACGCGGAATACCCGACGACCATCACGGCCATCAGCCCGGCGGCGAACAACAGCAGCTGGAATATCGACATCGCTCTGCCTGGCCTCTCTCAGTTCGAATGCGGCTGCGGGCCGGCGGGGGTCGCCGCCGGCCCCGCCGGTGTCACGCCTCGGCCTTCGCCGCGGACTTGTCCTTTTTCGCCAGCAGCGACTTGAAGTCGAAGCTGCCGAGGAGCGACTTCTTGCCGCCCGCCGGTTCGTCGCCCGCGTCCTCGTCGGTCGCGCCGATCACCTGGTCGGCGAGCTGGCGGATGGCCTGGCTCGCCTTGCTGGCGCGGTTGGCGTCGGCGAAGGTCTGACCGAGCTTGGCCGCATTGGCCGCCGCCTTGACGTCGTAGGGGACGAGAAAGTCGATCTTGCGTTCGATCGAGGCTTCGAAGTCGGCCTTGCTGATCTCGGCGACGCCGCCCTGGACCTTGTTGGCCACGACGATGGGGTGCGCGTGCGCGGCGTTGGTCTTGAGCCAGCTCAGGATGCGGATCGTGTCGCGCGCGCTCGCCAGCGTCATCTCGGCGGCGAGGACCACCACGTTGACGTCCGCCAGGAGGTGCGGGAAGTTGATCAGCATGTTGCGCGGCAAGTCGATGACCGTCATCTCGAACGCGTGGCGGAATTCCTCCTCCAGCTGAACGAAGGCGCTGCCGTCGGTCATCAGGGGGGCGTTGATCGGCGCTTCGGCCGACAGGATCGCCAGGTTGTCGTTCGCGCGGATCATGGCGCGTTCGATGAACAGGCCGTCGATGCGGCTGGGGTTGTCGATCGCGTCGGTCAGGCCGCGGCCCGGCTCGAGATCGAGCGCCAGTGCGCCGGTGCCGAAGTGCACGTCGAGGTCGAGCAGCGCGGTCGGCAGCTTGTGGTCGGCCGAGAACAGCCACGCCAGCGAGGTCGCCAGCGTCGATGCCCCGACGCCGCCCCGCGTGCCGACGACGGCGGTCGAGATGTGGCGCTTCACCGCATCGGGATCGTTCGACTTCGGCGCGGAGAACACCGCCTGCGCGTTGGTGAGGGCATCGCGCAGCTGGCTCGCCGACAGCGGCTTCAGCAGGTAGTCCTGGATGCCGCTGGCGAGGAGATCGCGGTAGAGCCGCACGTCGTTGACCTGGCCGATCGCGATCACGACCGTGCCGGGCTCGCAGACTTCGGCGAGCGCGTTGATGTCGTTCAAGGGATCGCCGCTTTCCGACAGGTCGACCATCAGGATGTTCGGGCTGGCCGCGACCGAAAGCGACTGCACCGCGTTGCGCAGGCCGCCCTTGGCGCACTTTTCGGGCTGCCAGCCCATCTCGATGACGACGGGGCGCAGCGTGTCGAGCGCGGTCTCGTCGCAGATGAATGCCGCGAACGGATCGCGTCCGCCGGCGCCGGGTTTCCAGGGAGCATTCATGGTCTTAGTTCCCTCCGCTGCCCGTGCTGGCGGCCTTCAGTTCGCCGCCGCCGGTGTTGGCCTTCTTGCGATACGTCTCGATCGCCTTGTTCGAGCTCATGATGACCGTGTCGCCGGTGGCGCCCTGGCCGCTGAGCAGGTCTTCGGGGTTGGCGATCATCGCCGCCATGTTGCCGTTGACCGCGCAGCCGTAGCCGGGCGAGGTCGCGTTGGCGTAGTTCATGTCGCTCCTGCGGCCCCAGTCGGGGCAGCCCGGAACCGACGCGGTCACGCGGGTCAGCACGACGCGGGCGGTGCCCGGCTGGACGAGACCTTCGGTCACCGGCGCGCCTTCCGACAGAAGCAGTCCGTGGCGCGCCGCAATCGCGGCCACCGCCGCGCGGGTCGCGCCGCCCGCCACCGGGTCGTCGACCGCGATACGGTCGCCGTAACGCAAGTCCATCGCGTCGAACCAGGCCGAGAGCCGCTGCTGTTCGCCGGCCGACAGGCCTTCGTAGCCCGAGGCGAGATCGAGCGTATAGCTCGTCTTGGCGACCACCGGCTGCTTCACGCTGTAGACGCTGGTGTTGCTGTAGGCGCCGGGCGCATTGCACGCGCCGAGCGTGAGGCCGAGGGTGAGGGCAAGAGCGCCCGCGATACGGCGTTTGGTCAACATCTCCTGCACCTTTCTCACTTGAGGTTGAAGCCGGGGGCGGCGGCACCGGCGGCGGTATCCGCCTTGGCGCTGCGGGCCTTGCGGCGCTTGCGATCGCTCGGGGCCGCGTCGGGCGCGGCGTAGGAGATGCCGGGACCGGTCGGGACCGTGCCTTCGATCGCCGTCGCGCCGGGGCGGGCCTGGCCGGATACGCCGGCGTTGTCCTGCATCCCCAGCAGACGGGCCAGCTCGTTCGGGGCGTTGAACCCGTCGGTCGGCAGGCGGATGTCGCTGGCGTTGTTGACCGGGTTGACGAGGTAGGGCGTCACCACGATCACCAGCTCGGTCTCGCCCTTGCGGAAGCTGGTCGAGCGGAACAGGTTGCCCAGGATCGGCACGTCGCCCAGGCCCGGGGTCTTGTCGACCTGGTTCTGCGCGTTGTTGCTCATCAGGCCGGCGATCATGAAGCTCTGGCCGCTGCCGAGCTCGATCGTCGTTTCCGCGCGGCGGATGGTCAGCGCGGGCACCTGGAAGCCGTTGATCGTGACCGCGCCCTGGCTCGACAGCTCCGACACTTCGGGGCGGACGCGCAGGCTGATGCGGCCGTTGGCCAGCACCGTCGGCGTGTAGGCGAGGCTGACGCCGTACTTGCGGTATTCGATCGAGGTCGAGCCGAGGCCCTGGCTGATCGGGATCGGGAATTCGCCGCCCGCCAGGAAGTCGGCCGTCTCGCCCGACAGCGCGGTAAGGTTGGGCTGCGACAGCGTACTGATGAGGCCCGCGCGCTCGGCAAGGTCGAACGCCGCGCCGATGTCGAGGCCGAACAGGCGGCCGAACGCGGCGAGCGTCGAGCCGGTGCCGGTGCCCTTCACGAGGCTGCCGCCGTCGGGTGCGACGGTGAACCCGGTGCCGAGCCCGTTGGGGCTGCCCGGGGTGTAGGTGGTGGTAGGGCCGCGGCCGGTGGTGACGCCGAACTTGAACCCGCCGGTCGAATCGACCGTCTGCAGGTTCGATCCGATCTCGCGGACCAGCGAGCGGCTGACCTCGGCGAAGCGGACCTGCAGGTTGACCTGCAGCGGCGTCGCGGTGCGCAGCCGGCTGATCACGGTCGCGCCTTCGCCGACGAAGGCGGCGACGAGGCGCTCGGCCTCGGCGGCATCCTCGGGCGCGGCGACGGTGCCGGTCAGGAGAAACGTGTTGGTGCCCATCGTGGCGACATTCACCCGCGCTTCGGGCATCGCCAGCGTCAGCATCTGGTCCACGCTGTCGATGTTGTTGCCGACCCGCACGTTGGCCGACCAGATCACGGCGCCCGCTTTGTTGCTGGCATAGACGGTGGTCACGCCGCCGGCCTTGCCGAACAGGTAGAGCTGGCGTTCCGATTTCACCTGGACGTCGGCCACCGCATCATTGGCGACGAAGACGTCGGCCATCGCGCCGGGCACGTTGACCAGCTCGCCGCGACCGATCGACAGGTTGATCGTCTGCGACGGCGAGATGGTGCCCTGGGCCTGCGCGGGCAGCGCGGGGATGCCGGCGAGCGGTGCGGCGGCGAGGCCGGCGAGCAGCAGCGTGGCGGTGAGGCGACTTTTCATGGTCTTGCCCTTCGAATGGATCCGGCGGGTGCCGAAAGTTGCGTGTCCGTTCATGGCCGGGATCCTCAGTAGGCGCCGAGCGTGCCGGCGACGGTGGACCCGCCGCGGGCGATCGCATCGGCCTGCGTCTGGTTGAACTGGCTGACCTGGCCGCCCTGCGAGATCGTGACGGTGCTGGCATCCTTGCCGCGGGTGACGGTGACCGTCGAACGCGGCGGGGCGGGGCGGCGACCGGCCGGGGCCGGGGCGGCGGCGCCGGGCACGATGACCGTCGCGGCGGGCGCGGTGGCGGCGGCGGACGGCGGGGGCGGCATGGTGCGGCGCTGGAAGCGCGACACGTCGCCGCCGGTCTGGTAGGTCGTCGCGCCGTCGGTCGGCCGGTTCATCGCCTCGCGCAGCAGCTTTTCTTCCTCCTGCGGCGTGGCGCCGTCGGGGATCTTGACGTCGCCCTGGGCGATGGCGCGTTCCAGTTCGGACTGGCTATCGGCGATCGAGCGCAGCGAGAGGCTGAGCGTGCCGATGGTCTGCGCGACCGAGACCTTCTCGGCGATCTTCGGCGTGACCTCGAGGGTGACGGTGCGCGACTGCTTCACGATCGTGCCGCCCGACTCGTCCTTGTCCTGCGTGGTCGACTGGTCGGTCGCGAGGACGCGAAGGTTACGAAGGATGGTTTCCGATGCCTTCAGGTTGCCGCCATCGCCTTCGACCGTCTGGGTCAGCACGAGGTCGACACGGTCGCCCGGGAATACGAAGCCGGCGACGCCGGTCTTGTCCGACACGGGCACGGTCACGGCGCGCATGCCGGGGCCGAGCGCCGCGGCGAGGAAGCCGCGATCGCCGGGCTTCACCAGCGAGCCTTGCGTGACCGGCTCGCCCGCGGTGACGGGGAAGCGCACGACGGTGCCGAGCAGCTTGGAGACGTCCGATTCGCCTTCGAGGAAGTAGGCGTCCTTCACCAGCTCGGCCGGCCAGGGCTGGAACCCGATGGCGTCGGCGGTGATGATGGTGCCGGTCGGCAGCACGCGCTGGGCGACGAGCACCTTGGGCCCCGCCGGTACGGGCGCGGCCTCGGCCTGGGGAGCGGATGCTCCGGCGAACATGCTCCGGGCCATCATCGCGGTGATCACGGCGATCACCAGCGCGCCCACCAGCAGCAGCAGCTTCTTCCTGTCCATGGCTGTCTTAGCCCCCTCAAAGTCCCGGCAGGTCCGGCCGGTGCGGAATGGTTGCCGTGGTTAAGCGGCGAACGGTTAAAATCGGGTCAACCGGCCAGCGGGCCGGAAATCGAAGCCTGCGCGGCGGGCAGGTAGATCGTGCCGATCACCCACAGCCCGGCAGCCGCAATGGCGACGCCGTAGGGGATGGCCAGCCGGTCGCGCTGGCGGCGGGCGATGTGCCACATGCCCATGCCCAGCGTCAGGATGCCGCCCACGACCGCCATGACCAGCAGAAGCTGCAGGAAGGGGTAGGGTTCGATCCACAGCGCCAGCGCGGTCAGCAGTTTGACGTCGCCGCCGCCCATCCACTTCATCGCGAACATCGCGGCGAACACGGCGAACGCGCCGATGCCGACGGCGATCTGAAGCGCGACGCCCGGCCACAGCGACAGGCCGCTGGCGTACCACCACACCGGCGCGGCAAGCGCGATCGCGGCGTTGAGCCAGTTGTCGATCTGGCGCCGGCGCCAGTCGGTCGCCGCGGCGACGAGCAGCGCGATTGCCAAGGCCACGACCAGCCCGTATTGCAGATATCCGCCCAGCATTGAGATAGTCCCCAAGTCCCTTGGATCGGGGTGCTAGCGGCCAGTGCTTACCAAACAGTAACCAAGGCCGGAGTTCTGCCATTAGCCACTTGCGCGAAGCCGGTGGAAACCCTGCGGACGCGCGACGCGCGATCCCGCACGGCGCGCGCGAAAGCCGCTGGACCGCGCCCGACGGGCACCCGATCCGGCGGCTCGACATGGCTTCTCCCGAGGGCGGGGCGCGCGGTTCGCTGCTTTTTCTCTCAGGCAGGGGCGACGGGTACGAGAAATATCTCGAAGCGCTCGGCCACTGGCACCGGCAGGGCTGGCGGGTCACCGCGATCGACTGGCGCGGACAGGCCGGATCGGGCCGGCTGGGGGCCGATGAGGTGACCGGGCACATAGAGGATTTTACCCAGTGGACCGGCGACCTCGCCGCGTTCTGGTGCGACTGGTCGCGTGGTCATCCCGGCCCGCGCGTGCTGGTCGGTCATTCGATGGGCGGGCATCTCGCCCTGCGCGCGGTGGCCGAAGGGCTGGTCGATCCCGCCGCGGTCGTCCTCACCGCGCCGATGCTCGGGATCGGCCGCCTGCCGCCGGCGCTGCTCCACGCGGCGGCGCGGCTGATGGTCCGTATGGGCGACCCGCGCCGCCCGGCCTGGAAATGGAGCGAGAAGCCCGGCGAGCCGCCGGCGGCCCGCGCGCATCTGCTGACCCACGATCCCAACCGTTACGAGGACGAACTGTGGTGGCGGCGGGAACGGCCCGAACTCGTCATGGGGCCGGGCAGTTGGGGCTGGGTCGAGCGGGCCTACGCCTCGATGCGGGGCCTGTTTGCGCGCGGCGTGCTGGAGGGGGTAAGGGTCCCCGTCCTCGTCGTCGCGACGTCCAACGACAAGCTGGTGTCGTGGCCGGCCATCGTTTCGGCGGTGCGGCGGCTTCCGGCGGGCGAGATCGCCGAATTCGGCGCCGAATCGCATCATGAAATTCTGCGCGAGGCGGACCCCGTGCGCCTGCGCGCTTTTGCCGCGATCGACGATTTCCTCGCCCGGACGATTGCCCGATGAGCGCCGATTTCGCGATCGCGATCGTCGGCGCAGGCATCGCCGGTGCCAGCCTCGCCGCCGAACTTTCCAGCCTTGGCGAACACCGGATCGTCCTGCTCGAGGCGGAAGACCGGCCCGGCTACCACACCACCGGCCGGTCGGCGGCATTCTGGGAAGAATGCTACGGCGGGCCCGACGTCGTTCCCCTGACCCTCGCCAGCGGACCGTGGCTGCGCGAACACGGCTTCCTCAGCCCGCGCGGCGCGCTCTACGTCGGGACCGACGCCGACCGCCCCGCGCTCGACGCCTTCATGGAGCGGTTTGCGGGGAGCGGGGTTCACATCGCCCGCCTTGGCGCGGAGGAACTGGCCCGGCGCCTGCCCGGCGTGCGCGCCGACTACACCTCCGCGGTGTGGGAACCGGCCTGCGCCGATATCGACGTCGCGGCACTGCACCAGCACTATCTCGCCGCCGCGAAACGGGGCGGGGTCGAGCTTCGCACGCGCTGGCGGGTCGTCTCGGCGGATCGCGAGAACGGCATCTGGACACTCGCCAACGCACACGGCGAGACGCTGACCGCCGGCACGGTCGCCAACGCCGCCGGCGCCTGGGCCGACGGTTTCGCCATGCTCGCCGGAGCGCGCCCGCTCGGCATCCAGCCCCTGCGCCGGACGGTTGCGCAGCTGCGCACCGATCCGCCGCCGCCCGCCGACCTGCCGCTCGTCCTCGACATCGCGGGGCGGTTCTACTTCAAGCCCGAAAGCGGCAAGCTGTGGCTGAGTCCGCACGACGAGGAGCCGAGCGAACCATGCGACGCCGCGCCGGAAGAGATCGCCGTCGCCGAGGCGATCGACCGGTTCGAACGGGTCACCGACTGGCGCGTCGTCGCCGTCGAACGCAAGTGGGCGGGCCTGCGCAGCTTCGCGCCCGACCGGCTGCCGGTCTACGGTTTCGATCCGGATGTGGAGGGATTGTTCTGGTTCGCCGGGCAGGGCGGCTTCGGCATCCAGACCTCGCCCGCGGCCGCGCGGCTCGGCGCGCAGCTCCTTCTGGGTGCGCCGCGCGACGCGACGACGCAGACGCTCGACCCCGCGCTCTACGCGCCCGCCCGGTTCCGGGCGTGAGAGTCTAGGCGACCGCTTCCGCGGCGGCGCAGGCCAGCGCATCGACCCGCTCGTTCTCGGCGTGGCCCGAGTGGCCCTTGACCCAGATCCACTCGACCGTGTGCGGCCTCGCCGCCGCGATCAGTTCGTGCCACAGGTCGGCGTTGCGGACCGGCTGTTTGCTGGCGTTCTTCCAGCCGTTACGTTGCCAGCCGTGGACCCACTTGGTGATTCCGTCGAGCACGTACTTGCTGTCGGAATGCAGGCGGATTTCGCACGGTTCGATTAGTGCTTCGAGCGCGCGGATCGCAGCGGTCAACTCCATGCGGTTGTTGGTCGTGTCGGCCTCGCCGCCCGACAGTTCCTTCTCGTGACTGCCCATGCGCAGCAGCGCGCCCCAGCCGCCGGGGCCGGGGTTGCCCTTGCAGGCCCCGTCGGTGAAAATATCGACTTTCTTCATTGCCAGGCGGTGTCACCAGCAGCGGCGTAGAATTGCAAGCGGCGCATGAAGGCCATCGGGTCCTTGCGTGTCACCAGCGCGTCTGGCGGAGTGTCGAGCCAATCCTCGGCCCGGCTTGCGACGAAGCGCAGGCAGGCTCCTTGCGCGAGGACGGGGAGGGCGGCGCGCTCGGCATCCGACAGCGGGCGGACGGCTTCGTACCCTTCGACCAGCGCGCGCCCCACCGCCGCGTCGAACCGTTTGCCCGACCGGTCGAAACTCCACGCCGCGTGGGTGACGGCCAGGTCGTATGCCATCGCTTCCTCGCAGGCGAAGTAGAAATCGATCATGCCCGTGACCCGGTCGCCGCGCATGAGCACGTTGTCGGGAAACAGATCGGTGTGACAGATCGCGCGCGGGAGATCGCCGGGCCACCGGGCGGCGAGAGAGCGCGCGACATCCACCGCGTCCGGCAGGTCCGGATCGATGGTCGACAGCGCCGCCGGGCCGCAGGTGTCCAGCACGCGGAGCGAGGCGTCGATATCGAGCGCGTTGGCGCGGCTCTGCCCGAAGTCCGCGCTCGCGATATGCATGCCGGCCAGCGCCGCGCCCACTGCGCGGGCCTGCGACGCGGTCGGCCGGTCCACCGATACGCCGGGCAGGAACTCGATCAGCGCCGCCGCCTTGCCGGCGACTTCGCGCGACAGCGCGCCCGACCGGTCGTGGATCGTGCGCGGGACCGGACAGCCGCGGGCCGACAGGTGATCGAGCAGCGCGAGGAAAAACGGCAGGTCCGCAAGGTCGATGCGCCGCTCGTAGAGGGTCAGGATGAACCGCCCGCCCGCGCCGTCGCGGCCGGTCGTCTCGACCAGCCAGTTCGAATTCGAGATGCCTTCCGCGATCCCCTTGGCCGAAACGAGTTCGCCGACGTCGTATTCGGCGATCAGCGCGGCGAGGTCCTCGGCGGCGAGGTGGGTGTAGACCGCCATGGGGTCGCCCTAGTCGGTCAGCTGGCGGGGCAGTTTGAAGACCATCTTCTCTTCGGTGGTAACGAGCGTGTGCTCCTCCACCGCCCGCCATTCCGCCAGCCGCTCGACCACTTCGCGCACCAGCTTTTCGGGTGCGGAGGCACCGGCGGTGAGGCCCACGGTGCCGACCCCAGCCAGCCATGACGGATCGATCTCACTCGCCCGCTGGATCAGTTTCGCGTCGGTGCCCATGCGCTGGGCGACCTCGACGAGACGCAGCGAATTCGACGAATTGGGCGCGCCGATGACCAGCACCAGGTCGCTGCCCGGCGCGATCGCCTTGACCGCCGCCTGCCGGTTGCTGGTGGCGTAGCAGATGTCCTCCGCCTTTGGGCCCACGATGTGCGGGAACTTGGCCTGCAGGGCGGCGACGATCTCGCGCGTGTCGTCGACCGACAGGGTCGTTTGCGTCAGGAATGACAGCGGCGTTTCCCCGGTGAACGACAACGACTCGACGTCTTCGACCGTCTCCACCAGCGTAATCGCACCGTCGGGCACCTGGCCCATCGTGCCGATGACCTCGGGGTGACCCTTGTGCCCGACGAAGACGATATGCCGTCCAGCCTCGATCTGGCGTTCGGCCTGGCGGTGGACCTTGCTGACGAGGGGGCAGGTCGCATCGACCCAAGTCATCTCGCGCCGGTCGGCCTCCGCCGGCACCGATTTGGGCACGCCATGCGCGCTGAAGACCACCGGCGCGCCGTCGGGCACTTCGTCCAGTTCCTCCACGAAGATCGCCCCTTGCGCCTTCAGGGCGTCGACCACGTACTTGTTGTGGACGATTTCGTGCCGGACATAGACCGGCGCACCGTAGCGTTCGATCGCCCGCTCGACGATCTCGATCGCCCGGTCGACCCCCGCGCAAAATCCGCGCGGCGCGGCGATGAGCAGCGTGAGCGGGAGCTTGGCGTCGGAGGAAGCGGGCGGCTGAAAGGGGGCGTTCATACCCCGCCCCCTAGCGCTTCGCCGCGCGCGCCGCTAGGGCGGCTGCCGATTGCCATTCCGGGACCCGTATCGACCATGACCAATGCCTATCGCCTCGCTGCCATGCTGATGATGGGGGCCGCGCTCGCCGGCTGCAAGCGTAGCGGCGAACTGGTCGTCGAGCAGGGCGTGGGCATTACCGCGATCCGCACCGCGTGTCCGGCGGTCGGTGTGCCAGATTACACCGGCGACATCACGACCTTCCGCACCCCCGGCAACGCGACGGCCGCGAACATCGACGTGACCGCGTCGATCACCAACCTGCGTTCGACCTGCGACAATGGGTCGCCGCGCATCTATTCCAACGCCACGTTCGACGTGCTGGCCCGCCGCACCGACACGCGCGGCGCGCGCACCGTCACGTTGCCGTACTATTCCGTCGTCCTGCGCGGCGGCACCTCGGTCGCCACCAAGCGCGTGGGCCAGGTCACCCTGAGCTTTGCCGACGGACAGGAACGCGCGCAGGCCCGTGCCCAAGCCGGCGCCTACGTCGACCGGGCCGAAGCGACGCTGCCCGTCGACATCCGGGACCAGATCACGCGCAAGCGCAAGGCCGGCGCCGAAGATGCCGCGCTCGACCCGCTTGCCGACCCCGCGGTGAAGGCGGCCGTCGCCCGCGCCACGTTCGAGCTTCTCGTCGGCTTCCAGCTGACCGAAGAGCAGCTCGCCTACAACGCCACCCGCTAGGCCCGTTTCCATGTCCGATATTCAGACCCTTCACGCCGCATTCGCGGCGCGCATCGCCGCGATCCTGCACGCCCTCGAAATGGAAGGCGCGCTGCCCGCCGGGGCGAGCGCCGCCGCGGTCACGGTGGAGCCGCCGCGCGACGCCTCGCACGGCGACCTCGCCACCAACGCCGCGATGGTGCTGGCCAAGCAGGCCGCAACCAACCCGCGCGCGCTGGCCGAAAGGATCGTCGCCCATCTCGAACGCGATCCCGCGGTCACCAGCGCCGAGATCGCCGGGCCGGGCTTCATCAACGTGCGGCTCGCCGATGCTCAGTGGCTGGACGAGGTGCGGGCGATCGCCGCGCTGGGTGCCGATTACGGCCGGTCGCAGGCCGGGGCCGGGCGGCGGGTCAACATCGAGTACGTTTCGGCCAACCCCACCGGCCCGATGCACATGGGCCACTGCCGCGGCGCGGTCGTCGGCGATGCGCTGGCCGCGCTGCTCGAGTTCGTCGGGCACCCGGTGACGCGCGAATACTACGTCAACGACGCCGGCAGCCAGGTCGACACGCTCGCCCGTTCGGCGCACCTTCGCTACCGCGAGGCGCTGGGCGAGGACATCGGCGAAATCCCGGAAGGGCTCTACCCGGGCGACTACCTCATGCCGGTGGGCGAGACGTTGGCCGCCAAGTACGGCGACAGGTTCGCATCCGCGCCCGAGGCCGACTGGCTGCCCGAGTTCAAGGCCCGGACCGTCGCCGCGATGATGGACATGATCCGCGACGACCTTGCACTTCTCGGCATCGCCCACGACGAGTTCGCCAGCGAAGCCGCCCTCCAGGACGCCGGCAAGCCCGCCGAGGCCGAACGCTGGATGCGCGAACACGATCTCGTGTACGATGGCGTGCTCGAAGCGCCCAAGGGCAAGACGCCCGACGACTGGGAGCCGGTCGAGCTGCCGCTGTTCCGCTCGACCCGCTTCGGCGACGACCAGGACCGGCCGATCCGCAAGAGCGACGGCAGCTGGACCTATTTCGGCGCGGATCTCGCCTATCACATGCAGAAGGCCACCGAGGCCGACGAGCTCATCGACATCTGGGGCGCGGACCACGCCGGCACGGTCAAGCGGATCAAGGCCGCGGTCGCCGCGCTGGCGCAGGGCGAGGGTCGGGCGATCCCGTTCGACGTGAAGCTGGTGCAGATGGTCCAGCTGCTGCGCGGCGGCGAACCGGTGAAGATGTCGAAGCGCAGCGGGACGTTCGTCACGCTGGCCGACGTCGTGCGCGAGGTGGGCAAGGACGTCGTCCGGTTCACCATGCTGACCCGCAAGCCCGAAGCGCAGATGGAGTTCGATTTCGCCAAGGTGGTGGAGGCGTCGAAGGACAACCCGGTCTTTTACGTCCAGTACGCCAGTGCGCGGATCCATTCGACCCTGCGCAAGGCCGCGGCCATGGGCATCGCGCCCGATCCCGCTGCTCTGGACCGGCTCGGGCCGGACGATCTGGCGCTGGTCAGGATGGCGGCGCAATTCCCCCGGGCGGTCGAAGCAGCCGCCGCGGCGCGCGAACCGCACCGGATCGCGTTCTACCTCTACGATCTCGCCGCCGCCTTCCACGCGCTGTGGAACGCGGGCAACGACGATCCCGCCAAGCGCTTCATCGTGGCACAGGACCCCGCGCTGACCGCCGCGAGGCTTTTCCTCGTGGCACAAATCGCGCAAGTAATCCGTAACGGCCTCGCGCTATTGGGCGTGGAGGCAGTGGAGGAGATGTAGGGGTGACCATGCGGCCGGACGAGGACGACTATGTCGGAAGCGAGCAGCTGACGCTCGCCGACGAGGACGAACGGCTGCCGTGGCTTGAGTCGGGCGACGAGGAATACGAGGAAGGCGGTGTCGACACGGGTCGGATCTTCGGTTTCGCACTGCTGGCCCTCCTCGCGCTGGCGGTGATCGTGGGCGGGATCTGGTGGTTCGGCAATCGCGGCCCCGACCCCGAACTGGTCGCCGACGGCAGCACGATCGAGGCGCCGGATGGCCCCTACAAGCAGAGGCCGGCCGATCCGGGCGGCAAGAAGTTCGAAGGGACCGGCAATCTCGCCCCCGTCGTCGGGGAAGGCCAGTCGCGCGAAGGGCGCATAGCCGACACGTCGCCTCGTCCCAGTATCGACGTGGCGAAGCCCACGGAAGACGCCACCGACGCAGCGGCAACGACCGCGTCGTCCGAACCACCTGTGTCCTCGGGCGGCGTGGCGGTCCAAGTTGGCGCCTATTCGACGAAGGCATCGGCGGAAGCGGGCTGGCAGAAGCTTCGCGGACAGACCGAGCATCTCAACGGCGTGTCTCACAGGGTCGTCGAGGGTGATGCCGACATCGGCACGGTCTATCGCCTGCAGGCGGTCGCGGGTGATGTGGCATCCGCGAGCCGGCTGTGCAGCGCATTGAAGGGCGACGGGGTGGCCTGCCAGGTCAAGCGCTGACCCGCGCCGTTTTGCACATCGTCCGCCCGCGCCGCGCTTGCGGGCGGGCGGGTTTCCTGCGACCCAACGGGGCATGACACCCGCGATCTTCGGGCTTTCGGGACTGACGCTGACCGCCGACGAGCGGGCGTTCTTTCGCGAAAGCGATCCGGCCGGCTACATCCTGTTCGGCCGCAACATCGACACGATGGCGCAGGTCCGCGCGCTGACCGACGAATTGCGCAGCATCCACGGGCGCGACCGCCTGCTCGTCAGCATCGACCAGGAAGGCGGGCGGGTGGCGCGGATGCGTCCGCCCAACTTCACGGCGTTTCCCCCAAGCTCCGCATTCGACACGCTCTACGAAATCGCACCGTCCTCCGCGATCGCGGCAGCGCGCGCCAATGCCCACGCAATGGGGCTCGAACTGGCCGAGGCGGGAATCACGGTCGACTACCACCCGCCGCTCGACGTGCGGCAGGATGGCGCGCACGACGTGATCGGCGACCGCGCGTTCGGCAGCGAGCCGCTGCGCGTGGCGGCACTCGGGCGGGCGACGCTGGAGGGGCTGGCGCTGGCCGGCGTGGCCGGCTGCATCAAGCATATGCCGGGGCATGGCCGTTCGCTGTGCGATACGCACAAGGAACTGCCCACCGTCACCGCCAGCGAGGCGGAACTCGAGACCGACATCGCCCCGTTCCGCGCGCTGAAGGACACGCCGATCGGAATGACCGGACACCTCGTCTTCACGGCTTGGGACCCCGACCGTCCGGCGACTCAGTCCCCCACCGTGATCCGCGATATCATTCGCAGCCGGATCGGCTTTGGCGGACTGCTTCTGACCGACGATCTCGATATGGAGGCATTGTCGGGCACCGTGCCCGAGCGCGCCGAGATCGCGGTGAAGGCAGGCTGCGACATCGCGCTCAACTGCTGGGCGAAGATGGACGACATGACCAGTATCGCCGAACGGTTGCCGTCGATGTCCGCCGAGACCGCCGCCCGCCTCGATCGCGCGCTGGAGGGAACCGGCATCGTGCCCGACGGCGACAAGGCGGACCTGCTGGCGACCCGCGACACCCTGCTGGCGATTGCTGGAACCGCTGCGTGAGCGAACGCGGTCTGGTCCTCGATCTGGGCGATCGGCCGCGAAACGACGACTGGGCCGGCCCCGCCGCCGCACCGACCGACGATGCGGCGCTCTATCTGGAACTCGACAACTGGGAAGGGCCGCTCGACCTCCTGCTCGACCTCGCGCGGCGGCAGAAGGTCGATCTCAAGGCGATATCGATCCTCTCGCTGGTGGATCAGTACATCGCCTATATCGAACAGGCCGAGGCGCTGAAGCTGGAACTGGCCGCCGATTACCTCGTGATGGCTGCATGGCTCGCCTACCTGAAATCCGCACTGCTGCTGCCGAAGGACGAGCAGGAGGATCCGAGCCCGGAGGAACTGGCGCTGCGCCTGCAATTGCGGCTCGCGCGCCTTGCCGCGATGCGCGAGGCGGCCGCCCGGCTGATGGGCCGCGACCGGCTGGGCCGCGACGTGTTCACGCGCGGCGCGCCCGAGGGGCTGCGGACCGATCGCAAGACGTTGTGGCAATGCGACTGGTACGCGCTCGTGCAGGCCTACGGGCAGGTCAAGGCGCGCACCGCGCCGGTCGTCCACATGGTGCGCGAACGGCCGGTGATGACGCTCGATTCGGCACTGGACCGCGTGTCGGCCATGCTCGGCGTCACGCTCGACTGGATGGAAATCCGCGAATTCCTGCCGCCAAGCCACGAACAGGGTTGGGCCGATCCGCGGCTGCGCAAGTCCGCACTCGCGAGCAGCTTCGTCGCCGCGCTGGAACTGGCCCGGCTGGGCAAGGCGGAACTGGCGCAGGACGAGGTCTTCGGACCGCTCCGGCTGCGGCGTCCGGCGGCGTGACCGCGCCCGACGATCTCGTGCGCGCAGTCGAGGCCACACTGTTCGCGGCGGAGGAGCCGATGACCGTCGCCGCCCTAGCCGGGCATCTGGGCGATGCGGCGGCAGGCGACGTGCGCGCGGCGCTGCGGCAGCTGGCAGAGCATTACGACGGGCGCGGCGTGCAACTCGTCGAGCGCGGCGATCGCTGGCATCTCCAGACCGCGCCCGATCTCGCCCATATCCTGCGGCGCGAGCGCGAGGCGGTGCGCCGGCTCAGCCGCGCGGCGACCGAGGTGCTGGCGATCGTCGCCTACCACGAACCCGTCAGCCGCAACGAAATCGAGGCGATCCGCGGCGTGCAGACCTCGTCCGGCACGCTCGACGTGTTGATGGAGGCAGGCTGGGTGCGCGTGGCCGGACGGCGCGAGGTGCCGGGGCGGCCGGTGATCTACGCCACGACGCCCGAGTTCCTCGACCACTTTGGTCTCGCATCCCGGCGCGACCTGCCGGGCATCGACGAGTTGAAGGCCGCCGGCCTGCTCGACCCCGTGGACGACGCGTTCGACGCTCTGATGGACGACGGCGGCGGCGATACGCCTGCCGAGGCTGGCAATGACCCCGCCGATCCACTAGATTAGTCCCCAAGGAGATTACCATGGGTTCGTTTTCCATCTGGCACTGGCTGATCGTGCTGCTCGTCGTGCTTGTGCTGTTCGGCAAGGGCCGGGTGGGCGACATCATGGGCGAGTTCGGCAAGGGCATCAAAAGCTTCAAGAAGGGCCTCAACGACGAGGAGGACGAGGCGAATGCCAAGGCGGCCGCGGCCAAGCCCATGCACAGCCTGGAAGGTCCGCACCACGAGGCCAAGCCCGCCGGCGAGGCGGCGAAGGACGTGCAGCCGGCATCCGAGCACCGCGGCTGATCCTGCCCGCGCGAAAGGCCTGAACCATGTTCGGAATCGACTGGCAGGAACTGCTGGTCATCGTGTTCGTCGCGGTGCTGGTGATCGGGCCCAAGGATTTGCCACGCGCGATGCGCACGGCGGGCAAGTGGATCGGCAAGGTGCGCCGCACCTCCAACCACTTCCGCGCCGGCATCGACGCCATGATCCGCGAGGCCGAGATGGAGGAAATGGAGCAGAAGTGGGCCGAACAGAACGCCCGCATCATGGCGCAGATGCCCACGACCGACCTGTCGGATTACGAGATGAAGCCGCTTCCGAAGTCCGCTACGAGCGAGACGCCGCCACCGCCGGCGGATGAAGTCGATACGGCCCCCCCGACACCCGACGACGAACCCCAGTTGCCGCTGCGCTGATGGTCTTCAGGATTCCCGACATCGACGAAACGCAGGCGCCGCTGCTCGACCACCTGATCGAGCTCCGGGCGCGGCTGCTGCGCGCGTTCGCCGCGTTCATCCTGGCATTTTTCGTCTGCCTCTATTTCGCCAAACCGATCCTCGGCTTTCTGGTCCAGCCCTTGCTCGATGCGGGGCAGACGCGGCTGATCTTCACCAAGCTCTACGGTCAGTTCTTCGTCGAACTGAAGGTGGCGATGTGGGCGGCGTTCTTCGTCAGTTTCCCGGTCATCGCCAACCAGCTTTGGGCGTTCGTCGCGCCGGGTCTCTACGCGAAGGAAAAGAAGGCTTTCCTGCCGTTCCTGCTGGCGACCCCCGTGCTCTTCATCGGCGGCGGGGCGCTCGCCTATTACGTGGTGATGCCGACTGCCTTCCACTGGTTCCTCGGCTTCGAGGGGACAGAGGGCGGGGTGACATTCGACGCGCTGCCCAACTCCGAGGATTACCTCGGGCTGGTGATGCAGTTCATCCTCGCGTTCGGGTTGAGCTTCCTGCTGCCGGTGCTGCTGCTGCTGCTCAACACCGCGGGGATCGTCAGCCGGGCGCAGCTCGTCGGCGCGCGCCGGTACATGATCGTGGCGGCCTTCGTGATCGCAGCGGTGGCGACCCCGCCCGATGTCATCAGCCAGCTCATGCTCGCGGTGCCGCTGATCCTCCTGTTCGAAGGGGCGCTGGCAATCATGTACTTCACCGAGAAGAAGGCCGCCGCCGAGAAGGCCGCGGAAGACGCCGCCGCTACTTCAGCGTCCGAATGATCCCGCTGAAATCGACGTCGGCATTGCCCGCGCCGACATAGTCCTCGTAAAGCGCGCGGGCCCGTTGGGCGAGCGGCACCGCCGCATCGGCGCTTTCGGCGGCATCCATCGCGAGACGCAGGTCCTTCAGCATCAGTCCGGCCGCGAAGCCGCCCTGGTATTCGTTGTCGGCCGGCGACTGCGGGCCGACGCCGGGGACTGGGCAGTAGCTCGTCATCGACCAGCACTGGCCGCTGGAGACGCTGCTGATGTCGTAGAACGTCTGCGGGTCGAGACCCAGCTTCTCGGCCATGGCGAATGCTTCGCAGGTGCCGATCATGTGGATGCCGAGCAGCATGTTGTTGCAGATCTTGGCCGCCTGCCCGTTGCCCGCGTCGCCGGCGTGGATCACCGCCTTGCCCATCGGGTCGAGCACCTCCCTGGCGCGCGCGAATGCTTCCCCGCTGCCGCCGACCATGAACGTCAGCGTGCCGCCGTTCGCTGCAGCGATCCCGCCGCTGACGGGCGCATCGACCATCGCGTAGCCCGCGCTTTCGGCGAGGCCGATCACCTCGCGCGCGGTGGCGACGTCGATCGTCGAGCAGTCGAGCAGCACCGCACCGGTGGGCGCCTTGCCGATCACGCTGCCGGTATAGACCGACTTCACGATCGACCCGTTGGGCAGCATCGTGACCACGGCGTCGACGTCCTTCACCGCCTCGCCCGCATCGTCGAAGGCCACGCAGCCGTGCTGGACCGCCGCGTCGCGCGCCGCGCCCATCAGATCGAACGCGTGCACCTCGTGCCCCGCCTTGACGAGGTTCGCGGCCATCCCGCCGCCCATGTTGCCGAGGCCGATGAAGGCGATTTTCATGATGCTGTATCCTTGAAGTGGGCGCCGAGCAGAACGGCGGCCGTGTCGCCGCGATGCTTCGCTGCGAGGTAAGTGAGATATGGCAGGAGAAAGCCTGCCCCGCCGACGAAAGCGACGAGAGCCAGCATGAGCCCGATTGGCGAGAAGGCGTTGCGCCACGCTGTCCAGCTTGCGGAAAGGAAGAGCATCATCGTGAAATCGAGATTGAATTGCCCCGGCCACGTCCAGTCGGAGACCGCTCCGAGAAAGATGGGGAATAGCCCGAAGCCTTCCGTCATGACGACGCGGGCCGTGTAGAACGCGAGCGCGCCCCACAAGACCATCAGAAACAGATAGAACGGGCGGATCACCGGCCCTTCCATTGCCCTTCGCGCTTCTCGATAAAGGCGGCCATGCCTTCCGCCTTGTCCTCGCTCGCAGTGAGGATCTGGAAGATGCGGCGTTCGACGATCAGGCCCTGGTCGAGCGTGGTCTCGAACGCGGCATTGACCATTTCCTTGTTCGCGATCGCGGCCATCGGCGGCTTGCTCGCGATGGTCGCGGCGATCTTCAGCGCTTCGTCGAGCAGGGTCTCGTGCGGGAATACATGCGCGACGAGGCCGCTGCGTTCGGCTTCCTCGGTGCCCATCATCCGGCCGGTGAGGCACATCTCCATCGCCTTGGCCTTGCCCACCGCGCGGGTCAGCCGCTGGCTGCCGCCCATGCCGGGCGCGACGCCGAGGTTGATCTCGGGCTGGCCGAACCGCGCCTTGTCGCTCGCGACGATGAAGTCCGCCATCATGGCAAGCTCGCAGCCGCCGCCGAGGGCAAAGCCGTTGACTGCGGCGATCCACGGCTTGCGGACTTTCTTCACGAGGTCGCTGGTCCAGCGCGCGAAGAAGTCGTCGAGGTAGAAATCGGCCGCGGGCTTGTCGGCCATCTCCTTGATGTCCGCGCCGGCGGCAAAGGCTTTGTCGCCGCTGCCGGTCAGCACCGCGCAGCGCTGGCCGGGGTCCGCTTCGAACGCGGCGAAGGCGGCGATCAGGTCCTCGAGCACCTGCGAATTCAGCGCGTTCAGCGCCTGCGGACGGTTGAGCGTGATCAGCGTGACCGCGTCTCGCTGTTCGACGGTGATGGTTTCGTAGGTCAAAGCGGCTTCCATTCTTCTTCGGGCGGGAGGGGTGCGAAGATAGCGTCCAGCAGCTCCTCGCTCACGTCCCCGGGCGTTGCCGGGTCCCACTTGGGATCGTTGGTCTTGTCGACGATGACCGCGCGCACCCCTTCGGCAAAGTCGGGGCGCAGCAGCACGCGGCTGGCGATGCGATATTCCATCGCCATGTTGTCAGCAAACTCGGCGAGCTGCGCGCTTGTAGCCAGCTGCCGCAGCGCGACCTTGCAGGTCTGCGGGCTCTTGGTGCCGAGTGTGTCGCGCTCCTTGGCTGCCCAATCCGAGTCGTCAGCTTCGAGCGAGGCGAGGATGTCCTCGTAGCGGTCGGAGCGGAAATGCCGCGCGATCCGATCGGCGTTGTCCTCGATCCGCGCCTTGGGCGGGCTGCCGACCATTTCGGACAAAACGCCGGAAATGCGGCCCGGCTTCTCGATGATCCGCGCCTTCGCCTCGGCGAGGAGATCGCTGGGGAGGTAGTGGGTGGCGATGCCCGCCCACAGGCATTCCGCCCCGTCGAGCCGCGCGCCGGTAAGCGCGAGGAACTGGCCGAGCCGTCCGGGCAGGCGCGAGAGGTGCCAGCCGCCGCCGACGTCGGGAAACAGGCCGATGCCGGTCTCGGGCATGGCGAAGCGCGTATTCTCGGTCGCGACGCGAACCTGGCAGGGGAGCGCGATACCCACGCCGCCGCCCATCGTGATGCCGTCCATGAACGCCACGATGGGTTTCGGATAGGTCATCATCTGGTGGTTGAGCTGGTATTCGTCGTGAAAGAACTTACGCCCCGACGCGCCGCCGTCATTAAGCGCACTGTTCCTGAGCAGGTTGATGTCGCCGCCGGCGCAGAATCCGCGCCCTTCGGCATGGTCGAGGATCACCGCTTCGATGCCATCGTCATCGGCCCATTCGGACAGCGCAGCGCTCATCGCATGGCACATGTCGAGCGTGAGCGCGTGGATGGCCTTCGGCCGATTGAGCGAGATATGGCCCACCGCGCCGTGGCGATGGATGAGGATCTCGGTCCCCCGTTCGTCGATTGTCATGCCGCGTTCCTGCGTTCGATCAGATCCCACCGGTTGCCCCATGGATCGTTGAATACTCCAACCGTTCCATACGCCTGTGTGCGCGGACCATCGGTAAAGGTCGCTCCGTGGGCGACAAGGCGTTCGTGGCTGACCGCGAAATCGGCGGTGTGAACGAACCAGCCGACCCGGCCGCCCGTCTGATTTCCGACCGCCGCGGATTGCGCTTCGTTCGCCGCCCGCGCGAGCAGCAGCTTGCCCCCGCCATCGCCGGAAACCACGACCCAGCGCTTGCCGTTGCCGACGTCGCTGTCTTCCTCCAGCGCGAAATCGAGCGCACCGGTGAAGAAAGCGATCGCCTCGTCGTAGTCCGGCACGACGAGGGCGGTCATCGCGAGACTGTTCACTGTCGCAGCATGTCCCGGCCGACGATCATTCGCATGACCTGGTTGGTCCCTTCGAGGATCGAGTGGACGCGCAAATCGCGCCAGAAGCGTTCGATCGGATAGTCCTTCAGGTAACCGTAGCCGCCGAACAGCTGGAGCGCGTCATTGACGATCTTGCTCCCCGAGTCGGTCGCCAGCCGCTTGGCCATCGCGGAAAAGCGCGTCTTGTCGGGTGCGTTGTCGGTGACCTTGGCGGCGGCGAGGTAGAGGAGAGCACGCGCCGCCTCCAGCTCGGTCGCCATGTCGGCGAGCATGAACTGCGTGTTCTGGAATTCCGCGATCGGCTGGCCGAACTGCTGACGGTCCTTGCTGTAGGCGACCGCCTCGTCGAGGCACCGCTGCGCGCCGCCGAGGCTGCACGCGCCGATGTTGAGCCGTCCGCCGTCGAGCCCCGCCATCGCGAAGCGGAAGCCCTCGCCTTCGCCGCCGACGCGGTTGGCCACCGGTACGCGACAGTCCTCGAAGATGAGCTGCGCGGTGGGCGAGGCGTTCCAGCCGAGCTTGTTCTCGGGCGCGCCGTGGCTGAGCCCGGGGGTGCCCTTCTCGACCACGAGGCAGGTGATCCCGCGGCTCTTGTCGTCCGAAGTGCGGACCATGACGACGTATATGTCGTTGAAGCCGCTCCCCGAAATGAACTGCTTGGTGCCGTTGATGACGTAGTGGTCGCCGTCGAGCCTAGCCGTGGTTTTCAGCGCCGCCGCGTCCGAACCGCTGCCGGGTTCGGTCAGCGCGTAGCTGGCGATGTGTTCCATGCTGACGAGCCTGGGCAGGAACCGGGCCTTCACTTCCTCGCCGCCGAACCGGTCGATCATCCAGCTCGCCATGTTGTGGATCGAGATATAGGCGCTAGTCGCGGGGCAGCCGTAGGCCATCGCCTCCATGATCAGCGCCGCCTCGAGCCGGCCGAGATTGATGCCGCCCGATTCCTCGGACACGTAGATCGATCCGAAGCCGAGCTCGCCCGCCGCCTGCACGACGTCGCGCGGGAAATGGTGAATCTCGTCCCATTGCGCCGCGAACGGAGTGATGCGGTCGGCGGTGAACTTGCGCGCCATGTCCTGGATGGCGAGCTGGTCGTCGGTAAGCTGGAATTGCCCTGTCATGGTCACGCCCCTAGCCAATGGGGGCACGCGTTGGAAGGGTGCGAACGCCCTTCGCGCGCGCACGAGATCGGGAGCCGAGATGACCGCGCCGCAGCCCCACGTCCTCGTCGTCTACAACGCCGACGGCACCCTGTTCGCGTCGCTGGCGGACGTGGCGCACAAGATCGTCTCGCCCGGGACGTATCCGTGCTCGCTCTGCGCGCTGACGCACGGCGCCGTCGCCGTGCGGGGCGAGTGGAAGCGGTTCCTGGCCGAAACGCCAGCGCGAGTGACCGTGCATCACCGCGACGATTTCGGGCGGGCGTGGCCCGCAGCCCGGTTCGCCTTCCCGACGATCCTGCTGGAGGAGGCGGGGGCCTTGCGCGAACTGGTAAGCGCCGCCGAGCTGTCCGGGGTGGAGAGCGTGCCCGACCTCGTCGCGCTGGTAGAACGCCGGCTCGATCAGGCGCAGCGCGTGTAGGTGAACGGACCGCCCGGCTCCTCGCCGCCGCGTTCGGTGCGGGTTAGGGTATCGCCCGTCGCCGACAGGGTGACGTCGCGGGTCCAGGTCATGCCTTCGCCCGAGAACTCGAACTGCCCGCGGATCATGCCCTCGCCCCGCGCGGTTTCCAGCGCAAGGGTGCCGACCGATTCGTAGAACTTCAGCGTCTTGGGGCCGATGGTGAGCAAGCCCTTCGCATCGCCGCGGGTGCTGGTGCAGTCGGCGGGCACCATGCCCCACCGGCCATGCAGCGCGGCGGGGATAGTCGCCGCGACCTCGCCGGCAGGGGCGGGCGTGGCAGTGGTTTCGGGAAGCGGGGTAGCGCCGTCGCCGATGCTGCCGTCCGGTTCGACCGGGATGGCGGTGTCCTCGGCGGCGGGTGCCGGCTCGCCCGGCGCCCGGCTGCACGCGGCGAGCGCAAGAAGCGGAATGGCCAACATCAGTTTGTAACGCATAAAAAACTCCGTTTCTCGGCTCACTGTAGCTGCAACCGCGTACGGACAGCCCCGTTCACCCGAAGGTCGGGATGTTGAATGCGTTCGAGCCGTCGCTGCCGCCGTCGGGCCAGCGCTGGGTGACGGTCTTGACCTTGGTCCAGAACTTCATGCCCTCGGTGCCGTACTGGTTGGTGTCGCCGAACGCGCTGCGCTTCCACCCGCCGAAGCTGTGGTAGGCGACCGGCACCGGGATCGGCACGTTGATCCCGACCATGCCGACATTGACTCGGGATGCGAATTCGCGCGCGGCGTGGCCGTTGCGGGTGAAGATCGCGACGCCGTTGCCGTACTGGTGCTTGCTCGGCAGCGCGATCGCCTCCTCGAAGTCCTTCGCGCGGACGATCTGGAGCACGGGGCCGAAAATCTCTTCCTTGTAGCTTTCCATGTCCGGCGTGACGTTGTCGATCAGCGTCGGGCCGACGAAGTAACCATCCTCGTGCCCCTGAAGGCTGAACCCGCGGCCGTCGATCACGATCTCGCCGCCTTCGGCCTCGGCGGTGTCGATCCACTTCTCGACCCGGGCCTTATGCTCGGCGGTGACGACCGGGCCGTAATGCGCGTCCTTGTCGGTCGATACGCCGACGCGCAACGCCTCGATCGCGGGGATCAGCTTGGCCTTCAGCTTCTCGGCGGTCTCTTCGCCCACCGGCACCACCACGGGGAGCGCCATGCAGCGCTCGCCAGCCGAGCCGAACGCCGCACCGGCGAGGTCGTTCACCACCTGGTCGAGGTCGGCGTCGGGCATCACGATGCCGTGGTTCTTGGCCCCGCCCATCGCCTGCACGCGCTTGCCGGCCGCGACGCCGCGGTTGTAGACGTAGTGCGCGATGTCGGAGGAGCCGACGAAGCTGACCGCGGCGATGTCCGGGTGGTCGAGGATCGCGTCGACCATCTCCTTGTCGCCGTGGACGACCTGCAGCAGTCCCTCGGGCGCGCCCGCTTCGAGGAACAGTTCGGCGAGGCGCACCGGCACGCTCGGGTCGCGTTCGCTGGGCTTGAGGATGAATGCGTTGCCGGTGGCGATCGCCATGCCGAACATCCACATCGGGATCATCGCGGGGAAGTTGAACGGGGTGATGCCCGCGCCGATGCCGAGCGGCTGGCGCATCGAATAGACGTCGATGCCCGGACCCGCACCGATGGTGTACTCGCCCTTCTGCACCTGCGGGATGCCGCAAGCGTATTCGATCACCTCGAGCCCACGCTGCACGTCGCCCTTCGCATCGTCGATCACCTTGCCATGCTCGCTGGACAGAAGCCGGGCGAGATCGTCCATGTTCGCCTCGATCAGCTGCTTGAAGGCGAACATGATCCGGGCGCGGCGCTGTGGGTTGGTGGCGGCCCATTCGAGCTGCACTTTCAGAGCCGCATCGACCGCGGTCTGCAGCAGTGCCGCGTCACCCATCGGCACGCGCGCCTGCACTTCGCCGGTCGAGGGGTTCATCACGTCCTTGTAGCGGGCCGCCGAGCCGGCCGGGCCGCCGACCATGAAGTGATCGATATCGCGCATGGGTAACTCTCCTTTGACCAGTGCATTGGGAGCGCGGGCGAGCGAAATCAACCGGTCTCACCTGAAACGATTGACCGGGGCGGCGGGGCGAAGCTAATGGCGGACGCGCAGGTGCGGGTATGATGTAATGGTAGCCTGTCAGCTTCCCATGCTGAACGCGCGAGTTCGATTCTCGCTACCCGCTCCAGGCTGGCACGAAGGCTTGCTCTCCGCCTGCTCCTGAAATCTCCGGCAGTATGGCGCGAAGATTTCTTCGTCCGCTGCCGCTTGCCAGCGCGCGCCAACGCGGCAATGCGCGTCGGGAGGGGGAGAATGGTGTGGCTGACAGCGAATACGTGACGGATGGATCGCTTCTCGGGCGCTTCGGAGGCGAGAAGCCGCCCGCCGCGCCGTGGCTTGACGCGGTCCTGGCGATGGAGCCGGATCGCACCTTCTTCGAGGTCGACGGAGCGCGGATCGAGCTCCTGACCTGGGGTGAGGTGGGGAACCCGGGCATGCTGTTCCTGCACGGGAACGCCGCCCACGCCGACTGGTGGAGCTTCATCGCGCCGTTCTTCGCCGCGGACTATCGCTGCGCAGCCATCTCGTGGTCGGGGATGGGCCGCTCGGACTGGCGCGAGCAGTACGCTATCGCGACATTCGGCAAGGAAATCCTTTCGGCGATCGATGCCGCCGAGCTGGCCGAATCCGGCACTCCGCCGGCCATCGTGGCGCATTCGTTCGGCGGCTTCCCCACGCTCTACGTCTGCGCCGAGCATCCCGATGCCATCACCGGCGCGATCCTGGTCGATTCGGCACCGCCGAAGCGGGGCGGGGGCCCGCCGCCGCGCTTGGCCGAGGGGCGGCCTGAGCATAACCGCTATCCGACACTGGCGGATGGCCTGCACCGGTTCCGCTTCCTACCCGAACAGGAAAGCGGCCGCCCGGAACTGATCGATCACATCGCGCGCGGAGCGCTGGAGGAACTGCCCGCGACCGCCGACCAGCCGGCGGGCTGGTCGTGGCGGTTCGATCCGCGGTTCTGGAGCAAGTTCGACCGCGGCGATCTGGCGGAAGGGCTGGTCGCCCGCGCACGGGCGCCCATCGGCATTATATACGGCGCGCATTCCGCGATCATGACCCCCGACCGGGTCGCCGAGATGAAGGCCGCGATCCCCGACTTGCGCTTCGCCACCGCGCTGCCCGACGCGGCGCACCATGTGATGGTCGACGATCCGCTGGGACTGATCGACGCGATCCGCGAGGGCCTGCCCAAGCTCGCCTGAGCCGTTACTTCGGCGGCATCCGGATGCCGCCGTCGAGGCGGAACTGATGCGCGTTGAGATACCCGTTGCGGGCGATCTCGAGAACGAGGCTGGCGAATTCCTCCGGCTCGCCGAGGCGCTTGGGGAAGGGGACGGACGCGTTGAGCTGGTCCCACATCGCCGGGTTGCGATCCTTCATGCCCAGCATCAGCGGGGTCGCGAAGATGCCCGGCATGATCGAATTGACCCGGATGCCGAGGTCCATGAGATCGCGCGCCATCGGCAGGACGAGGCCGTTCACCCCCGCCTTGCAGCTGCCGTAGACGACCTGTCCGATCTGCCCGTCCTGCGCCGCGACCGAGGCCGTGAGGATGATTACCCCGCGCTCGCCGTCGTCGGTGATCGGATCGGCGTTTGCCATCCCGAGCGCGGAGAGCGAGGCGACGCGGTAGCTCGACACCAGCACGCCTTCCGCCCCGAAGGCGTAGTCTTCGGTGCTCAGGCGCTTGTAGCCGCCGCTCGCCTTGTCCCAGCCGATGGTCTTGCCGCGGCGGCTGGTCATCGCGCAGTGGACCGTCACGCGTTCCTGCCCGTATGCAGCGCGCGCCTTCTCGAAGCCGGCGACGACCGAATCCTCGCTCGTGATGTCGACGTGGCAGAACAATCCGCCGATGGCCTGTGCGTGCTCCTCGCCCGCCTCGGCGTTCACGTCGAAAATCGCGACCCTGAAGCCTGCATCGGCCAGCGCCTGCGCGCTCGCCCGGCCGAGGCCCGACGCGCCGCCCGTCACTACCGCCGCCATTCCGTTGCCCAGTTCCATCGCGTCTCTCTCCCGTGCCGGTCGAATCGCCGGTCCGCACTGGCTATCGCATCACGGCCCAGTGTGCCATCAGTGCCGCGATGGACGCCTTCCTGTTCGCCTTCGCCGCGGTGCTGGTCGTCTCGCTCGGCGGGCGCGACCAGCTACTCGTCGCGCGCCTGGCAGAGCGGTTGGGCCCGAGCGGCGGACTGCTGGCGGTCGGCGCGCTTGCGTCGATCCTGTCGGCGCTGGCCATGGCGGCAGCGGGCCTGGCTCTGGCGCTGGTGCTGCCCCCCGCGGCGGCGGACATGCTGGTCGCCTTCGCGCTGCTGATAGCGGCGGCAGAGCTTGCATGGCCCCGGTCCGCACGCCTGCCGGCAGAGCCGACCGCATCGCTTTTCGCGACCCTGATCGTCCTGCTCGCGCGGCAACTGGGCGACGCGGCGCGGTTCATGGTCTTCGCCTTCGCCGCCTGGGGATCGGTGTGGCTCGCCGCCGGGGGCGGGGCGCTGGGCGGGGTGGCGGCGCTGGCTACGGGGGCGATGGCGGGCGGCGAGATCGCTCGCTGGCCGCTGCGTGCGATCCGGCTGACGATCGCGGCGGTTCTTGCGATCGCCGGCATCTTCGCCGCACTGAGCGTGCGCGGGATCGTCTGACGCGCGACGACTTTTCCGCCGCCCTTTTCCTGCTATCGCCGATGGTCATGGACAACCTGACTATCGTGGAAGGCGCCGGCGACGCCGATATCGCCGCCTTTGTCGAGGACGTGCTCGGCGGGGCGCTCGCCGCCACCGGCGGCCCGGTCGCGATCACCGTGCCGGGCGGATCGACGCCGTTTCCGATACTCGAACGTCTTGCCGCCGCACCTCTCGACTGGCGGCGGGTGACCGTGTGGCCGGGCGACGACCGCGTGGTGCCCGAAGATCATCCCGCCTCCAACACCGGCCGCATCCGCGCGCTGCTGGAGCCGGCGGGCGCCGAGGTCGTGACGGTGACGGTGATGGAACAGGTCCCACCCTTCGCGCTGGCGTGGCTGGGCATGGGCGAGGACGGCCACGTCGCCTCGCTGTTTCCCAACACCGATCCCCAGATCGACGACCCGGCGCCGATCCGTCGGCTGACCCCCGATCCCCTGCCGCCCGAGGCCCCGTTCGACCGGATCAGCCTGACCCTGCCGTCGCTTCTGGCGAGCGAACGGCTGATGTTCGTCATCCGCGGCGCGGCGAAGCGCGCGGTCTTCGATGCCGCCGTCGCGGGCGAGGGCGACCTGCCCGTCGCGCGCCTGCTGGCCCATGCCGGCCAGCCCGTCACATGCTTCGCCTGATCGAGCGCCTGCTGCCGCGGCCGGTCCACCGGATCGCGCTGAGGGTCGCCTACCGCCTGCGCCATCGCTGGCGCAGCGTGGTCAAGGCGCCGCTCGAAGGCGTGTCGGTGTTCGTCACCGATCTCGAAGGCAAGCTGCTGCTGGTGCGGCACAGCTACGGCCCCGAAGGCTGGCTGCTGCCAGGCGGAGGTGCACGGCGGGGTGAGGACGCGATCGAGGCGGCCCGGCGCGAGATCGCCGAGGAAACCGGCTGCAAGCTCGAAAACCCCCGGCTGCTCGCATCGGTCGAGGAGACCATCTCGGGCGCGCCGCATACCGCTCATCTAGTCGCGGCGCGCACGCTCGACCGGCCGAAGCCCGACGGGCGTGAGGTGATCGAGGCGCGGTTCTTCCCCACCCATTCGCTGCCCGAGCCGCAGACGCCGCTGACCCGCGCGCGCATCGCGGCCTGGCGCGGGAAGCTGGGCGGCAGCGCGGGCTAGAGCAGGCTCAGCTGGGCGGTATCCTTCGCTTGGTCCGCCGCCCCGTCGCCGCGTTCCAGGTTCGACAGCTGCAATCCCATCAACCGGATCGGCAGGGGTAGCGGCAGCACCTCGTCGAGCAGCACCCGCGCGGTCGCGGCGAACGTTTCGCGGTCGGCCACGGGGGTCGGCAGAGACTTCGCCCGGGTCATGATCTGGAAGTCGGTGTACTTCATCTTCAGCGTCACCGTGCGACCGCGCGCCTGGTTGCGCTCGATCGAGGTCCAGACGATGTCGATGATCCGCTCCAGCGTATCGCGCAGGGCCGGGCCGCTGGAGATATCCTCGCTGAAGGTGCGCTCGCCGCCCACCGATTTGCGGATGCGGTTGGTGCGCACGGGCCTGAGATCGATCCCCCGCGCCGCCCGGTAGAGATAATCGGCCATGCTGCCGAAGTGCACGCGCAGCCAGGCGAGGTCTTTCGCCGCAAGGTCGGCGCCGGTCTCGATACCGAGCCTCGCCATCTTCTCCGCACCCTTGGGCCCGACGCCGTGGAAGCGCCGGATGGGGAGCGACTGGACGAACGCGGCGCCGTGGCCGGGGCGGATCACGCAGATGCCGTCGGGCTTGTTCTGGTCGCTCGCGAGCTTGGCGAGGAACTTGTTGTAGCTGACGCCGGCGCTCGCGGTGAGGTTCGTCTCCTCGCGGATGCGCCGGCGGATGTCCTCGGCGATGCGGGTCGCGCTGCCGATGCCTTTGAGGTCGTCGGTGACGTCGAGGTATGCCTCGTCGAGGCTCAGCGGTTCGACATGGGGAGTGTAGTCGCGGAAGATCGCGCGGATCTGGCCCGACACTTCCTTGTAGACCTCGAACCGGTGCTTCACGAAGATGAGGTCGGGGCAGAGGCGTTTTGCGGTGATCGACGGCATCGCGCTGCGGACGCCGAACTTCCTCGCCTCGTAACTGGCCGCAGCGACCACACCCCGCCCGGACGACCCGCCCACCGCCACCGGCTTGCCGCGCAGTTCGGGATGGTCGCGCTGTTCGCAGCTGGCGAAGAAGGCATCCATGTCGACATGGATGATCTTGCGCAGGCCCATCGCGGCCTCGCCCGTATCGTCCTCGCTGCCGTGGTCCTCGTCTTCGGCCATGAAGCCGATCTAGGGAAGGCGATGCGATTCCTCCACTCCCGCAGGGCCGTGAAAGCGCTTCCCATGCTGCGCTGCGGCAGGCATGGGCCACGCCATGAGCGAAACGATCGAGACAAGCGACGGCAGCAGCCGGACCATCCGGCGCGGCGAGTTCGTGGCGCTGATGGCGGCGGTAATGAGCTTGGGTGCGTTGGCGATCGACGGCATGCTCCCCGCGCTCGACGAGATAGCGGCGACGTTCGGCATCGACGATCCCAACCGGCGGCAGCTGGTCGTTGGCGTCTACCTGTTGGCGGCGGGGGTGGGGTCGCTGGTGCCGGGCGCGCTGGCCGACCGGTTCGGCCGCCGCCGCATCCTGTTTGCCAGCTTCGCCTTCTACGTCGGCATTTCGCTGCTGTGCGCCGTGGCGCCGAGTTACGACGCGCTGCTCGTGCTGCGGGCCATCCAGGGCGTCGGCGTGGCGGGGCTGAGCGTGGTGCCGTCCGCCGTCATCCGCGACCGGTTCGAAGGCGACAGGATGGCGCGGCTGATGAGCACGATCTTCATCGTGTTCATGGTCGTGCCGGTGCTCGCGCCGACGTTCGGGCAGGCGATCCTCAACTTCGCCGACTGGCCGTGGGTCTTCGTCGGGATGGCGGTGCTGGCGGCGGTCGTGTGGGCGTGGGCCTGGGTACGGCTACCCGAAACGCTCGCCCACGACGCGCGCCAACCGCTCGACTTCGGCAGCGTCGCGCGGAACCTGTTCGCCACGTTCCGCACGCGGGAGGCAATCGGCTATGTCCTCGGCTCGGGCCTCACGTTCGGGGCGATGTTCGGCTACATCAACAGCGCGCAGCAGCTCGTCGGCGAACACTTCGGGGCGGGCGAGAACTTCCCCTTCATCTTCGGCGCGACCGCCAGCACACTGGCCGTGTCCAGCTTCGCGAACAGCCGCATCGTCGAGAAATTCGGCGCGCGGCGGGTGAGCCATACCGCGCTCGTCACCTTCATCGTCATCAGCGCAGCGCAGGTCTGGGCGTCGTTGTACCAGGGCAGTAACCTTGAACTGTTCGTGCCGCTGATGGCGGGCAACCTGTGCCTGCTTGGCTTCATGGGCGCGAACTTCGGGTCGATCGCGATGCAGCCGTTCAGCGAGGTCGCCGGCGCAGCGTCGAGCGCGCAGAGCTTCATCCGCATGTCGCTGGGCGCGGTGATGGGCATCGCCATCGGCCAGCTCTACGACGACAGCGCGCGGCCGCTGGCCTTCGCATTGCTCGCCTGCAGCCTGCTGAGCCTGGTGCTGGTGCTGTTTTCGGAGCGGGGCGTGCTGTTCCGCCGACCGCGGCAGGCGCGCCGCTACCTCGCGGCGCACGGCATCTACTAGGCACCGGCTCCCAGCCGCCGCCACGCCAGCTCGGCGAATTCGCACAGGAGCGGGCGGGTATCGCGCGGGTCGATGATGTCCTCCACATTGAAGCGCTCGGCGCTGCGGAAGGGGCTGGTGACCTTGGCGAGCCGCGTCTTGATCGCTTCGAGTTCGGCTGCCGGGTCTTTTGCCGCTTCGATCTCCGACTTGTAGGCGACCTCCAGCCCGCCTGCGATGGGGAGTGACCCCCAGTCGCCCGACGGCCAGCAGTAGCGGTACTGGTAGGTGTCGGCGTTCGACATCGCACTGCCCGCGATGCCGTAGGCGCGGCGTGTGACGACGGTCGCCAGCGGCACGCTCGCCCGGTAGATCGCGTTCATCGCCTGCACGCCGTAGCGGATGGTGCCCGCGACCTCCGCCTCGCGCCCGATCATGAAGCCGGGATTGTCGACGAGGTGGACGATTGGCAGGCGGAACAGGTCGGCGAGCTTGACCCAGCGTTCGACCTTTTCGCTGGTCTTGGCATCCCACGATCCGCCGAGGAAACTGGGGTCGCTGGCGAGCACCATCGCCGGCCACCCGTCGAGCCGGGCGAGGGCGGTGATGGCCGCACGGCCCCAGTTGCGGCCGATCTCGAACACGGTGCCGCGGTCGAAGACGAGGTCCATCGCGCGGCGCATCGAGTAGACTTCCTTTTCGCCGCGTGGGACGAGCGCGAGCAGCGCTTCCTCGCGCCGGTCGGCGGGGTCGTCGGTTTCGATGCGGCGGGCGGGCTGGCCGGCGTATTCGGGCATGAAGCTGAGGAAATGCCGCGCGCGGGCGAAGGCTTCGGCCTCGCTCGCCACTTCGTCGTCGACCACGCCGTTGCGGGTGTGGATGCCGCTCCCGCCCAACGCTTCCTTGGCCGCTTCGTGGTTGGCCTCGCCGCCCTTCCAACTGTCGCCGAGTGCGTCGACCACCGCGGGGCCGGCAGCAAAGATCTGCGACAATCCGCGCACCATCACCGAATAATGGCTCGCCGCGATCCGCGCCGCTCCGAGGCCCGCGGTAGGCCCGAGCGAGAGCGCGACGACCGGCACCGTGTCGAGGTTCCGCACCACCTCGCCCCACATGTGCACGGCGGGGATGTAGGTCGCGCCGATCATTTCGAGGGTCTTCACCGAACCGCCACCGCCGGTGCCGTCGATCATGCGGACGATGGGCAGGCGCAGTTCATGCGCCATCTTCTCGGCCTGCTCCATCTTGCGGCCGATCCCGGCGTCCGCCGCGCCTCCGCGGATGGTGAAGTCGTCCGCCGTGGCAACCACGGGCCGCCCGTTGATGGTCGCCTTGCCGAACAGGAACGGGGCGGGGAGGACGCCGGTAAGCTCGCCGGTTTCGTCGTAGGAGCCCTTGCCGGCGATCTTGCCGATCTCGCGGAAACTGCCCGGATCGACCAGGCCTGCGAGCCGCGCCCGCGCATCCATCTTGCCGCGCCCGTGCTGCCGCGCGACCTTGTCCGCGCCGCCCATCTCCTCGGCCAGCGCCTCGCGGCGGCGCAGTTCCTCGAGTTCGGCGGCCCAGGTCATTCGCTTGGAGCAGCCTCTACCGTGCACAGCACCGCCTCGACCTGCACCTGGCTCCCGGCGGAGACCGCCAGCCCGCTCACCGTCCCGTCGAACGGCGCGGTGAGCGCGTGTTCCATCTTCATCGCCTCGAGCACCAGCAGCCGCTGGCCGGCGGTGACCGCGTCACCTTCGACCACGTCGACCGCGATGACTTTGCCGGGCATGGGCGCGACGATGTCGCCGTCGTGCTTCGAGGCATGACCGCCGTCGAAGCGAGGCAGCGTGAAGAGGAACGGGTGCCCTTCGCGGTAGGCGAGTGCTCCTTCGGCCACAGGTGCGGCGAACCCGCGCACGTCCGTACTGTCCTCGAGGTTGATCCTGCGCGTCTCGCCGCGATGCTGGACCGTGATGTGAGGATCGCCGGGTGCATTGAGTCTGAACCCCATGGCGCCGCTCCAAGGCCCCGCGGCGCGCTTGTCGGCCGCGGCAAAATACGGAGCGAACAGCGCCATCGCGCCGAGCTTCCATTCGGCTTCGTTTACCGGCTCAATCGCGGTGAGATCGTCGCCGCGTTCGCCGATCAGGCCGGTGGTCATCTCGCCGCGCCGAAAGGTCGGATCTTGGAGGCAAGCGAGCAGGAAAGCGGCGTTCGTCTTGACCGGCCACACACGCAGTCCGTAAAGACCCGAAGCCAGGTCGAGCATCGCCTCCTCGCGTGTCTCGCCGCGCGCGACGAGCTTGGCGATCATCGGGTCGTAGAACGGGCTGACCGCATCGCCTTCGTCGACGCCTGTTTCCACGCGCAGCAGGTGGTCGGGCAAGTCCAGCAATTCCAGCGGGCCGGTGGAGGGCAGGAAGCCGCTGGTCGGATCCTCGGCATAGAGCCGCGCTTCCACCGCCCAGCCATCGATGCTGAGTTCTTCCTGGCTTAGCGGCAGCGTCTCCCCGCTTGCGATGCGCAACTGCCACTCAACCAGGTCCACTCCAGTGATCTCCTCGGTCACCGGGTGTTCGACCTGAAGGCGAGTGTTCATCTCCATGAAAAAGATGCGGTCGGCGCGCAGGCCTTCGCTGGCATCGGCGATGAACTCGATGGTGCCTGCGCCCTCATAGTCGACTGCCTTGGCGGCGCGGACCGCGGCGGCGCAGATTGCCTCGCGCGTCGCCTCATCCATGCCGGGGGCGGGGGCTTCCTCGATCACCTTCTGGTGGCGGCGCTGGAGCGAGCAGTCGCGTTCGAACAGGTGGACGACATTGCCATGAGCATCGCCGAAGACCTGCACCTCGATATGGCGGGGCGAGGTGATCCACTTTTCAAGCAGCACCTCGTCGTTGCCGAAGCTTGCGGCGGCCTCACGCCGGCACGATTGCAGCGCGGCCTCGAAGTCTTCCGGCGCGTCGACCTTGCGCATCCCCTTGCCGCCGCCGCCTGCGACCGCCTTGATGAGGACCGGATAACCGATCGCATCGACCTCCTGCTTGAGCCTTTCGGGCGACTGATCCTCGCCCTCGTAGCCGGGTGTGACGGGCACTCCGGCGGCGCGCATCAGCTTCTTGGCCGCGTCCTTGAGCCCCATTGCCTCGATGCTTGCGGGCTTGGGACCGACCCAGATCAGGCCCGCGTCGATCACGTCTCGCGCGAACCCGGCGTTCTCCGACAGGAAGCCATACCCGGGGTGGATCGCGTCTGCCCCGGTTTCCTTCGCCGCCGCGATGATCTTCTCGCCGACGAGATAGCTTTCGGCAGCGGGCGAGGGGCCGATGTGCACCGCCTCGTCGGCAGAGCGGACGTGCAGCGCCTTCGCATCGGCATCGGAATAGACCGCGACGGTCGCGATGCCCATCTCGCGCGCAGTGCGAATGATGCGGCAGGCGATCTCGCCGCGGTTGGCGATGAGGAGCTTGGTGATCATGAGGGCGGGTTAGTGCGCGCGCAACATCTTGCCAACTCCCCGTCGTCCCAGCGGAAGCTGGGACCGCTATCGATGCAGCGCCATCCTGCCAACGATCCCAGCTTTCGCTGGGATGACGATTATTCCTCCGGAAGCGGGTCCATCGGCGGCGGGGGGATCGGCTGGGCCATGCGCACGTCGATGAGGATCGTGCTGCGGTCCCACTTCGGCGGTTCGCCCGGAACTTCGGGTCGATTGCGCGCCGCTTCCCAGAACGCCGCGGCGACGTGGCGCAGCTTCTCCCGCTTGCCGATCACGACGCGGTGGTCCCACGCATGCAGGCCGAGTTCGCGAACGCGCCGCCCGATCGCGCCATAGATGCGCGCGGCGGAAAGCACCGCCCAGCGGCTGCGGAAAGGCAGCTTCGCCGCACCCAGCCGCGACCAGGCCTCGTGCCGCTCCATCCGCCGGATCAGGCGCGCGACGATGTCGGCCAGTTCCTGCCGGTGGTGCGGATGCATCACCATGCCTGGCTCGATATCCTCTTCCACCATCCATTCGAGCGGCAGGTAGCGGCGGTCGGCCTTGTCGTCCTCGGACACGTCACGGGCGATGTTGGCGAGCTGGAAGGCGAGGCCGAGGTCGCACGCGCGGTCGAGCATCCAGCCGTCGTCGCGGTCGACCCCCATGACCACCGCCATCATCACCCCCACCGCGCCCGCTACGTGGTAGCAATATCGCGCAAGGTCCGCCTCGCTGCGCGGACGCCAGTCGGCCGCGTCGAGTTCGAAGCCCATGATGACGTCTTCGGCCATCTCGCGGGTTATCCCGCATTCGCGCGCGACGAGACCGAAGGCGTCGAACGCCGGGTCGGCGGTGGGCAGGCCTTCGAACGCACGTTCGGTGAGCAGGCGGATCGAGCGGATGCGGCGAGCGGCCTCTTCTTCCGTCGCGGGGGCGAGTTCGCCGCCCATCTCCTGCCCGTCGGCGATGTCGTCGCAGCGGCGGCACCATGCGTAGAGCAGCCACACCCGTTCACGGGTCACCCGGTCGAACAGCTTGCTCGCCATCGCGAAGCTCTTCGAGCCTTCGGCGATCATGTCCTCCGCCTGGTCGACCAGCGACCAGCGTTCGCGCCCGCCGCCCGCCTGCGCGGGGGTGGAGCGCAAGATCCGCGAAGGCGCCAGCATCCGCGGGACGACGCGGCGTGGCTTCGTCACAAATCGCTGGCCTTCATCTGGAAGATCGGCGTGTGCGGCCGGTAGGCGGCCATCTTGACCAGCAGGCCGCCGAGGGTCTCGTCGGCGATGATGATGCCCTGGTGTGCCGGGCGGACGAAGCCGACTTCCGCCATGTGGCGGTTGAAGGCGATCAGGTGGTCGTAGAACCCGAACGCGTTCAAAAGCCCCACCGGCTTGGTGTGATAGCCGAGCTGAGCCCAGCTGACCGCTTCCCACAGCTCGTCCATGGTTCCCACTCCGCCCGGAATGGTGACGAACCCGTCGGAAAGATCGGTAAAGCGCTGTTTACGCTCGTGCATCCCGCCGACGGTGTAGAGCTCGGTGCAGTCGCGGTTGGCGACTTCGGAATTGGCCAGCGCATCGGGGATCACCCCGATCACCTCGCCCCCGGCCTCCAGCGCGCCGGCCGCGACCGCGCCCATCAGCCCGAGCCGGCCCCCGCCATAGACGACGCCGATCCCGCGCTCGGCCAGATTCCGGCCCACTTCGCGGGCAAGCTCGATGTAGCGGGTGTCGGCCGGCGAGGCCGATCCGCAATAGACGGCGAGGCGGTTCATGTTCGAATTCACGCCGCCAGATCCTCCAGCATCAGGCCCGCGGTCGCCTTGGCGCTGCCGACGACGCCGGGGATGCCTGCACCCGGGTGGGTGCCGGCGCCCACGAGGTAGAAGTTCTCGATCACGTCGTCGCGGTTGTGGCCGCGGAAATAGGCGCTCTGGGTCAGGATCGGCTCGAGAGAAAACGCGCTGCCCTGGTGCGCCGACAGGTCGGTCGCGAAGTCGCGCGGGGCGTAGTGGAACTTGGTGACGATCCGGTCGTGGATGTCGGGGATCAGCCGCCGGCCGAGCTCGTCGAGAATCCGCTTCTCCAGCATCGGGCCGACCGCTTCCCAGTCGATCGCCAGCTTGCCCATGTGGGCGACGGGGACGAGCGCATAGAACGTGCTTCTGCCCGGCGGGGCCATGCTGGGGTCGGTGACGGTGGGGTGGTGGAGATAGATCGAGAAATCCTGCGGCAGCACGCCGTGTTCGTAGATATCGTCGAGCAGCCCCTTGTAGCGGGGGCCGAACAGGATCGCGTGGTGCGGGATGCCGGGCCAGGTCCCCTCCAGCCCGAAGTGGACGACGAACAGCGAAGGACTGAAGCGTTTCCTCGACAGGCTGCGCGCCTGCGCGTCGCCGCGCTTGGTGCCGCCGAGGAGGTCGCGATAGGTGTGCATGATGTCGCCGTTGCTGGCGACGGCGTTGAACCGGTCCTTCCAGCCGCTTTTCGTCTCGACCTCGGTCGCGCGGTTGCCGATGGTGTGCACCTTGACCACCGGGTCGCCCAGCCTGACCTCGCCGCCCAGCCGCTCGAAATGGCGGACCATCGCGGCCACCAGCCGGTTGGTGCCGCCGCGCGCCCACCAGACGCCGCCGTCCTTTTCCAGCTTGTGGATGAGCGCGTAGATCGAGCTCGTCGTCATCGGGTTGCCGCCGACGAGCAGGGTGTGGAAGCTCAGCGCCTCGCGCAGCTTCTCGCTTTTCACGTAGCCCGAGACGACCGAATAGACGCTGCGCCACGCGCCGTACTTGGCGAGCGCGGGGGCCGCCTTCATCATGCTGGCGAAGTCGAGGAACGGCTTGTCGCCGAGTTTGAGATAGCCTTCTTCGAACACCCCGGCCGAATAGCGCAGGAAATCCTCGTAGCCCGGGTAGTCGCCCGGCGCGACGCGGTCGATCTCGGCGCGCAGGCCCGCTTCGTCGTTCGAGTAGTCGAAATTGACGCCGTCGGGCCAGTTGAGGCGGTAGAACGGCATCACCGGCATCAGTTCGACATCGTCGGCGATGTCGTGGCCCGAAAGCGCCCACAGCTCTTTCAGGCAGTCGGGATCGGTGATGACGGTCGGGCCGGCATCGAAGGTGAAGCCGTCGCGTTCCCAGAAATAGGCGCGCCCGCCCGGCTTGTCGCGCGCTTCGACGACCACCGTCTTCACGCCGGCGGATTGCAGCCGGATAGCGAGCGCCAGCCCGCCGAACCCGGCCCCGATCACGCACGCCTTCTTGCCTTCAGCCGTCATCATGCCGCTGCCTTTGCCAGAGAATTGCCGCCGGTCGCCAGCGCGCGCATCGCGCCCAGCACCGGAACGGGCGGTTTGCCCATGAGAATGCGCGCGCGGTCGATTCGGGTCGAGCGCGCGGCATAGAAACGTTCGATCACGTCTTCCGGCCGGCGATAGACGAGCGCGAAGGCGCGCCAGCGCTCTTCCGGGCTGCCCGCGCCGAACATCATCCGGCCGAGCCTGCGGTAGTACCGGGTCGCCCGCCACAGCGCGTTCGCCCGCGATTCCAGCATGGCGGCGAGCTGGTCGCCGGGCAGGTCCGCGTCTTGCGCGACGGCGAGCGCGGTGCGCACCGCGAAGGGCAGGCTGTAGCTGGTGAGCGGATGGAAGAACCCGCCGCGCACGCCCGCCAGCGCCACGCCGGGCACGGAATGCGCCGCGCGAAAGCGGGCGAGACTGCCGCCGGTCACGACCGGCAGGACGCCGGTTTCGAAATCGCGCGGCTCGCCCGTCCAGCCGCGCTGCTCGCAGTACCGGTCGATCCGGGCCGACAGCGCCTTGCGGTCGAGGTCCGGCGTGTCGGCGTAGTAGGTGTCCTCGACGAACAGCTGGTCGGCGCCGAGCGGCAGGGTGTAGACGAAGCGCAGCGCGCCGTGCTGCGCGACGTCGGCATCCATGATCGTCGGGCATTCGATGCCGTGGGGCTTTGCCGTGCGCATGCGGCGGCCCATGAAGACCTGCCATCCGCCCTCCAGCCCCGGCGCACCGGCGATCCCGCGCGCGTCGATGACCGCCCGGGCGTCGATCCGCGTGCCGTCCGCAAGGTCGATCCCGCGCGCATCGAGCGCCGCCACCCGGCGGCCGGTGACGATCGCCTCGGCAGGCAGTTCGCGGCGCAGCGCGGCATCGAAGTCCTTCGAGTTCATCGAGGCGTAGCCGGTTCCCAGCGTCCGCTCGAAACCGGGGAAGCGCACGTCGTAGCCGTCCCACCGCGTCGTGCGGAACGGTCGCAGCAGGTCGGCGCCGTCGGCTTCGAGGTCGCTCGCGAACCAGCTCCACCGGTGATTGCCGCCGAGCGTCCGCCCGCTCTCGACCAGCGCGATGCGCAGTTCGGGCCGCGCACGGTGAAGCGCGAGCGCGGCGAGCCCGCCCGCCAGGCCCCCTCCGGCAATCGCCACGTCGATCATGCGCCCGCTCATCTCGCGCCAAGCCCTAGGGCGCATGGCGCGCCCGGGCAATCGTGTGTTGCCCACCTCGCGGAACGCTATCGGCCCGTTGCGGGTTATGCGGGCAAACAGGGGACAGTACCGCTCATGAGGAATGCATTCGCCGCGTCGGGCCTCGCGCTCGCAATCGCTCTCGTCGCCGCTCCGGCCGCCGCGCAGGACCAGCCGGTCACCGCGGGCCCCGCGGACTCGGTCGAGCCGCCGCCGCAGACGGTCTACGACGGCGACTGGCTGTCGGTCGGCATCGGCGGGGGCTATTCGCCCAGCTACGATGGCTCGAATGACTACGTGTTCTTTCCGGCGCCGCTCGTCCAGGGCAACGTCGGCGGGATCGGCATCCAGCCGCGCCCGGCGGGTCTCGCGCTCGACTTGATCGACGATGCCGACGACAGCACGGTCGGGTTCAATCTCGGCCCGGTCGCGCGCGTTCGTACGAACCGCGCCCGCCAGGTCAAGGACCCGGTGGTCGAGGCCGCGGGCAAGCTGAAGACCGGCATCGACGTCGGCGCCAACGCGGGCGTCGCGTTCAAGAAGGTGCTCAACCCTTACGATTCGCTGTCGTTCGGGGTCGATGCGCTGTGGGACGTGAACGGCGCGAGCAGCGGCATGACGCTGAGCCCGACGGTATCGTACTTCACCCCGCTGAGCCGCGGTATCGCCGCCTCGCTGTCGCTCTCGGCGGAGCGCGGGGACGACGACTTCAACGACTACTACTACTCGGTGAACACCGCCCAGTCGCTGGCTTCGGGCCTGCCGATCTACCGGGCCGACGGTGGGTGGAACAAGGCGGGGGCGAACGTCCTCGTCGGCATCGATTTCGACGGTGATCTGGCCAACGGCGGTCTCGCCGCGGTCGTCATCGGCGGATATTCGCGGATGCTCGGCGATGCCAAGCGCACGCCCTACACCAGCATCCGCGGCAGTGCCGACCAGTGGTTCGGTGCGCTGGGCATCGGCTACACCTTCTGACGCACTGACCCTACGCCGCTCTTTCCCTCCGCGCCGCGCTCGCTAGAACGGCCGGACGAAACGGGGGAGAGTCGACGTGCGGATCATCGGACATTTGGCGATCGCGGCGGCGGCGCTCGGGTTCGGCACGGGCGTGCAGGCGCAGGATGCCGCGCCCGAAACGGCCCGGACCACGGTCATCCATGCCGACCGGCTGGTGGTGGACGCGGCTTCGCCCGTGCGCGGACCATCGACCGTGGTGGTCACCGACGGCAGGATCGCGAGCATCGCCGACGGTTTCGTCGAAGGTCCCGCGGGGGCGCGGGTCGTCCGGCTCGACGGCAAGACGCTGGTCCCCGGCCTCGTCGATCTCCACGTCCACCTCACCGGCGATCCGGGCGGAGATTTCTGGAAGGAAGCGATCGAGCCCGTCGAGTGGAGCGTCGTCGTCGGCACGAAGAACGCCGCCCGCACTGTTCGCGCAGGCTTCACCACCGTGCGCGAGGCAGGCAGCGGCGGGGCGAGCGCCTACGCCCTGCGGCGCGGGACCGAAGACGGCATGATCGTCGGCCCGCGCATCGTCGCGGCCGGCGCGCCCATCTCGATCATCGGCGGTCACGGCGACGTCACCGGCTTCCTGCCCGAGGTCAACGAACTGCTGTCGAGCGGGATGACCTGCACCGGCGCGAGCGAATGCGCCGCCAAGGTCCGCCGCGCCAGCCGCAATGGCGCCGACGTGATCAAGATCACCGCCACCGGCGGCGTGCTGAGCCAACAGGGCCGCGGGCTGGAGGCGCATTTCAGCGACGACGAGATGAAATCGATCGCAGACACCGCGCATTCGCTCGGCCTCAAGGTCATGGCCCACGCCCACGGCGCGCGCGGGATCGAGGCGGCGAGCCGCGCCGGCATCGATACGATCGAACACGGCACCTACATCGACGACGCCGCGATCCGCGAGATGAAGAAGAACGGCACCGTCCTCGTGCCCACCCTGATGGCGTTCCAGGGCGTCGCCGAGCGGCTGGGTAAGGGCATCTATACCCCGGTCGTCGAGGACAAGATCCGCGCGGTCGCCGACGTGGCGCGCACCTTCATGCGCAAGGCGCACGACGCGGGCGTCCGGATCGCCTTCGGCACCGACGCGGGCGTGTTCGAACACGGGCGTAACGCCGGCGAATTCGCGCTGATGATGGGTCAGGGCATGACCAGTCGCGAGGCGCTTGCCGCCGCCACCACGGGGGCTGCCGCGGTACTCGATATGGAAGGCCAGATCGGCCGCATCGCGCCCGGCTATTCCGCCGATATCATCGCGGTGGACGGCGACCCGACCGAGGATGCGCGCGTGCTCGAGACCGTCGGCTGGGTCATGGCTCGCGGCCGGGTGATCGACTGAGAACGAACCGCACAGCACCCGAACGCGGGCGCGCGCAAGAAGGACCGTAATCCATGACTTTCCGCACCCTGATCCTTGTGTCGATCGCCGCGCTGCCGCTCGGCGCGTGCACGACGATGGCGGGGGGCTCCGCGCCGCTCGCCGCCGCGCCCGCCACCGAGGCGGTCCCGCCCCGCGCAGCGCAATCGGCGCACGACCGTCTGTTCGCCGTCTTCGCCGCCGACGACGAGGCGAGCCTGCAGCTCAACCCGCTCAGCGCCATCTATCGCGGCGACCTGCGCTACGCCGACCGCATCGGCGACTTCGGTGCCGACGCCTACAACGACGCCGTCCGTTCGCAGGCCAGCCGCAGCCTTGCCGCGCTCGGCGGGATCGACCGGGCGGACCTCTCCCCCACGGACCGCATCGCCTACGACGTGTTCGAGTATCAGCAGCGCGAGGCGCTGAAGGGCCTGACGCCCGAGATGCTCGCGCTGACCGACGTGCGCCCGGTCAATCACTTCACCGGCATCCACACCTTCTACCCCACGTTCTCGAGCGGGGAGGGCGCGGCGCCCTACAAGACGGTTCGCGACTACGAGAACGGCCTTAGCCGCAACCGCAACTACGTCGAGATCGTCGACCGTTCGATCGCCCGCATGCGCGAAGGCATGGCGAGCGGCGTGCTGGAAACGAAGCTGACGATCAGCAACGCGGTCCAGCAGCTCGACACGCAGATCGCGATGAAGCCGGAAGACACCCCGTACTGGTCCCCCATCGCGAAATTTCCCGCCGACATCCCGGCGGCGGACCGCGCTCGCCTGACGGCGGCCTATCGCGCTTCGATCGGCGAGGTGCAGGCGGCCAACACGCGGCTGCGCAATTTCCTGCGCGACGAGTACCTGCCGGTCGCCCGCGACAGCGTGGGCCTGTCGCAGATGAAGGGCGGGGCGAAGCTCTATGAAGCGATGATCGAAAGCTCGACCACGCTGCCGCTCACCGCCGATTACCTGCACGAACTCGGCCTGTCGGAAGTCGCGCGCATCCTGGGCGAGATGGAGAAGATCAGGACGCAGGTCGGTTTCAAGGGCACGCTCCCGCAGTTCTTCGAGTACCTGCGCGACGATCCGCAGTTCAAGCCGAAGAGCCGTGCGGACCTGACCGAGCGCTACTATGCGGTCGGCCGCATAGTGGACAGCAAGGTAGGCGAATACTTCGACACCCTTCCCAAGGCGCCGCTCGAAATCCGGCCCTATCCCGAATACCGCGAAAAGTTCGAGGCGGGCGGTAGCTACGAGCAGGGCACGCCCGACGGCAGTCGCCCGGGCGTGTTCCATTTCAACGCCTACGACCTGCCCAGTCGGACCACTCCGGGTATCAACACGCTCTACCTGCACGAAGGGGCGCCGGGGCATCACTTCCAGATCAGCCTCGCGCAGGAGAACGAGGCGCTGCCCGCCTTCATGCGCTACGGCGGCAACACCGCCTATGTCGAAGGCTGGGCGCTCTATGCCGAAACCCTCGGCTATCCGATGGGGCTTTACGAGGACCCGTACCAGCACTTCGGCACGCTCAACGACGAGATGCTGCGTGCGATGCGGCTGGTCGTCGACACCGGCATCCATGCCAAGGGTTGGAGCCGGGACAAGGCGATCGCCTACATGCTGGCGAACAGCGGCATGGGCCGGACCGACGCGACCGCCGAGGTCGAACGCTACATCGCGATTCCCAGTCAGGCGCTGGCTTACAAGGTCGGCGCGCTGACCATCCAGCGGCTGCGCGACAAGGCGGAAAAGGCGCTGGGAGACCGGTTCGACATCCGCCGCTTCCACACGCAGGTACTCGATACCGGCGCCCTGCCGCTGCCGGTGCTGGAAAAGAAGATCGACGACTGGATCGCGGCCGGCGGCCGATAAGCAATACAAATGGGGACGAAGCGATGACGGGACAAACATTCAAGGCGCTGCTGGCGGGCACGGCGGCGATGGCCGTGGGAGCCTGCGCCACGGTACCGACTGCCGAACCGGCGGCGGGCACCCCCGCGGTGGCCGCTTCGGAGCCGGCGCAAACGGCATTGGCCGCGCACGATGCCCTCTACGCCCTGTTCGAGCGGACGGACCGGGATATGATCGCGCGCAATCCGATCGCGGCCTGGTATCGCGGCGACTTCAGCCGGACGGACACCCTCGGCAACCTGTTCTCGAAAGATGCCATCCTGGCAGAGCGCGCAGCCGCACAGACGGCGGTGGCGGATCTCGCGCAAATCGACCGCGCATCGCTGAACGCCGATGACCGCATCGCGTACGACGTCTTCCTATACAATCAGCGCAATGCGATCGCGGGCACGGAACCGGCCATGCTGCGCTTCGCGACCGCGCTGCCGGTCGACCATTTCACCGGCTTTCACATCTCGTATCCACGCCTCTCGACGCCGGGCGGGCCGTTGCCGTTCGAGACGGTCGCCGATTACGACAACACGCTGAAGCGGCACGCCGAGATACCCGTGCTGATGGACCGGGCGATCGCGCAATTCCGGACCGGCATGGCGAACGGCATCGTCCATCCGCGCGTGGCGGTGACGACGATGATCGAACAACTCGACACGCAGCTGAAACTGACGACTGAGCAGTCTCCGTACTGGAAACCGGTCGCCGAAATGCCCGCCGGTTTCGCGGTTGCCGATCGCACCCGGCTGACCGCGGGTTTCCGCCAGGCAATCGAGCGCGACATCCGCCCGTCGCTGCAGAAACTGCGCACGTTCCTCGCCGACGAATATTTGCCGAAGGCGCGCGAATCCGTGGGGTTGGGCGGCCTTCCGGGCGGAGACGCGGTCTACGCCTTCGAGGTCGAGAACAGCACGACGCTGCCCCTGACGCCCGATGCGGTCCACCGGCTCGGCCTGTCGGAAGTCGCGCGGATCGAGACCGCGCTGGCCGCCGCCCGGGCGGAGGCCGGCACCCGCAAGCCGGAAATCTACCGCGACAAGGCGGCGCTGACAGAGGCGTGGTACGACATCCAGAAGAAGGTCGATCCGCTGCTGCCGCGCTTGTTTTCGAGCATTCCCAGGACCCCGCTCGAGATCAAGCCGTACGAGGAATACCGCGAGAAGTTCAACCTCGCAGCCAGCTACAACCAGGGGAACCCCGACACCGGCAAGCCGGGTACGTTCTACTTCAGCGGATACGACCTTCCCAATCGCGAGGTGTCACCCACGATCGCGCTGTTCATGCACGAGGGCAATCCGGGCCACCACTTCCAGATCATGACTAAGATCGAGAACGAGGACTTGCCCGCCTTCCTGCGGTACGGCGGGTTCACCGCGTACTCCGAAGGGTGGGGCCTCTATGCCGAAAGCCTGGGCTACGAGCTCGGCCTCTACGACGATCCGATCGAGAAGATCGGCGCGATGCAGGGCGGCGAACTGCTGCGCGCCGTGCGGCTGGTGGTCGACACCGGCCTTCATTCAAAGGGCTGGAGCCGCCAGCAGGCGGTCGACTACATGATCGCGCACGGCCAGCCGCGCGAGTTCGCCGAGAGCGAAACCAATCGCTACATCGTGATGCCGGGACAGGCGCTGGCCTACAAGATCGGCGAGCTCAAGATCAAGGAACTGCGCCAGCGGGCCGAAGCGGCGCTGGGCGACCGGTTCGACGTGCGGCGTTTCCACGCGCAGGTGCTCGATACCGGCGCGTTGCCGATGCCGGTGCTGGAGAAGAAGATCGACGACTGGATCGCCGCGGGCGGGGTCTGAGGGAACCGCCGGGGTCGGCGCGCCCAGCCTAGCAGAAGCGGCGCGCGACCCCGGCCGCTCTGATCGGCAGCGTCGGCATAGCGGCGGGCCGCGGTGTGGAGCAAATCGTCCGTCGCGCCAGCACGACCAGTTTGCTGACCTGCCAGATCAGTTCGTCCTCGCTCGCAGGTTTGGCGAGAACGGCATTGACCCCTTCGGAGCGAATGGTCCGGCAGGCGGAGGTCGCATCGGGATGGGCTTGCATCACGACCGGCAGGCAAGCCGACCCGTAATTCTGGCGGATGACCCGCAAAGTCCGCATTGCCCCGCCCGGCAGGTGTGAATCGAGAATGACGCAGTGCGGCTGGCGAAACCGGATCGCTTCGAGCGTCTGAGCGCTATTGGCGAACCGGGCGACGGCATGGCCTGCGCCCATCAGCGTATCCACGGTCGCGGCGGCCGACAACTCGTCGGCATCGGCCAGCACGATAAGGCCCATTGCTTTTGTTCTCCTGCAGGGTCGGCCGCTCCTAGGGCAGGTGGATGAGCCGGCCATGCGCGGACGGATAGGTGTTACACCCTAGTCCGGGTCGCAATCTGCGCTGCGTACGCCTGTTGCACCGGCCGCCAAGCTGGCGCACAACCCCAGCATACCGGATTTGGGAAAGGAGCCGCGCAGACAATGGCCAGCGCACCCGCGATCGACAAGGAAGCCCTCCGCCGCAAGTACGCCGAGGAGCGTGACAAGCGCCTGCGGGCCGAAGGGGCGGATCAATACCGCCGGCTCGAAAGCGAGTTCGCCGATCTCGCCGCCGACCCCTATCGCCCGGTCGAGCCGCGCGACCCGGTTACCGATCACGTGACCTTCGCCTTCGTCGGCGGCGGGTTCGCGGGGCTCGTGGTGGGCGCGCGGCTGAAGGAAGCCGGCATCGACGACGTGCGCATCATCGACAAGGCGGGCGACTTCGGCGGCACGTGGTACTGGAACCGCTATCCCGGCGCGCAGTGCGACACCGCGAGCATGATCTACCTGCCGCTGCTCGAGGAAACCGGCCACATGCCGACCGAGAAGTACGCCCACGCGCCCGAAATCCGCGAACACTGCAGCCGCATCGGCCGGCAGTACAAATTGTACGAGAACGCGCTGTTCCACACGCGCGTCACCGACCTCCGCTGGGATAGCGAGGCGCAGGTCTGGACCATCGAGACCGATCGGGGCGACCGGTTCACCGCGAAATACGTCGGGCTCGGCACCGGGCCGCTGCACGTCGCCAAGCTGCCGGGGCTGCCGGGCATCGAGACCTTCCGCGGCAAGGCCTTCCACACCAGCCGCTGGGACTACGCCTTCACCGGCGGCGATCCCGAAGGCGCGCCGATGACGAAGCTCGCCGACAAGCGGGTGGCGATCATCGGCACCGGCGCGACTTCGGTCCAGGCGGTGCCGCACCTGGCGCGGGCGGCGAAGAAGCTGTTCGTGTTCCAGCGCACCCCGTCCTCGGTCGACGAGCGCGGCAATGCGCCGATCGACCCCGAATGGTTCGCGGGCGTGGCCGAGCCGGGCTGGCAGCGCCGCTGGCACGAGAACTTCGTCGGCAACATGGGCGCAGGGAATGCGAAGGAAGACTGGGTGCAGGACGGCTGGACCGACCTCGGCAAGCGCATCCGCAAGGAGATCGCGACGCTGCCCCCCGAGGAGCGGACCCCCGCCAACATCCTCGCCAAGTGGGAGGATGCCGACCACCAGAAGATGGAGGAGATCCGCCAGCGCGCCGCGCGCATCGTCGAGGACCCCGCCGCGGGCGAGGCGCTGAAGGCATGGTACCGCCAGCTTTGCAAGCGGCCGTGCTTCCACGACGAATACCTCCAGGCCTTCAACGAACCGGGCGTCACGCTGGTGGACACCGGCGGCAAGGGAGTCGAGCGGATCACCGAGAACGGCGTGGTGGCGAACGGGACCGAGTACCCGGTCGACTGCATCGTCTATGCCTCGGGCTTCGAGGTCGGCACCGAATATACCGACCGCGCCGGGTTCGACGCGTCCGGGCGGGGCGGGACGAAGCTGTCCGAATACTGGGCCGACGGTATGCGGACCCTGCACGGGCTGCACGTGCGCGGTTTCCCCAACATGTTCGTCGTCCAGCCGACGCAGGCGGCCAATTTCATCGCCAATGTGCCGCACAACATCGTCGACCATGCCGACACCATCGCCGCCGTCGTGCGCGAGGCGGAGGAGCGGGGCGCGGCGACGGTCGAGCCGCAGGAGGAGGCACAGAAGGCCTGGGTCGACCTCATCGCGAGCGGGCCGGGCATGAACCTCGGCGGGACCGAATGCACGCCCGGCTACTACAACAACGAAGGCAAGGGCTTCGACGACCGGACCCGCTTCTTTGCCGGGCATCCGCAAGGCGCGATGGCGTATTTCACCCACATCGACGCCTGGCGCAGGTCGGGCGACTTCGCAGGGTTGGAGTTCGGCTGAAATCTACTCGGCGGGCGCGGCCAGTCTGCCTAGCGCCCCTGCATGAACATGTTAATCGTCAGGCGGCCGCTCGCCGGATCGCCGGTCAGCGCGGCCGGGTCGGGGATGACGCCCGAATGGAGCAGCCGCCCGCGATAGAGGATCATGCGGTCCGGCGCGGCGGCGATCTCGCCGATCATCTCGTAGCGGTCGCTGTCGCCGTGGTGGTAGCGGGCGGGCGGCATGCCGTATGCGCGCTCGTCTTCGGCCAACGCCGCGTTGTAGGCCGGCTCGCGTGCTTCGGTGATCGTTTCGAACCCGGTGCGGCGATGGCGGTAGAACGCGGTGCCCCCGGTCTCCGGCCCGAGCAGGTAGTGCATGATCGCGACCAGTTCGCCGGCCGAGTGGTCGTAATGCGGGATGCGCTGGAGCGGCGACAGGTCGGCCTCGGGCAGGGTGACGAGGGAGAAGGTCGACACCTCGCAGCTGATCCCGCGCGAAAAACCGAACACCCGCTGCATGATCGCGAACATCAGGTCGCGGCGCCGGTCAAGGTAGTCGGGTTCGGCCCAGCTGCGGATGCCGGGATAGGCCGCGCCGCCGGGCCGGTAGTCGGCGGCGCGGCCTTTCGCCAAAAGATCGCCCGCCATCCCGCTGAACCCGTCGATCTGCACCACCGGCTCGCCCTCGCGGCCGAAGCGGTGGATCGTGACGGGGGCGGGGGGCAGCGACGCCATGGCGCTTTGGTGCCGGGTCGGGCGGGATCGGTCAACGCCGCGCCGAATTTCGTCCGGCGCGGCGCTGTCCGTTCGCGGCCAGGAGGTCAGAAGCCCAGCGTCACGCCCACACGGCCCGCGGTCTTGCCGTTCCGGTTGAGCCCGGTGCCGAGCCCCGCGTTCACCGCCACGTGATCGCTCAACAGCGCGCCGACCTGGAACGAGCCGGCATGCGCCCCGTCGTAGGTCGCCACGTTTGCGGTCATGTTGAACTTCTGCCCCGGCAGGAACACCGCGCCGCCCATCGCCACGGCGGCGGCGGTGGAGCTGGCGATCTTGTCGTCGAGCAGGATCATCTGCTGCTCCAGGGCGCCGACCCGGCCGCCGAGCGCCTGCACGTCGCCCGCCAGTGCGCCGAACTGCGCGTCGGTGACCGCGGCGATGTAATCGATCGAGGTGCGGACCTCCTGCACCGACTGGGCAGAAGCGGCGCGCTGCCGCCCGAGTGTGCCGTTGGCATCGACCGTCACGACATCGACCGGCCCGACCTGCGCGTCGGTGGAGGCACCGATGCCGGCGACGACGACGGCGGTCTCGCTGTTGCCCAGCACGAGCTGGTTGTCGGCGGTGGTCCTTGCGCCAGTGCCTACCGCGGTGCTGTTGGCATGCGTTGCCTGCGCGCCGTTGCCGACCGCGGTCGCCGCGTAGCCCGATGCGGACGCGTCCCCGCCCACTGCCGTCGAGTAGAGTCCGGTCGCCGCCGAGCGCGCGCCGTAGGCGGCGCTGCTGTCCTTGCTGGCGGTCGATGCTTGGCCGACCGCGGCGGCGAGCAAGCCCGTCGCGCTGGCACCTTGGCCGATGGCGGTGGAGGCGACGTCGGTCGCCGCGGAGTTGTAGCCGATCGCGACCGCCGAATTGCCGGAACCGGTCGCGGTCGCGCCGATGGCCGCCGACAGCTCGCCCGCGGCCGCGCCGTACCCGATCGCGGTGCCGAGCTGCTGGCCGGCCTTGACGCCCTGGCCGATCGCGGTTGCGTAGTTGCCCGCCGCGCCCGAGCCGTTGCCGATGGCTGTTGCGCCCGCCCCGCCGGCCGAAGCGCCGCCGCCCACGGCGAGCGCCTCGCTCCCCGCGGCGCTCGGCGCGCCCGCGGCGGTGTTGGCCGTCACGTACGACGGACCCCCGCTGCTGGTGCCGCCGGTCACGCTGGCGACCCTGGCATCGACATAGGCCTTGTTCGCCGCGTCGGTGGCGGCGACCGGAGCGGCGACGTTGGTGATCCGGCGCTCGCCCCCTGCGCTGCCGACCGAGACGGTGTTCTCGACATTTGCGACAGAACCGGCGCCGAGCGCCACGCTGTTCACGGCGGTAGCGCTGGCGAGGCTGCCTATCGCGACCGCATTTTCTGCCTCGACTGTCGAACGAGCGCCGACAGCAATTGCCGCATTGGCTGCGTTCGAAACGGCCGCCTGACTCCCCAAAGCGATCGCGTACTCGCCATCGGTTGTCGCCCCGGCGCCGGAGCGTTCATACTGTCCTCCGATAGCGATGCTGCCCCATCTGCTTGCTGTGCTCTCGTCTCCGATTGCCAGTGACGATTCGCCGACGGCCTGAGCGCTGTAACCGATGGAAGACGCGTAAATTCCTTCCGCCGAAGCGCTTCCTCCAATTGCAACCGTAACGCCTGCTGTTGCCGATGCTCTCGATCCGATGGCCACCTGGCCAAAGCCGTTGATAGCCGTAGCTGCCGAACCGATGGCGACGTTGTTGTTCATGCTGTAAGTTGCCCCGCCGACGGCCACTGCACCATCGCCGGTTGCTGCGGCCATCGCACCGACCGCAACGGAAGCTACTTCCGGTACGGAGCTGAATGGGCTGCCATTCGAAACGGCACCGTTGCCGACCGCGACCGAATTGATACCACCCACGTATGTGGAATTTCCCAGAGCGAGTGCATTGGCGGCGACCGCTTGAGAGTTCGCCCCCATCGCGATGCCACCCGCGGCGCGCGACTGGGCGTTCCGCCCGATTGCTGCGCTGTCGGCGTACATGGCGTCGGATGCCTGCCCGATAGCTAAAGCATTAACCGCTTGCGCCTGTGCCCCCGTGCCGATCGCAACCGTATCGACCTGCTTCGCCGTGGCCTGGCGGCCGATCGCCACTGCTCCGGCTGCGCCGGAAAGCGTGTTGGCATCCGAACCGATAGCGACACTGCTGTCGCCGACGGCCTGCGCGCCAAAATAATCGGCATCGCCGCCGTCTCCCCCGATCGCGATTGCGCGGCTGCCGCTGGCGTTGGCATCCTGCCCCAGCGCCACTGCCATCTGGTTGGTGGCTTTCGCGTTGAAGCCGATCGCCGTCGACCATGTGGAACTAGCAGTCGCAAGTCCGCCAATCGCGATCGAGTCGGTACCCGTTGCGCTGGGAGCAGGAGCGCTCGAATTTACCTTCACGTATTTCGATCCGGATGTCGCCGCGTCGAGCTGTGCCTTGTTAACCGCGTCGGTCGCACTCGTCCCCGCCGCGACATTCGTGATCCGGCGCTCCGCTCCTGCCGCGCCGACCGAGACGGTGTTCGCCGCCGAGGTGACCGATCCCGCGCCGAGCGCGACCGCGTTCGAATGGTTCGCGGCCGCGCCTGCGCCTAGTGCTACGTTCTGGATCGTGCCGAAGGCGGTCGATGCGTCGGTACCGATCGCAATGCTGTAATCTCCGGCAGCATCGGCCCCTTCGGTGCCGCCATCTCCGCCATCCGCGCCGATCGCGACCGAGCCCGTTCCGCTCGACCTTGCATTCTGGCCGACCGCGATGGCCGCCGGACCGGTGGAGCGTGCGCTGGTGCCGATGGCGATACCGGCGCCCTGACCGACCAAGCTCGATGCGCCGAGTGCCGTCCCCCCGATGCCGGTGATGTCGACGAGCGCTCCATCGCCTACCGCGCTGCCCTTGGCGGCAAGGACCTTCGCCCCGTTGCCCATCGCGACGCCGTCGGTCGTGGCGCTGGCATTGGCACCGCATTCAAGCCCGTCGTCGTCGGTCGAGGGGGTGGCGTCGGCCCCGTTGGTCGCATTGCACGCGGGTGTCGCATCGGCCCATGCAGGAGCGGCGGCGAGGAAGGCGGCGGGTGCCGCGGCGAGAAGCAGCGACAGGCGGATGGCGGATTTCTTCATGACTTGACCCCCTTGATCGAACGATCGACGTGCGGGCAGGTCACGGACATGGGGTGGCATCTCTGGGTGCGGCGCCCCTTCGCGCCGCACCCGTTCCCGCCTGTAGACCCCCGGTTTTCCCTCCCCGGTCGTACGAACGCGATACTGTATCAGGGGAGTGGCGGCACTTTCCATTGGTAGACCCAAGGCGATTTGATCCGCTTTATTGCGTTTGCGCCACAGTAACGACGGCACGCATAGGGCAGCCACCTGCAGTAGTTCCAAGGCGTTATTTCGCCGCCAACGTGATCCGCTTGCGCGCATCGCCCCTTTCGCTCGGACGGCGGAACGCCTAGGATGCGTCCATCCCCGGGGAGCTTGTGCGAGCTGAGAGGGAGGGTTCACATCCTCCGACCCGTCGAACCTGAACCCGTTAGCACGGGCGGAGGGAGGGCCGGTTCTCGCGCTCCACCCCCGTCCTTCGAGAGGACACGCGCATGGCCGACATCAACAGCAAATTCGACATCGGCGTCACCACCGGCCCGATCCGCGGCAGCCGCAAGATCCATGTCGGCCCGCTCGGCGTCGCCATGCGCGAGATCGACCTCGAGCCTTCCTGCGGCGAGCCGCCGGTGCGGGTCTACGACACCTCCGGCCCCTACACCGATCCGGCTGCGACGATCGACATCCGCGCAGGCCTCCCCCAGCTCCGCCGCAACTGGCAGCTCGCCCGTGGCGACGTCGAGGAATACACGGCGCGCGAGGTTCGCCCCGAAGACAACGGCCAACTCGGCCCGGACCGTTCGGGCGGCGTGCCCGGCTTCCCCAACGTGCGCCAGCAGGTGCTCCGTGCGAAGCCCGGCGCGAACCTCAGCCAGATGCACTACGCCCGGCGCGGGATCGTGACACCAGAGATGGAATACGTCGCCATTCGCGAGAACATCGGCCGCGAGCAAATGGCCCGCGAGATGGACGGCAACAGCTGGGGCGCGGCGATCCCCGAATACGTGACACCCGAATTCGTGCGCGACGAGGTCGCCCGCGGCCGCGCGATCATCCCCTCCAACGTCAACCACCCCGAATGCGAACCGATGGCGATCGGGCGCAACTTCCTCGTCAAGATCAACGCCAACATCGGCAATTCCGCCGTCGCCAGCGACGTCGCGAGCGAGGTCGACAAGATGGTCTGGTCGATCCGCTGGGGCGCGGACACCGTCATGGACCTGTCCACGGGCCGCAACATCCACGACACGCGCGAATGGATCATCCGCAACAGCCCCGTCCCCATCGGCACCGTGCCGATCTACCAGGCGCTGGAAAAGGTCGGCGGCATCGCCGAGGACCTCTCGTGGGAAATCTTCCGCGACACGCTGATCGAGCAGGCCGAACAGGGCGTCGACTATTTCACCATCCACGCCGGCGTGCGCCTGCCCTACGTGCCGATGACCGCCAAGCGCGTCACCGGCATCGTCAGCCGCGGCGGCTCGATCATGGCGAAATGGTGCCTCGCGCATCACAAGGAGAGCTTCCTCTACGAACGCTTCGACGAGATCACCGAGATCATGAAGGCCTACGACATCGCCTATTCGCTGGGCGACGGCCTGCGCCCCGGCTCCATCGCCGACGCCAACGACGAGGCGCAGTTCGCCGAGCTCTACACGCTGGGCGAGCTGACCAAGCGCGCCTGGGCGCAGGACGTGCAGGTGATGATCGAAGGGCCCGGCCACGTGCCGATGCACAAGATCAAGGAGAACATGGACAAGCAGCTGGAGGCCTGCGGCGAGGCGCCGTTCTACACCCTCGGGCCGCTCGTCACCGACATCGCGCCCGGCTACGACCACATCACCAGCGGCATCGGCGCGGCGATGATCGGGTGGTTCGGCACAGCGATGCTTTGCTACGTCACGCCCAAGGAGCACCTCGGACTGCCCGACCGCGACGACGTGAAGGTGGGCGTGGTCACCTACAAGCTCGCCGCCCACGCCGCCGACCTCGCCAAAGGCCACCCGGCGGCGAAAGTCCGCGACGACGCGCTCAGCCGCGCGCGGTTCGAATTCCGCTGGCGCGACCAGTTCAACCTCAGCCTCGATCCCGACACCGCCGAGCAATACCACGACCAGACGCTGCCGGCGGAAGGCGCCAAGACCGCGCACTTTTGCTCGATGTGCGGGCCGAAGTTCTGCTCGATGAAGATCACGCAGGAAGTGCGCGATTTTGCCGCGAAGCAGAACTCGGAAAGCTATCTGGCGGCCACCGCGCCGGTGGCGGATGCGGAAGCCGGGATGGCGGAAATGAGCCGGGTGTACGAGGAAACCGGGCGAGAGCTTTACATGGGACAAGGTGACCGCGAGCACGATTGAATGGGGGTTTCCCACAAGGGCGGGCCGGTGCCCGCCGACATGTCATGCCGGTTCGCGGCGGGATGAAACGATGAAGTGGAACCAATGACGGAGCAGAGGCTTACTTCATAAACGCTCGCGACCGTTCCGGCCGTGAGCACGACGAGGAGACGAAACCGTGAAGCCCATCATCGCCCTGTTGGCTGCTGCCACATCGTTCGCCGCCCTCGGAGCTTGCACGACGGTCGGCGATAATCCTTACGGCTATTACGATACGGGCTATTACAACCAGTACGGCCAGTATGATTACGACCGACCCGATCCCCGCTACGGCAATTACTACGCAAACCGGTATTACCGGGCGGATCCGCGCTATCGCTCGTACACGCTGGGTGAGAACGACCGGATTTATGCGGGCGATGACGGACGCTATTACTGCCGTCGTTCGGACGGATCGACCGGGCTGGTTGTCGGGGGCGTCGCTGGCGGCGTGCTCGGGAACGTGATCGCTCCAGGCGGGTCGAAAACGCTCGGGACCATTCTGGGTGCTGCTGCGGGAGCGGCGGCAGGTGCTTCGATCCAGAAAGGTTCGACCCGCTGCCAATAAAAGCGTGGTTGATGGCGCGAGCGGCGAAGAGGCCGGCCGGTTCATGGGCGTGAAAAGCGATCGCGAATCGTTCAAGGGTATGGCGAAGGAAACCGACGGGAGGCGGCAATGAGGACCGTGCTCGCGTTCGCTGTCGTTCTATCGGTGGCCGCCTGCTCGCAGGAAGCGACGGTGGGGAACGGGGAACCCGATGCCGTGCCCGGCAGCGTAACTGCTACTACTGTCATACCCGCACCGACTGCCACGCCAAAGCCCGCGCCGTCCTTTCCAGCCGGAAATTGGGAGATGGTTTCGAGCGGCGAGGGCGATGGCCTGTTCTTCGGCGCATTCGAGGGCGAGGTGGCGGCGGTGCACCTGTTCTGCGCATCGAATGGGGGGCTGCTGGTGAACGTCCAGGCCTTTCGGCCGGACCGTCCCGGCGACCGTATGCGCGTCGGTCCGGGCAACGAGGCGGCGACCTTCGAGGTCGATCCGGCGGGTGACGCAAACCGGGGTGGGATTAGCGGAGAAGGCGCCGTGCCTGCGGGGCTCGATGCGATCCTCGCTGCCTCGGACGGTGTTACGGTATCCTACGGCAGACAGCGCGCCGGTCCGTTTCCGCCGGTGCCGACAGAGACCGCACGCGCGTTCGCGACGGGGTGCACCGACTGAGCGGCGGGCAAGGCTTGCAATCGGCCGCCGGCTCCGCAAGTGACGGCGCATGCTAGAATACGTACCTTCATTCCTCGGCCGACTCCTCCACGACGTCCGCGCGGGCCACGGCAAGCTTGCCGCGGCGAAGCTTGGCAGCGACAGCGCGATGGGCGCGGGCGGCTTTGCCCTCACCAGCGCCGCGTTCATGGACGGCGGCCTTCTCGATCCCATGTTCACCGCCGACGAGGAGGACGCCTGCTGCCCGCCGCTCGAATGGACGGCGCCGCCCGCCGGAACCCAGGCTCTGGTCCTGATCGTGGAAGATCCCGACGCACCCACGCCCGAACCGTTCGTGCACCTGCTCGGCTGGGGCCTCGAGCCCGCCGAGGGCGAACTGTTCGAAGGCGACGATCCGCCGTACCTCGGCCTCAATTCCTACCAGCAGGCTGGCTGGCTGCCGCCCGATCCGCCCAGCGGACACGGTCCGCACGATTATGTGTTCCAACTGTTCGCGCTCGATCGACCGATCGACCTGTCGCCGGGCAAGGGACGTGGCGCGGTAATCGAGGCGATGGAAGGCCACGTCGTCGGTGCGGCTGTCCTCACCGGGCGCTACGAGCGGAAGTAATCGGAGCGCCATCCGCGCGGCAATCGCCACGAAGAGCGCGACCAGCTAAGTAGCAAGTCGTCGATCCGTCCGATCGACCACGAGTTGCCGTCGCGGTCAAGGGAATCGCGCGATCGCGCGCCATCGGCGGTGTTTGCCGCAGCCCGATACGGTTTTACCGCGCTGCCAGCGTCGCAGCTACGTCGATGACGCGCGGCTGGCCACCGGCAGCGTCGGTCAGGGTCGCCGGCTGGGCCAGCGCGAGCGCCGGCTGCGCGGTTACGGCGACCTGGACCGGCGCGGTCTCGACCGCCGGAGCATCGGCTTCGGCCATCGATGAGGGCTCAGGCTCGTAAGCGGCCTCGTCCGCGGAATATGCGGGCGCTTCGTACGCCGCCTCGCGGTAGCCAAAACGGTCCTGGGCATAAAGCCCGCGCGTCGAGAGTTCGGCCACCTCCACGCGGCCTTGCGGCGTGATCATCGCGTAGTGATCCGGTAGCGATTCGGTGCGATGGCCGGTGTCGGCTGCGTCGAAAGCGACGGCGGGGCGGCGGATTTCTTCCGAACCGATGCCCGCCTGCTGGATCGGGGTGGCGTTGATGGCGGCCCCGCTGACGGCACCGGCAATCGAGACGAGCGCGCACGCGCCCACGAACCAAGGTGTTGGCCTCATGGCGAAAAGCTCCGAAATGATGTAATGCCTGTTTGATGTTGACAATGCACGAAAGCGCGCAGCCGTTCCCGCAGTCCAAGCCCCGCCGCGGGTCGCGACAGGCATGACCCGCAAGCAATCCCTGCTCGCGTACGTGAGTGCGCTCGTAGCAGCCTCGATGCTATCCGCCTGCCAAGCGGAAGGCCCCTCGAGCCCGATGCCGGGCAATGCCGACGACTTCGCGCCGTTCGAGGCGATCGGCGAATCGGAAACGGTCAACTTCTCCGGCACCGAGCCGTTCTGGGCCGGGACGGTCACGGGGAGTGCGCTGACCTACTCGACGCCCGAACGGCCCGACGGCGATACCGTAAAGGTGGAGCGGTTCGCGGGGCGGGGCGGAGTGTCGTGGACTGGCGTGTTCGACGGCGCGCGGCTGGCGCTCGCCGTGACGCCGGGCGATTGCAGCGACGGAATGAGCGATCGCCGCTTTCCCTTCTTCGCCACGATCAAAATTCGCGGGGAACAGCGCAGCGGCTGCGCGTGGACTGACAAGTCCCCGTTCACCGGACCGGCGCAGCCCTGAACGCCGGGCACCGGCCCGGTCGCCAATCCCTTACGTCTCGAGCGTCATCCAGCCTGGCACCGCCGAAACCGGAATGGCGTCCACGCGCAAATGGTCGATCGCGAAGCCCTGATCGGGATAGGCAGCCTTGCGGCGCTTTTCATCCGATCCGGCCAGCGGAACCACGATCAGTCGCCGGTTGACCTTCTGGCGCCAGTTCATCCGGGCGGTGTTCTCCTGCCCGACGTAACAGCCCTTGGTGAAGCTGACGCCGCCGAGTTCGGCCGCATTGGTTTCCAGCCACAGGATGTCGCCCAGTTCGGCGCGCCCCTCCACCACGCCGAGCGACAGGCGGTGGGCGAGCCATTCGGCATCCGCCGCCTCGTCGTCCGCGGAGGTGGGAGCTAGCCAACGCTGGCCCAGCGCGGCGAGGCGCGGATCGGCCGCACCGCCATCGCCCGCATGCGCCGCCCAGTGGATCGCAACGCCGTCGTCGCGCTCGATGGCGAGCTTGCGGCGGAGGCGATAGAGCGACAATCGCTTCGCCATTTCGTCGGCATGGGCGGCCTCGCAGTCGAGCAGCAACTCGCCCGGCGCACCCGGCCATACGATCATATCGAACATCGCCTTGCCCTGCGCGGTCAGCAGCCCTGCATAGACCGGGAGCGGTCCGGCAACGTCGTTGGTCAGCAATCCTTGCAGGAACGCGGCGGCATCCTCGCCGTCGGCCTGGGGGGTCACGCGGACGATCGCGCGGTCGAACAGTCGGGTGGCGGCCATGGGTGGCAGATAGGAACGGCGGCGCTTAAGGGAAGGCGCGATGACCGAATCCCTCACCATCCGCCGCCCCGACGACTGGCACGTACACCTTCGAGACGGGGACATGCTGCACGGCGTCGCGCGGCACACCGCCGTTCAGTTCGCCCGGGCGATCGTGATGCCCAACCTTTCCCCACCGGTCACCACGACCGAAGCGGCGCGCGCATACCGGAGCCGGATCGTCGATGCGCTTTCGAAGGGCACTGCGTTCGAGCCGCTGATGACGGCCTATCTTACCGACGATACCGATCCCGCCGATCTTGCGCGGGGCAAGGCCGAAGGCGTGCTGACCGCGGCCAAGCTATACCCCGCGAACGCGACGACCAATTCGGCGCACGGAGTGACCGACATCGGCAACCTCGCCCCGGTCTTCGCGGCGATGGAAGAGGCCGGCCTCGTCCTGTGCGTTCACGGGGAGGTGACCGAAGCGCACGTCGACGTGTTCGACCGAGAGGCGGAGTTCATCGAGCGGCACCTGTCGCAGATCGTGCGCAACTTCCCCGGCCTCAAAGTCGTGCTGGAACACATCACGACGCGCGAGGGCGTCGAGTTCGTCGAGGCGGCCGGGCCGAACGTCGCGGGCACGATCACCCCGCAGCACCTGCATATCAATCGCAACGCCATGCTCGTCGGCGGGATTCGCCCGCACGCCTACTGCCTGCCCGTCGCCAAGCGCGAGGTGCACCGGCTGGCTCTTCGCAAGGCGGCGACAGGCGGGGGCGCGAAGTTCTTTCTCGGCACCGACAGCGCCCCCCATTCCAAGGACGCGAAGGAAAGCGCCTGCGGCTGTGCGGGCATCTTCAACGCGCCGTTCGCGCTCGAGAGTTACGTCCAGGTGTTCGACGAGGAAGACGCACTCCGACATTTCGAACAGTTCGCGTCGCTCGCGGGGCCGGCGTTCTACGGGCTGCCGGCCAACACGGACATGGTGACGCTGGAGCGCGCGGATCAAGTCGTGCCCGACACGATCGACGCTGCGGGCACGCCGGTGGTGCCGTTCCATGCGGGTGAAACGCTCAGGTGGCGACTGGTCGCCTGACCGCGCGGGCCGCCCGCGCCCGCGACCACAGGTCCCAGACGAACACCGCGATCGCCAGCCAGATCGCAACGAACGCGGCGATCTCCGCCGGGTGCAGCGGTTTGTCGAACACCGTGAGGCCGAGGACGAACACGATCGTCGGCGCGAGGAACTGGATGAAGCCGAGCGTCGAGTAGCTCATCCGCCGGGCAGCGATGGCGAACATCCACAACGGAATTGCCGTCAGCACTCCGCCGAGCACGATCAGCAGGCTGAGCGCCGGGTCGTGGCCGAACGAGGATCCCGCCGTGGCGCCGTACCACGCGGCTACGCCCGCTGCGGGAAGGAGGAGGATCGCCGATTCGACCGTCAGCCCCGGCAACGCGCCGACATCCACCCGCTTTCGCAAGAGGCCGTAGGTGCCGAAGCTGAAGGCGAGCGTCAGGCTGATCCAGAGCGTCGTCAGTGCCCCGCCCAGTAGCATGGCAATACCTACCCCGGCGATTCCCACCGCGATCCACTGACGGCGGGTCAGCTTTTCGCCGAGCACCGCCGTGCCGAGCAGCACGTTCACGAGCGGGTTGATGTAGTAGCCCAGGCTCGCGGCGAAGACCTCGCCCGCCTGGATCGCCCAGATATAGACGAGCCAGTTTACCGCGATCAGCGTGGCGGTGATGGCCAGCACCCCCATCGCGCGCCCGTTGCGCAGCGTCGCGGCCACTTCGCCCCATTGGCCGCGCATGGCCACGATTCCCAGGCACAGCGGCAGCGTCCAGACGATCCGCCACGCCACGAACTCGAACGGCGGGACCGCCTTCACCAGTATCAGATAGAGCGGCAGGAAGCCCCAGATGACGTAGGCGCCGAGCGCCGCCGGCAACCCCGACGGAGCAGGCGATAGGGCCGAAGGCGGGGCAGGCGCGGTCGTTTCGTTCATCTTGCCGTGCCCGTAAGCGCGCCCACCGGGCCCGGCAAGCGACGGTTTTCCGCCGCGAACTACGCCGCGGCGTCATGCTGGAAAAAACTCGCTTCCTGAAACTGCGGTTGCTGTTCGTTCAGCTAACGACGTTTAAATATGAACGTGACGACGGGGTTCGCACTCAGCCTCGCCATCGCGAACTGAGAACGACGAAGGAATTGGACATGCATACCAGGACGATCAAGACCGCAGCGATGGCGCTGGCCGCTTCGGGCCTCGCACTCACCGCGCCGGCGTCCGCCGCCCCCGCCGCGCACGCAGCGGCCTGGCAAAACAGCGCGCAGTGGAGCGACGTGTCCGCCGAACATGGGCGCAAGCACAAGCGCTACGAGCGCCAGCGCGCCTACAGCTACGGCGCGACCCCGTATTACAACAACGGCTATCGCACGAACGCCTACCCCCAGCAGGCCTATTACGGCGAGCCCGTCTACGCCAATACCCGCGTCTGGCAAGGCGACAACGGACAGTACTACTGCCGCAAGTCGAACGGCACCACCGGCCTCCTGATCGGTGCCGCGGGCGGGGCGCTGCTGGGCCGCGAGATCGCAGGCCGCTTCGGCGACCGGACGCTCGGTGCGATCCTCGGCGCTGCCGGTGGTGCGCTGCTCGGACGTTCGATCGACAAGAGCAGCACGCGCTGCCGCTGATTTGAACCACGAACTTCGCGACCGTGCCCACCCGCGGTCGCAAGCGCGGCACCCCAGGGGGTCGCGGGAGGCGTCTCCGGCTTCGGCCGGGGGCGCCTTCTTCCTTTTTCGAAGCGATTCGATGCGGTAGGCAGTCCGGCATGATCCGCTCGACCTCAATGCTGGCCCTGGTGCTCGCCCTTGCGGGTTGCAACAGCGAGGACGCGCCCGAGCCGGCGAGGCCGCGCGATCCGCAGGTCGCGCAGGCGCTCAACGATCCGCTGATGACCGATCCCGATCTGTCGGCCCGCAACGAGGGCGGGGCGGCGCTGACGGTGGACAGCGATTTCTCGCTCCCGGTCATTCCGGCGACCCCGGAGGAGATCGCGCGAGCTAAGGTGGAAGCGCAGACTATTCTGGGCGGGTCAACGATGTTGGTCGTGCCGTCGGCGCCCGTGGCGACGACCGACCCACTGCCCGCCGATGCGGATGCACCATCCCGTCTCGCGGTCCTCGTCGGCAATACTGGCGCGTGCCGGAGCACTCTCGCAAAATCGGCGATCTGGGCGGCCCGAATGCCGGCCGCGATGCCGATCTATCCGCGCGGACACACGGTCGATGCGGCGGGATCCGACGATGCGGCCTGCCGGGTTCGCACCGCCGCGTTCACCACCCCGGTGCCGCGCGCCGACGTCATGGCGTTCTATCTTGCCCGGACCCAAGCGATCGGCGGGAAGGGGTCGCCCCTGATGCGGGCGGGCGAGGACTGGCGCCTGCGCGGGGCAGCGGGCGCACTCGCGTACGACGTCTTCGCCCGGCCCCAGGGCGACCACACCCTCGTGCGCCTGACCGTCGCCGAACGCTGACGCCTCAACGCGGTTTTCGTCGCCGATCCTCGCGGATGCCCACGCCCATGCTCGCCCGCGGCTGGTCCATCTCGCTGCTGGCGACCGGATAGGCGCAGTAGTCGGCGGCATAGAACGCGGCCGGGCGGTGGTTGCCGGACAGGCCGAGCCCGCCGAACGGTGCCTTGCTGCTCGCCCCGTTTGTCGGGCGGTTCCAGTTGACGATCCCCGCGCGCACGCTGGCCCAGAAGCGGTTGTAGTCCTGCGGGCTGCCGCCGATCAGGCTTGCGGCGAGACCGAACCGTGTGTTGTTCGCCTCCGCGATCCCCTGTTCCAGGTCGGCGACCCTGACCACCTGCAGCAACGGCCCGAACAGCTCCACGTCGGGCCGGTCGGCCATCGCAGTCACGTCGATGATCGCCGGGCTGACGAAGGGGAGGTCGGCGTTCGGGCGCTGCATGTGCTTGATCGCCCGCCCGCCGTTGGACAGCAGGTAGAGGAAGCTTTCGCCGAGCTGGTCGGCGGCGGCGTTGTCGATCACCGGACCCATGAACGGGGCGGGATCGGCGAAGGGCTGGTCGTAGATGAGCCGGTCGGCGAGGTTCTTCACCTCGCTCACGATCGCGTCGTACATGCTGTCGACCACGATCAGGCGGCGCGCGGCGGTGCACCGCTGCCCGGCGCTGGTGAAGGCACTCTGCGCGATGAGCGCGGCCGCGTCCGACACCTTGGGCGTGTCGGTCACCACGATGGGATTGTTGCCTCCCATCTCCAGCGCCACGATCTTGCCGGGGTTCGTCGCGAGCTTGCGGTTGATGGCGATGCCCGCCTGCGCGCTGCCGGTGAACAGCACTCCGTCGACGTCGCGATGGGCGACGAGCGCCTGCCCCTCGGCCGGTCCGCCCACGAGCAGCTGGACGACCGCCGCCGAAATGCCCGCCCGGTGGAAGCAGCCGAGCAGAAACTCGCCCACCGCCGGGGTCTTCTCGCTCGGTTTGAAGATCACGACGTTGCCCGCGATCAGCGCCGGGACGATGTGGCCGTTGGGCAGGTGCGCGGGGAAGTTGTAGGGGCCGAGCACGACCATCACGCCATGCGGCTTGTGCCGCACCGCGGCGGTACCCTGAAGCGCGTTGTCGAGCTTCTTCTGTCCGGTCCGTTCGGCATAGGCGGCGACCGAGATGTCGACCTTGGCGACGACGGATTCGACCTCGGTGCGCGCTTCCCACAGCGGCTTGCCGGTCTCGCGCGCGATCAGTTCGGCGAAGCGATCCTGATCCTTGCGCACTTCGTTGGCGAAGCGGCGGACGAGCTCGATCCGGGTCGCGAGCGGTTTTGCGGCCCATTCGGGCCATGCCCTTCGCGCCCGGTCGACGGTCGCGTCGACATCGCCGACCTTTCCGCGCCAGAGCTCGGCGCCCGTTGCGGGTTCGGTGGAAACTATCTCTGGTACGGACAAGGAGCGACTTTCGTTAGATGGTCCGGCGGGGCCGGCTTACGCGTTGACCCTGTCTAGCCGGAAAAAGCCCTTACCGCCATTCCGGCCGTCACTCCGGGCGCCACACTCCATTGTGGTGTAAATTGAGTGTAGGACTTGAAAAGATTGACTTGAAGCCGCCAGCAATTGCGCGCACCAAGGGAGTCATATGAGGTTGGCCGCACACTAACGAATCGTGCAGGCTGTCCAACAGGGGTTGCAAACAAGAAGCTACGGCAGTCGCCGGGCAAAGCGATGTCTCGCGCGATTGCGGGACCGAAGAGGGGTGCTCTGATATGAAGTTCCAAGTTTCCCGGTTGGGCGCGCTCGCCCTGACCGCATCGACCGGCACGCTCGCCGTCGTCGCGATGACCGCAGTCACTGCCACACCGGTCGCGGCGGCCGAGTGTCTGCTCGACACGAACAACGATGGCGTTGCTGGCGCTGGCGACACCGACGGCGGTGCCACTTCCACTGACGACTCGTCGCTAGCTTGCGGTGTCCGCGCCTCCGCGGATGATTTTAGCACTGCGATCGGCGGCGACGGCGGGTTCGGGTTACCTGGCGGCGCTACCGCGACCAACGCCTCCGTAGCAATAGGCACAGACAGTGAGGCTACCGGACAGCAGACGACTGCAATCGGTACCATCGCGACCGCAACCGGCGATTTTGCGGTTAGCATCGGCACATTCACGACTGCGAACGGTGATTTCGCTACCTCGGTAGGTCCTTTCGCCGACGCCAACGGTATTGGCGGTGTAGCAATTGGCTCCACAGCGCAATCGAACGGCGATTTCACCGTCGCAGTCGGTGCGACTGCTCAAGCGACCGCAACGTCCGGTACGGCGATCGGTAACAGTTCGCGTGCGACGGGTGTCAATTCCACTGCCACTGGTAACAACGCAATTGCCACAGCGCAGGACGCGAGCGCCTACGGACAGCAATCCCAGGCGACGGGTATCGGTGCAACTTCCGTGGGGCGGATTGCGGTTGCTTCGGCTGAAGGTTCTGTAGCAGTCGGCAATGCCGCTTCGGCAAGCGGTGTCTATGGCACCGCTACCGGCTTCATCTCTTCGGCTATCGGCCGCGGCTCGTCGGCATACGGCGCGAACGCCGTCGCCACCGGAGAACAGTCGGTCGCCATCGGCAACGCTGCGGACGGTCTGGGCGATCAGTCGGTTGCCGTCGGTACGCTCGCCAATGCGCAGGACACCTACTCGACCGCCGTCGGCTACGTGTCGGGTGCGCTGGGCCGTGGTTCCTCGGCCTTCGGTGCCAATGCGATCGCCACCGGTGCGCAGTCGGTTGCCGTCGGTAACGCTGCGGATGGCCTCGGCGACCAGTCGGTTGCCGTGGGTACCCTCGCCAACGCACAGGACACCTTCTCGACCGCTGTCGGCTACGTGTCGGGTGCGCTGGGCCGTGGTTCCTCGGCCTTCGGTGCCAACGCAATTGCCACCGGTGCGCAGTCCGTTGCTGTCGGTAACGCTGCAGACGGTCTGGGCGACCAGTCGGTTGCCGTGGGTACGCTCGCCAATGCGCAGGACACCTACTCGACCGCCGTCGGCTATGTGTCGGGTGCGCTGGGCCGTGGTTCCTCGGCCTTCGGTGCCAACGCAATTGCCACCGGTGCGCAGTCGGTTGCCGTCGGTAACGCGGCGGACGGCCTCGGCGACCAGTCGGTTGCCGTGGGTACGCTCGCCAATGCGCAGGACACCTACTCGACCGCTGTCGGCTACGTGTCGGGTGCGCTGGGCCGTGGTTCCTCGGCCTTCGGTGCCAACGCAATTGCCACCGGTGCGCAGTCGGTTGCCGTCGGTAACGCTGCGGATGGCCTCGGCGACCAGTCGGTTGCCGTGGGTACCCTCGCCAACGCACAGGACACCTTCTCGACCGCCGTCGGCTACGTGTCGGGTGCGCTGGGCCGTGGTTCCTCGGCCTTCGGTGCCAACGCAATTGCCACCGGTGCGCAGTCGGTTGCCGTCGGTAACGCTGCTGACGGCCTCGGCGACCAGTCGGTTGCCGTGGGTACCCTCGCCAACGCACAGGACACCTTCTCGACCGCCGTCGGCTACGTGTCGGGTGCGCTGGGCCGTGGTTCCTCGGCCTTCGGCGCCAATGCGATCGCTACGGGCGCGCAGTCGGTTGCCGTGGGCAACGCGGCGGACGGCCTCGGCGACCAGTCGGTGGCCGTGGGTACGCTGGCGAACGCTGCCGCGCTGACCTCGACCGCCGTTGGTTTCAACGCCCAGGCGACCCTCGAGGATGCTGTCGCGATCGGTTCCGACTCGGCGGCCGGGTTCCACTCGACCGCGGTCGGCGCGGAAGTGACCGCGCTCGGCACCGGTGCGACCGCGCTGGGCTGGCAGACTACGGCGAGCGGCAACCAGTCGCTGGCTCTGGGCCGTCAGGCGACCGCTTCGGCGCTGCAGTCGACCGCGGTCGGCCAGTCGGCGACGGCGGCCTTCTCGGGCTCGACGGCCGTCGGCTATGCCGCGACCACGACCCGGGCCAACCAGGTCAAGCTCGGCGGGACCGGCAGCTCGGTGACGGTCGGCGATATCGCCGCCAGCACCGCTGCGCAGACGGGCACGACCTACTTCGCCACTGTGGACGGTTCGGGCACGCTCGGCCAGGGCGTCTCGGTCGCGAGCCTCGCGACGCTGAGCTCGCTGGCGACCACCAATGCGAACGTCGCGGCCAACACCGCGGCGATCAACACCGCCAACGGCCGCATCGCCGCCAACACCGCCAGCATCACCAGCCTGCAGTCGCTCACCGCGGCCCAGCAGAACCAGATCACTTCGCTCTTCGGCGGCCTCGACAAGGCCTACGAAGGTGTCGCGATGGGTCTGGCCATGGAATCGCCAGCTCTGCCCGCCGGGACCAACTTCGGTCTGTCGGGCGGCATCGGCTACTTCCAGAAGAACGCTGCGGGCACGATGGCCTTCTCGGCCCGCGTGGCCGAGAACGCCTCGCTGTCGGCAGGCCTCGGCATCGGCTTCGACTCGGGCGAAGTCGGCGCACGCGGCGGCTTCCAGATCGCCTGGTAAGCCGCTAGACGAGGTTCATGACCTTGAAATGCCGCAACAACGAGATGCCGGGGCTTCGCGCCCCGGCATTTCTTTTCGCCCGGGCCGCGTTTCTTTCCGCGACCGCCGCACTCTCGCTGGCCGTTGCCGCGCCCGCACAGGCCCAGCAGGCGCCCGGTTCGGTCCAGGCACCGGTGGCATCGTTCCCCGTGCCCGATCAGCTCGAGATGTCGAAGCTGATCTGGTCGACGATGCTGCTGGTCGATCATGCCAACAAGTCGGGCAATTATTCGGTCCTGCGCGACATGTCGTCGCAGGGTTTCCAGATCAACAACGACGCTGCGCGCCTCGCCCAGATCTTCGCAAGCCTGCGGCAGAGCCGTGTCGACCTGTCCAACACGCTCGTCCTCGCGCCGCTCTACACCGAACAGCCCAAGCAGCTTCGTGCCGACGTGTTCGAAGTGAAGGGCGTGTTCCAGCTTCGGCCCACTGCAATCCAGTTCGACCTGTTCTTCCAGTGGGAGCAGGGAAGGTGGAAACCGTTTGGCATGGACATCCAGCCGTTCACCATGGCCCAGGGGACACCGTCACCCCAGCCGCCGCAGCAGGCTGCGCCGCCACCCCGCAAGCGCTGAGCGTTCGCCGCTAAGCCTCCGTCAGGCGTGCCCCGCCGGGGCCGGCGGCGGCCCGAGTGCTTCGCCCAACCGCCGGATCGCGGCGACCTCGTCCATCAACGGCTGCCAGTCGTCGCCTTGCGCTATGGCCGCCCACAGTTCTTCGACCCGCTCGAGCACGAGCGAGGGCGGGGCGGGTTCACTCCACAGCGGATGATCCGCGCGCGCCGGTTCGTATCCATCCAGCGCCTGCGCCAGCGCGCCGCGCGCGCTGCGTCCGAACCGGTGGCGATGGAAGAACGCATCGGGCGACACGCCGCTTTCCCGCATCGCCTCCTCGCAAGCCGCAACCAGCGCGGCATCGCGCTCGTCGCCGAGCGGCGCGACCCCCAGCCGCCACAGCCACCGCCGCCGCACGTGCGCCATGTAGAGCGGACCGAACCGCTCGAGAGCATCGAGCAATGGCTGCGCCTCGCTCAAGGTCCGCAGCGCGATCGCGAGCTGGCCGCAGTTCCAGTACAATGCCTCGGGCTGGCGGCCGAAGGCGTAGAGGCCGGCATGGTCGAAATACGCCGCGGTGAATCCCGCATCCCAATGCGGCAGCCAGCGCCACGGACCGTAGTCGAAGCTTTCGCCGCTGACGTTCATGTTGTCGGTGTTGAGCACCCCGTGGACGAACCCCGCGACCATCCAGCTCGCCGCCAAGTCGGCCATGCGCTCGACGACCTGGTTCATCAGCACCGTCGCCGGCTCGCCTCCGCCGTCCGGAACGGGGCCGGGGAATTGTGTGAGACAGTACTCGACGAGCGCGGCCATGTGATCGCGCTCTTCGAGGACGGCGAGGCGCTGGAAGCTGCCGATGCGTATATGGCCATGGCTCATGCGAACGAGCACGGCCGACCGCGTCGGGCTCGGCTCGTCGCCGCGCCTGAGTTCCTCGCCGGTTTCGACGATCGAGAACGTGCGGCTGGTATCGACGCCCAAGGCCTGCAGCATCTCGGTCGCGAGCAGTTCGCGCACCGCGCCCTTCAGCGTCAGGCGGCCGTCGGCGGTGCGGCTCCACGGCGTGGTGCCGGACCCTTTCGTCCCCAGCTCCAGCAGGCGCCCGCCGCCGCCCTTCATCTGCGCGAACGTGAAGCCGCGTCCGTCGCCGAGCTCGGGGTTGTACACGCGAAACTGGTGCCCGTGATACCGCAGCGCCAGCGGGCCGGGGAGGGTGGCCGGAAGCGGATCGAACCGCGCGAAGTGGCGGATCCACTCGGCATCCGACAGGGCCGACAGGCCCACGCCCGCGGCCGCGCGGTCGTTGCGCCAGCGCAGGATCGTCTGCGGGAAGTCGGCCGGCTCGACCGGATCGCCCAGCCAGTCGGCCAGCGCGGCGAGGGGTTTTTCGGGCCGGTACTCTGCCGGTTGCGCATCGCCTGTCATCGGGCGATAGTGGCCACGCGCCGGCGGCGGCGCAAGCACCGCGACCGCCAGCAAGAGGGACCCGCGCCGACGATGGACATCGCCACCACCGCCCAGCGCAGCAGCCCTGCGCCCGACAAGCCGTGGACCGATCGCACCTGGCCCTCCGCCGACGGGCTGAGCCTGCATTTCCGCGACTACCCCTCCGCCCCGAACCACGACGTGGCTGCCCGCCCGCCGATCGTCGCGCTTCACGGCCTCACCCGCAACGCTCGCGACGCCGCGCCATTGGCCGAGCGCCTGGCGGGGGAATGGCGGGTGATCGTCCCGGAAATGCGCGGACGCGGGCAGTCGGACTACGCGAACGACACCGCCACCTACAATCCGGCGCAATATGTCGCCGATCTGGTCGCTCTGCTGGATCAGGAGGGGATCGAACGGTTCGTTTCGATCGGCACTTCGCTCGGCGGACTGATGACGATGCTGCTCGCGACGTCGGCGCCCGAGCGGATCGCCGCCGCCGTGCTCGTCGATATCGGACCGGAGCTGGAGACGGCCGGGCTCGACGCGATCCGCGAATACGTCGGCCACGGCGGCAGCTTCCCGACCTGGATGCACGCCGCCCGCGCGCTGGCTGAGCAGCACCAGGCTTCGCACCCCGATTTCGGGATCGAGGACTGGCTGGCGATGGCCAAGCGCACGATGGCCCTGGGGGCCAACGGGCGCATTGCCTACGACTACGACATGGGCATCGCCGAGCCGTTTGCCGCCGCCCCCGCCGGCCCGCCCGCCGACTTGTGGCCAGCCTTCGAGGCGCTGGCCGGGCGGCCGCTGATGCTGCTGCGCGGAGCGGCTTCGGCCCTCCTGTCGCCAGCCACTGCGCGCGAGATGAAGCGGCGGGTGCCTGCGCTCGAGGTCGTCGAGGTCCCGCGAACCGGCCATGCGCCGACCCTGAGCGAACCGGAATCGCGCGCCGCGATCGACCGTCTGCTGAGCCGGGTCGCATGAGCGCCGCATCGCGCGCCGAGACGCGCTTCCTGCACCTTCATTCCACCTTCGGCAGCGGTGGCAAGGAACGCCGCGCGGTCCGCCTGATGAACGCCTTCGGACCCAAGATCGCGCACTCTATCGTTTCGGGCGTTCCGGGCGAGCGGGGTGCCGCGCGTGAGCTGTCGCGCGCCGTTGCGGTCGACTGGCCGGACGATTTTCCCCCGCTCACCGGCGCACCCAAGCCCGGCCGGTTGAAGCGGATCGCAGAGGCGATGCGCGGCTACGATCTGGTGCTCACCTACAACTGGGGTGCGATGGACGCGGTGATGGCGCACACGCTGTTCGGCGAGGCGTTCGGCCTGCCTCCGCTGGTGCATCACGAGGACGGGTTCAACGCCGACGAGCAGGTTCGGCTCAAGCCGTCGCGCAACTGGTACCGCCGGATCGCGCTCGGCCGGGCGAGCCGGCTGGTCGTGCCCTCCGAAACGCTGGAAGGCATCGCGCTCACCACGTGGTCGCAGCCGATCGGCCGCGTCGTGCGGATCCCCAACGGCATCGACACCCCCGCCTTCGCCAGGCCGCCCAAGGCGGACGCCATCCCCGGTCTCGTCAAGCACCCGGGCGAGTTCTGGGTGGGGACGCTCGCGCGGTTGAGCCCGGTGAAGGACCTGCCCGCACTCGTGCGCGCGTGCGCGGGCCTCCATCCGTCGTGGCACCTCGTGATCGTCGGCGAAGGGCCGGAACGCGACGCGATCCGCGCCGAAGCGGTGCGGGCGGGCATCGAGGACCGCGTCCACCTGCCCGGCTTCGCGCCGGACCCTGCGCACTATGCCGGGCTGTTCGACATCTTCGCGCTGGCTTCCAGATCCGAGCAGTTCCCGATCTCGCTGGTAGAGGCGATGGCCGCGGGGCTGCCCGCCGCAGCGACCGGCGTGGGCGACATCGCCGCCATCGTGGCGGAGGAGAACGCCCCCTTCGTCGTGCCGGCGGGCGACGAGGTCGCTTTGGGCGAGGCACTCGCCCGGCTCGCTTACGACCCGGCCCTGCGCTCTGCCGTCGGACATGCCAACCGGACGAAAGCGCGCGCCGAATTCGACGAGAAGACGATGATCGCTGCCTACCGGCGTCTCTATTCCGCGGTGATGGGCGGGGCGCACCCGATCTGAGGGCCGTGCGCGCTTCACGGCGCGTTCACGGCGCGGCGGACATCTGCCGGTTTCCAAGTTGAATTGGCGGGCCCATCGGCTAAAGACGCGCCCGAGCCGACGTCCATAACGAACGGAAACGACCGAGACCCGTGGCCCTACCCCCAAGCACCGTTGCCAACCCCGACGACAAGCGCGCCCGCGCCAACGCCGCGCAGGAAGACGTCCTGCTACGCGAGGTGGACGATGCCGTCAGGCAGGACCAGTACGCCGAAGCCGCGCAGAAGTACGGCAAGCCGCTGACGGCTGCGGTTCTCCTCGGTCTCGCCGCGTTCGGTGGATACCTCTACTGGGAGAACCACCAGAAGGGTGTGCGCGAGGCCGATAGCGAGGCGTTGGTGAGTGCAATGGACCAGGTCGAGCGGGGCAATCTCGCGAGCGGCGACACGGCGCTGGCACCGGTGATCTCCGATGGCAACCCGGGCGCGAAGGCGGCGGCCGAGTTGCTGAAGGCGGGCATCGCGCTCGAACAGAATAAGCCGGCCGAAGCCGCGACGATCTTCGAGCGCGTGGCCGCCGACGATGCCGCCCCGCAGGCGTATCGCGACCTCGCGACGATCAGGGCGGTGACCGCCCGCTACGACACGATGAAGCCGGCCGACGTGATCGCCCGGCTGAAGCCGCTGGCGACGCCGGGCAACCCGTGGTTCGGCCCCGCCGGCGAGATCGTCGGCATGGCCTATCTCGACCAGGGCAACCAGGCGGAGGCGGGCGCCCTGTTCGCCGCGATCGCCAAGGATGCGAATACATCCGACACGCTGAAGTCGCGCATGCGCCAGATGGCCGGCCTCCTCGGCGTCGACGCGATCGACGACGTGGACACCGTGATCCGCCAGACCGGCACCGCGACCCCACCTTCGACCGAGAGCCAATGATGACCACCACCGATTTTCGCAAGACGGCCCGCACGCTGGCGCGCGGGACCGCGATCGCCGCACTCGCGCTCGGACTTTCCGCCTGCCAGGGCGGGCTGTTCGGCAAGGGCAAGACCGACGTGACGCCCACGGTCGGCAACCGCGTGCCGATCCTGTCCAAGATCGAAGGCGCGAAGGTCGACCCCGCGCTCGCCGGAATCACCGTGGTATTGCCGCCGCAGCAGGTGAATGCGGAATGGGCGCAGGGCGGCGGCAACGCCGGCAAGAGCTACGGCCACCTCGCGCTGCCCGACAACCTGTCGCAGGCCTGGACCGCGAAGATCGCCGGCTCGAGCCAGCGCCGGCGTCTCGCCGCCTCGCCTGTCGTGGGCGACGGCAAGCTTTTCGTGGAGGACAGCGACGGCGTGATCCACGCCTTCGACGCGCAGAGCGGCGGCCGGCTGTGGAGCCAGGCGGCCGAAGTCGGCGGCGATCTGCGCCCGGCGAACTTCGGCGGCGGCGTCAGCTACGACAGCGGCCGCGTCTATGCGACCAACGGCGTGGGCGAAGTGCTCGCGCTCGACGCCGCGAACGGCAGCCAGATCTGGAAGGTGAAGCCGGCCGGTCCGCTGCGCGGTGCGCCGACGGTCGCCTTCGGATCGGTCTACGTGATGACGCAGGACAACCAGGTCATCGCGCTCAACGCCGCGGACGGCAAGCAGCAGTGGGCCGAAGGCGGCTCGACCGCGCAGACCGGCATCTTCGGCGTCGCTTCGCCCGCCGCTGCGCAGGGCACCGTGATCGCCGGCTTCTCGACCGGCGAACTCATCGCCTACCGCTACGAGAACGGCCGTTCGCTGTGGGCCGACGCGCTGGCGCGGACCTCGATCTCGACGCAGGTGGGTGCGCTGTCGGACATCGACGCCGATCCCATCATCGACGCGGGACGCGTCTATGCGCTGGGGCAGGGCGGGCGCATGGCCGCATACGAGCTCGTCACCGGACAGCGCATCTGGGAATTGAACCTCGCCGGCATCTCGACCCCCGCCATCGCGGGCGAATGGATCTTCACCCTGACCGACCAGGCCCAGTTGCTCGCGATCGCGCGCGGCAACGGCAAGGTGCGGTGGCTGATCGACCTCGGCCAGTACCGCAACATGGAAAAGAAGAAGGACGCGATCTACTGGACCGGTCCGGTGCTTGCGGGCAACCAGCTGTGGCTCGCCAATTCGGAAGGGCAGATCTACCGTTCCAGCGTGACCGACGGCACCAAGAGCCTGTTCCAGACGGTGAAGGCGCCGATCAGCCTCGCGCCCATCGTCGCCAACAACACGCTCTACGTGCTCGACGACGACGGGACGATCCACGCCTATCGCTGAGGCGGGTGCGGGCGACTTTACCCGCCCGTTAACCGGTTTACGCTAGCCCGGCGCGGGTGAGCGAACCGCGCCCCGATGCAGTCAATGCCGCCCGCCCGCCGAGCGACGTCTCGCCGTGGGTGGGGCTGGCGGGCCTGGCGGGGCTTTTCGCCTGGATTCTCGCCTGCCGCCACTGGCCCGCGATCGCCGATGCGCTGGCGCTGCCGGGGCCCCGCGTGCGGCTCGACGGGCCCTTCGCCGCGCTGGCCGCGATGGTGTTCTCCACCCTGCCGATGGTCGCCGTGACCTTGCTCTTGGACAAGGCGCACCTGCGCCCGTCCACCGGCATCGACTGGCTTCGGCGACGGCCCGCGGCCGAGACCGCGCCCGTCTCCATGGTCAAGATCGCCGGGCTGTGGACCACGTGGGTCGGAATCGCCGGGCTCTATGCGCTCGGCCGGTGGTACTGGGACGGGCAGTACCTGTTCGCGATGAAGGTGCTGGGCGCGTTCGCCATCCCGCTGTTCGTGCTCGCGGTGCCTTACGTCCTCTGGCTCGACCGTCGGCTGGTCGAGCCACGCGACGGGGCGTGGCACTTCGGCCAGATGGTCCTGCTGCGCGACGGCTACGACTGGGAAGCGGTGAAGAAGCACTGGCGCGGCTGGATCATCAAGGGGTTCTTCGGCGCATTCATGATCTCGATCCTGCCGCCGGGCTTTGCCGCGGTGGTGAACGCCGATTACGCCGCGATGCTGCACGATCCGGCGGCGCTGGGCATGGCGCTCATCACGCTGCTGTTCCTCGTCGACGTGCAGATCGGCACGGTCGGCTACATCGTCACCTTCCGCCCGCTCGACACGCACATCCGCAGCGGCAACCCATTGCTGGCGGGATGGGTCGCGGCGCTCCTCTGCTATCCGCCGTTCGTCTACGGCTTCATGGGCAGCGGGATACTCGGCTACGAGACCGGCACCCCGGGGCAGGGCGATGCCAACTGGGCATTCTGGATGGCGGGCCATCCCGCATTGATGTGGGTGTGGGCCGCCGCGCTGGTGGCGCTGACCGCGATCTACGCGTGGGCGACGTTCGCCTTCGGCTTGCGGTTTTCCAACCTCACCTATCGTGGGGTGCTGACGAACGGGCCGTACCGGTTCACCCGGCATCCCGCCTATCTCAGCAAAAACGCCTTCTGGTGGCTGTCGACGCTGCCGTTCCTCGTCACCAGCGGGCTTGCGACCGACGTGGTGCGCAACACCGTCTGCCTCGCGGCGGTCAACGCGATCTATTTCTGGCGCGCGCGGACCGAGGAGGAGCACCTCTGGGCCGAGGACCCGAAGTACCGCGCCTATCATGCCTGGATGAGCGAGCACGGCCTGATCACCGCGCCTCTGGTGCGGTTGAAGCGCAAGCTGGGCCTGCGCGTGCGCGGTTTCGACAGCGTGGCGCCCGAACCCGCCGAGTAAGCGGCTAGATCGGCTGGCCGTCGTCGGCCTCGTGCATCCGCAGGTCCCGTTCGATCACGCCGACCGCGCCCATCGCCTTGCGCCATTCGGCCATGTGGGGCGCCTTGCCGTGGGCCATCAGCGCATCGCGGTCGCGCCATGCCTCCGAGATGACGAGAAGTTGCGGGTCCAGCACGTCCTGCGCGAACTGGTAGCGGATGCAACCGTCTTCCTTGCGGGTTTCGACCAGCATCGTGTGCATGGCTTCGCGCGCGCTCTCGAACGCCTCTTCGGGCACGCGGACGGTTCCGACGACGAGGATCATGGCTCTCTCCCTTGGCTTAGAAACTGTACTTGTAGACGCGCGAGACGTCGCCGCCCCACTCGCCGTGATACTTGTCGAGCAGGCGCTGCGCCGGCACCTTGCCGCTGGCGACGATCTCGTCGAGCGTTTCGAGAAAGCCCGTCTCGTTGTCGCCGCTGGAATTCAGCTGCCCGCGCGCGACAAGCCCGGCGCGGGCGATCTTCAGCACCTCGGGCGCAATGTCGCGCAGGGTCCGGCCCCCCGGCACCGGCGCGTCGAGCGCCAGCTTCGGCACCGCGTTCCGCAGCGTCTCGCGCTCGTCCATCGACCAGTCCTTGACGAGGTCCCACGCCGCATCGAGCGCGCTCTGATCGTAGAGCAGCCCGACCCACAGTGCGGGAAGGGCGCAAATGCGGCTCCACGGCCCGCCGTCGGCCCCGCGCATCTCGAGGAAGGACTTGAGGCGCACTTCGGGGAAGGCGGTGGACAGGTGATCCCACCAGTCGCTCATCGTGGGTTTCTCGCCCGGCAGCACGGCCAGCTCGCCCTTCAGGAAATCGCGGAAGCTGTGGCCCGCGGCATCGATGTATTTTCCGTCGCGGAAGACGAAGTACATCGGCACGTCGAGCATGTAGTCGGCGTAGCGTTCGTAGCCGAAGCCGTCCTCGAACACGAAGGGGATCATGCCGGTGCGGTGCGGGTCGGTGTCGGACCAGATGTGGCTGCGGTAGCTCAGGTACCCGTTCGGCCTGCCTTCCGTGAATGGCGAATTTGCGAAGAGCGCCGTGGCGAGCGGCTGCAACGCCAGCGAAACGCGGAACTTCTGCACCATGTCCGCTTCCGACGAGTAGTCGAGGTTGGTCTGGATGGTGCAGGTCCGCAGCATCATGTCGAGGCCCAGGCTGCCGACGCGCGGCATGTGGCGCAGCATGATCTCGTACCGGCCCTTGGGCATGATCGGCAGCTCGCCGCGCGTCTTGTCGGGCCACATGCCGAGGCCGAGAAAGCCCACGCCGCAGGTATCGCCGATGGCCTTCACCTGCGTGAGATGCCGGCCCGTTTCGGCGCAGGTCTGATGGAGATTGACCACCGGCGCGCCCGACAGTTCGAGCTGGCCCGCCGGTTCGAGACTGACGGTCCCGTCCTCGCCGCGCATGGCGATGACCTGTCCGTTCTCCTCCACCGGCTCCCACCCGAAACCGGTCAGCGCCATCAGCAGGTCGCGGATGCCGCCGGCTTCCTCGTACGACGGCGCGTGATGGTCGGGCAGCTTGTAGACGAGCTTCTCGTGCTCGGTGCCGATGCGCCACATCTGTTTCGGCTTCTCGCCCGCCGCCATGGGGGCGATCAGCGCCTCGCGCGACTCGATGATGGGATCGTCGGCTGCCGAGGCTTCGCGGGTGCTCATGCCGGTGGCACTAGGAAACCGAAATCGCGGGCGCCAGCGAATTAATCTTGGCCTTCCCCCGCCGCGTTCGCGCTCCAGTCGCCGCAGGTCGCCATCCATATCGACAGCGCCGCGATGCCCGCGGTTTCGCCGCGCAGGATACGGGGGCCGAGCGAGATCGCGCGCGCCTGCGGGAGGGCGCGGATCGCCTCGCGCTCGGCATCGTCGAAGCCGCCCTCCGGTCCGGTAAGTATCGCGGCCGGTCCCGGACAGTCCGCAAATGCGCGCGCCGCCGGTTCGCCGCCGGTCTCGTCGGCGAAGAACAGCGTGCGCTCCGCCGGCCAGTCGCGCAGCATCGCGGACAGCGGTACGGGCGCGTCAAGCGCGGGCAGGGCGGTCCGCGCACATTGCTCCGCCGCCTCGACGGTGAGGCCGCGCGCGCGGTCGAGGTTGAGCTTGTCCGCCACGCAGCGACGCGTCAGCACCGGGCGAATGGCTGCGACGCCGATCTCGGTCGCCTTCTCCAGCACCAGATCGAAGCGGTCCTTCTTGAGGAGCGCGGGGACCAGCCACAGGTCCGGCACGGCCTCGCGCGGGCGGAGCCGTTCGGCCGGCTCCAGCACGACGTCCCGCTTGCCGGTCTCGAGGACCCGCGCAGCCCATTCGCCGGTCGCATCGTCGCACAGGATGACCGTATCGCCCGGCGCGACCCGCATGACGCGCGCCAGGTAGTGCGCCTGGTTGCCTTCGATGGTGACCGTCTGCCCGGCAGCGAGCGGGGGCGGCACGAACAGGCGCGGGGCACTTTTCGGCGGCCAGGCCGGCGTCTTCGGCTGGTGGGAGGCGGGCATGGGCGCTGTCCTACATCCGCGGCCTGTGGCAAGGAAGTCCCATGGCGCGCTGCTCGATCCTGTTATCGATCCCCCGGTTCCGCCCGCGATCGGCCGGTCCGGGACTTTCCCCTCTGGACAGTGTGACAGGTGTGACACGCCCTCAGGCAATGGCCGCATCGTGACCGCCGAGACGATCGTACCCGACAGCGAACACCGCGGGCTGGTCGCGCGGTTGCCGCAGGTGCCGCGCGACCTCGCCATGCTGGCCCGGTTCGACCGGCCGATCGGCTGGTGGCTTCTGTTCTGGCCCTGCGTGTGGGGCGTGTGGCTGGCGGGGGCGGGGTGGCAGTTGCCGCTCCTCGCCTGGCTGCTTGCCGGCAGCATCGCGATGCGCGGGGCGGGTTGCGTCTACAACGACATCGTCGATGCCGACCTCGACCGGCAGGTCGCGCGCACCGCCAGCCGCCCGGTCGCGAGCGGGCGGGTGTCGCGCAAGCTGGCCTGGGGATGGCTGCTGGTGCTGTGCGCGGTCGGCCTCGTCGTGCTGCTACAACTGCGCTGGCAGGCGCAGCTCGTGGCGCTGGCGAGCCTCGCACTGGTCGCCGCCTATCCATTCATGAAACGGATCACCTGGTGGCCGCAGGCGTGGCTGGGGCTGGTGTTCACCTGGGGTGCGCTCGTCGGCTGGACGGCGCTGCGGCTCGACCATCTCGACGTCATGCTGGCGCTCTACGCCGGGGCGTTCTTCTGGTGCATGGGATACGACACGATCTACGCGTTGCAGGACCGCGAGGACGATGCGCTCGTCGGCATCCGGTCGAGCGCGCTGCGGCTGGGCCGCCATGTGAAGGGCGGGGTCGCCGCGTTCTACGCCGCCGCGGTGGCGCTCTGGCTGCTGGCGTTCTGGCTGCTGCGCGGCGACCCGCTGGCACTGCTCGCGCTCGCCCCGGCGGCGGCGCATCTTGCCTGGCAGGTGACGACGCTCGATCCGGCGGATCCGGCCAATCCGCTCGATCGCTTCCGCTCCAACCGTTTCGCGGGTGCACTGGTGGCGGCGGCGTGCTTCGTCGTCGGAAACGCCTGAGGGGAACGCCGGATGTGCAATCTCTACCGCATGACGAAGAACGCCGACGAGGTGGCGAAGTGGTTCGCCGCGCTCAACGAAGCGGCGGGGGCGAACTTCGGGGCGGAAGTCTATCCCGGCTATCCCGGCCTTGTCGTTGCGGAAGGGCGGGTCCGGCAGATGAACTGGGGCTTTCCCGTGGTGCTCAAGGGGAAGAAGGGCCAGTCGCTGAAGCCGAAACCGGTCACCAACGCGCGCGACGACAAGCTGACCACCGCGTTCTGGCGCGACAGCTTTGCCAAGCGCCGCTGCCTCATCCCGGTCACCAAGTGGGCCGAACCCGAAGGCAAGGCCGGCGCGATGACGCGCACGTGGTACAGGCTTGGCGGGCACGAGATGTTCGCGGTCGCGGGGCTCTGGCGGCCCACCGCCGAATGGGGCGACGCCTACACGATGGTCATGGCCGATGCCTGCGCCGCGATGTTCGACGTGCACGACCGGATGCCGGTGATCCTGACGGCGGACCAGTACGAACAGTGGCAGCACGGCAGCGAGGACGAGGCGATGGCGCTGGTCCGCACCTGCGACCTCGAACTTGCGGTCGAGCGGACCGATGCGCTGTGGGTGTCGGGGGAACGGCCGGCGCAGACTTCGCTGCTCTGATCCCGCGCGATCAGTGTTCCGGGCCGAGTTCCAGGTCGAGATCGCGGGGCCGCGCGAAGTGGACGAGCTTGCCGCATTCCCCGTCGATGTCCGCCCAGTCGTCGATCGCGAGTTCGAGCACGGCGAACGTCGCGGTGGGGAACTTGACCGAAGCCTCGTCGAACAGGTCGTTCTCGTTCGCCGGCGGCACGAGTTCGAGGAGCAGGTCCTGCAGCCCGGGATTGTGGCCCGACAGCAGCACGGCATCTGCATCGCCCGCCTTCTCGCGTACGACGTCGAGCAGGGTCGCCGCGTCGGCGAGGTAGGCGCGCTGGTCGTAGCGCGGCGCGAGGCCGAGCCCGGCGGCCTCCAGCGTCGCCTTCACGCGTTCGGCGGGACTGGCGAGCAGCGCGTCCCACCGCACCCCGTGGTCGCGAATATGCGCACCGATCAGCGCCGCGCCCCGCCGTCCGCGATCGTTAAGACCGCGGTCGAAGTCGCGCTGGCCGATGTCGTCCCAGTCGGACTTGGCGTGGCGCAGCAGGCCGAGCAGCTTGGTCAGGGGAGCGTATCCTCTCGGGCCGCCGCCGGAAGGGCGAGCGTATCGCTGCCGTCTCGCGAACCGGCGAGGCGTTGTAAAGCCTCGTCGAGCGTGCAGCGGATGACCGGCGTGCCTGCCGGGAACGCGGTCAGCAGGCGGCTCGGGAAGGCTGGCGAAAGCACGACGAAATGTCCGCGATCGTCCTTGCTGCGGATCAGCCGGCCAAACGCCTGCGCCAGCCGTGCGCGGATAAGCCGGTCGTCGTAGGCGCTGCCGCCGTTCGCCGCACGGCGTGCGCGGTGCAGGATCGTCGGGCGCGGCCAGGGCACCTGCTCCATCACGACGCACCGAAGCGAATGGCCCGGCACATCCACCCCGTCGCGCAAGGCATCGGTGCCCAGCAGGCTGGCAGCCGGGTCGTCGCGGAAGATGTCCACCAGCGTGCCGGTGTCGATCGGGTCGACGTGCTGCGAGTAGAGCGGCAGGCCGGAACGCGCGAGCCGGTCCGCGATGCGGCCGTGCACGGCGCGCAGACGGCGAATGGCGGTAAACAGTCCGAGCACGCCCCCGCCGCTGGCCTCGACGATCCGGCCGTATGCGCCCGCGAGCGCCGGGATGTCGCCGCGCTGGACGTCGGTGACGATCAGCACCTCGGCATTGGCGGCATAATCGAACGGGCTTTCCGCCTCGCTCATCCGCGGGACGAGGTCGAGGTGGCCCGCGCCGCTGCGCGCGATCGCGGCCTCCCAGTCGGGCCCGTCCTTCAGCGTCGCGCTCGTCAGCATGACCCCGTGCGCGGGCTCGAGCACGACGTGGGCGAACGGCTTCATCGGATCGAGCCAGTGGCGGTGGAGCCCGATGTCGAACTCGCGCGCTTCGTTGCGTTCGACCGCAAGCCAGTCGACGAATTCCGGATCGCCCGGTCCGCCCAGCCGGTCGAGCAGCGCTTCCCAGGCCGCCAGCAGATCGCACCGCCATTGCAGCGAATGGCGCGCCCCTTCGATCCGCGCCCGTCCCTGCGCGTCGAGCCAGTCGGGCGGATCGGCGAGAATCGCTTCCAGCCGCCCGCCGAGCCGCAGCAAGGGCGACCGGATCGCCGCCAGCGCGCCCGCCGCCTGCGCGGCCAGTTCGACCACCGGCCCGTCGAGGCCGGCGGCTTCCGTCTCGATGCCGTAGCCCGCCTCCTGCCCGCCGCTCTCGTCGCGGGCATAGGTCGCCGCGCGCACCGCACCGAGCAGCGCCTCGAGAGGGCCGAACGGCGTTCCCTCGCCCAGCCGCTGTAGCCACCCGTCGCTCGGCAGGTCCTGCGCCGCGGCTAGCGCCGCCTCGATCGCCTTGCCGCCCGCCTCGTCGTAGCTGGCGACGTCGGCCAGCCGCGCGGCGAGCCCGCGGCGGCGGCCGCGGCTGTTTTTCTCCGGACCGACGATCCAGCGGCGGAGCTCGATCGCCTCCTGTCCCGTCAGCGCCGCGGCGAACGTACTGTCGGCCGCCTCGAACACATGGTGCCCTTCGTCGAACACGATGCGGGTCGGACGCTGCGCATGGTCGCGTCCGCGCGCGGCGTTGACCATCACCAGTGCGTGGTTCGCGATCACGAGATCGGCCTGCGCCGATGCGCGCGCGGCATGTTCGATGAAACACTTCCGGTAATGCGGGCAGCCGGCATAGACGCACTCGCCGCGCTGGTCGGTCAGGGCCGCAATCCCGCGCTTCCTGAACAGCGTGCCCAGCCAGCCGGGTAGGTCGCCGCCGATCATGTCGCCATCCTGGCTGAACGCCGCCCACCGGGCCACGAGCTGCGCGAGGATCGCCGCGCGCCCGCCGAAGCCGCCCTGCAGCGCGTCCTCGAGGTTGAGCAGGCAGAGGTAGTTCTCGCGCCCCTTTCGCACCACCACCGGCCGGCTGCCGTCGGTCCTCGCGGCGGGCCAGGCGCGCCCGCTCTCTCGCCGCAACTGGCGCTGGAGGTTCTTGGTGAAGGTGCTGACCCACACCGTGCCGCCGGACTTCTCCGCCCAGAGCGAGGCTGGCGCGAGGTAGCCGAGCGTCTTGCCGATGCCGGTTCCCGCCTGCGCCAGGAGGACGTGCGGGACGCCGCGTTTCGGTCGGGGCGCAAACACGCTGCCCGCGTCGCGGGAATAGAGGCGTTGCCCCTCGCGCCGTTCCGCCCCTTCGCCGGTGAGGCGGGCGAGCCGGGCTTCGACCTCGGGTTCCTCGATCAGCACTTGCGCGGGCTGGGGCCGTTCGGGCGTCTCCTCCCATTCCGGCAGGCGCGCGAAGAGCCAGCGCTCGGCCCGCTCGGGCTTGCGGACATAGGGGAGGAGGACCTGCGCCCACGGCCAGCGCAGGCGCAGCAGCGACTGGAGGGTCGACCACGCTCCTTCGCGCTCGGGCCAGTCGCCGCTCTCGCAGGTCGCGATGAGCCGGCCGGCGGCGGACTGCAGGAATGCGGGCACGGCGTCGTCGGCGGCCGGTTCCTCCATCCCCAGCGCGTGGGCGAGCCCCTTCGCGGTCGGCACGGCGAAGCGCGCGGGGTGCACGAAGGCGAACAGTTCGAGCAGGTCGAGCCCCGACAGGTCGGGATAGCCGAGCCGGTTGGCGACGAGCGGCGCGTTCAGCAGCAGCAGCGGGGTATCGGCCGCGGCGGTGACGGCTTCGCCCTTCGAACACCCGCGGGTCGCGAATCCGTCGCGCAGCCACGTTCCGGCGTGGCTGGCGTGAAGGGCGGGCAGGGCGACGGGTTCGCTCATCTCGGGCTCCCTAGAACACAACGGGAACCGTGCCAATGTATGCTTGCGGTTTCACCGGCGCTACGCCAATCGCGGGCCGTTATGACCGATACCGCTCTCACGGACGCCGCCCGCACTTCCAAGGCCTGGCCATTCGAGGAAGCGCGCAAGATCCTCAAGCGCTATCCCGACGGCGTCCGGCCCGACGGGCAGCCGGTGCTGTTCGAAACCGGCTACGGGCCGAGCGGGCTGCCGCATATCGGCACCTTCCAGGAGGTTTTGCGCACTACGCTCGTGCGCCGCGCGTTCGAGGCGCTGACGGGCGGCGCGCCGACCCGGCTGGTGGCGTTCAGCGACGACATGGACGGGCTGCGCAAGGTGCCCGACAACGTGCCGAACAAGGAGATGCTCGGCCGCCATCTCGGGATGCCGCTCAGCCGCATTCCCGACCCCTTCGGTTCGAACGGCAGCTTCGCCAGCCACAACAACGAGCGCCTGCGCGAATTCCTCGACCGGTTCGGTTTCGACTACGAATTCGTATCGTCGGCCGACCGCTACAACTCCGGCGCTTTCGACGAGGGTTTGCGCAAGGTCCTGCGCAATTATCAGGCGATCCTCGACATCATGCTGCCGACGCTGCGTGCCGAACGCGCCGCGACCTATTCGCCCGTGCTGCCGATCAGTCCCAAGAGCGGCACCGTGCTGCAGGTGCCGGTGGAGGTCGTCGATGCGCAAGGCGGCACGATCCGCTTCACCGACGAGGACGGCAGCACGGTCGAGCAATCGGCATTGGGCGGCCGGTCGAAGCTTCAGTGGAAGGTCGACTGGGCAATGCGCTGGGTCGAACTCGGCGTCGACTACGAAATGTACGGCAAGGACCTGACCGACAGCGGCGTGCAGTCTGGCAAGATCGCGCAGGTCCTCGGCGGCCGCAAGCCGGAAGGGCTGATCTACGAACTGTTCCTCGACGCGAACGGCGAAAAGATTTCCAAGTCCAAGGGCAATGGCCTGACCATCGAGGAATGGCTGACCTACGGCAGCGACGACAGCCTGGCGTTCTACATCTTTCCCAACCCCAAGAGCGCCAAGAGCCTGCACGCCGGCGTCATCCCGCGCGCGGTCGACGATTACTGGCAGTTCCGCGGCAACCTTGCGGACCAGGAACTCGACAAGCAACTCGGGAATCCGGTGTGGCACCTGCTCCGCACGACGGGGGACGGGACCGGCGCGGGGGACACGCTGCCGGTCACGTATGCGCTGCTGCTCAACCTCATCGGCGTGCTGGGTCCGCAGGCGAGCCGCGAGCAGGTTTGGTCCTATCTCGGCAACTACGTGGACGATGCCGACCCGGCGGCGCACCCGGAACTCGACGCGCTGGTGACCACCGCGCTCGCCTACAACCGCGACTTCGTGGCGCCGACCCTGTCGCGGCGCGCGCCCGACGAACACGAGGCGGAGGCCTTGCGCGAACTCGACCGCCAGCTCGCCGCGGCGGATCCCGGCATCTCCGCCGAAAATCTGCAGACGATGGTCTATGAGATCGGCAAGCGCGAGGAATTCGGCTTTGCGAGCCTGCGCGACTGGTTCCGCGCGCTGTACGAGACCCTGCTCGGCAGTGCGCAGGGACCGCGCATGGGCAGCTTCATCGCGCTCTACGGCGTTCCCGAAACCCGCGCCCTGATCGCGGAGGCGCTGTCCCGCCAAGACTAAGGGCGGTCAGGTCCATTTGCGCGTTCGGTACCACTTCGTCAGGACGTACTTTACACCTGCCTCCACCGGCGTTCCGGCGTGGAGCGTGTTCTCGTTCGGGCTGCCGTCGGGCAGGGCGTTGTTCCAGATCAGGAGGACGCCCGGCTTGGGCTCGATCTTCGCGCCTACCTCGACGAAATGTGTCTCGCCGCCGGCCTCCACGGTGTTGAGGAACGCCATGGCGGTCCAGCTGCGCTGGCCGCCACGCTTGCGCTCGCCCTTCCAGTAGTCTTGGTCGGTGTAGAACCAGTCGTTGTGCGCCTGAAACTGCTGTCCGGGATAGTACCGCTGCGCCTGGATCGTCTCGCCGCAGATGGGATTGATGCCGAGCAGGTCGTCGATGCGGCGGCTGACCGATTTGACGAGCGGATCGTGCGCGTCGAGATCGCCCGAATAGCTCGTGCGGAACCCGGTCGAATAATCCTGGTCGTAGAGCGAGCTCGGCCGGGCCACGGTATCGGTCATGCGGATGAACCGCGCGCATTCCTCCGCGCTCAGGAAGTCGCCCACGGCGAAGATTTCCGCCTTGTCGGTCGGCACCTTGTAGACGCGCGGATGGCCGGTCAGCCGGTTGCGGACGGTCTCTCCGAGACGGCGGAGCGCGTCCTTGTCGGGAATCGTTTCGGTGGTCGCCATGCGTGGTGCGATAGCAAGCCGCTTGCGAGGCGAAAACCCGCCGTTAAGACCGAAGGTCAAGGGCGCCTGGGAGATACAAATGGAAAGAGCCGACCGGGGACCGCGTTATTCGAGCGTGGCGATGGTGTTCCACTGGACGATCGCGGCACTGGTCATCTGGAACTGGCGTCTCGCCGAAGCGGCGGAAGAAGGGGGGCTGAGCCGCGCGGCATCGCAGGAGACGATGGGGCTGCACATGGCGATCGGAATGACGATCCTCATCCTGTCGGTGGGCCGCCTGCTATGGCGCGTGACGCACAAGTACCCGGCGATGCCGTCCGACATCTCGAACTGGGAACGCGTGCTCGGCAAGACCGTGCACATCATCTTCTACGTCCTCATCATCGGCCTGCCGCTCGGCGCATGGATCGCCAGTTCGATGGACGGGGAGGGGATCGACTTCTTCGGGCTCTTCACGATTCCGGCCCTGCCGGTGGGCCAGAACGAGAAGCTGGGCCACACGATCTTTGAAGTGCACGCGACGGGCGGCATGATCCTGATCTATTTTGCCGGCCTCCACATCCTCGCCGCGCTCAAGCACACGTTCTGGGACAAGAACGGGGAGCTGTTCCGGATGCTGCCCTTCGGTACGCCCAAGGCCTGATCCGGGTTACCGTTCGAGCAACAAAGAACCCCCGCCGGCGCGAGCCAGGCGGGGGTTCAGTTCATCCGAAACGGGCCACTCAATCCCGCGCCGGAAAACGCGTCACCAGAAGAAGTCGTGGATCACGTCAGCGACCTGGCCCGTGTAGACGTTCACCAGCAGGGCATCGTCGTAGTAGCGGATCCAGCGATAGGGTCCGTACGCCGGCGGCAAGCGATACTGCCACGGATCGTTGATCCAGTAGTTGTTGCCGTAGAACAGGCTGCCCAGCGTGAAACCGATGCCGACGCGGCTGTACCGGTAATTGCGATACGGCGAGTAATAGGTGCCGAGCCGGAACACGTTGCGGTTGGCGTTGCGATACCCATACCAGTTGTACCGATTGTCTCGCCGCCAGTCGTTCGACCAGCGCTGGTAATTGCGTCCGTCATAGCGGTAGTCGTTGCCTGAGCGACCGTCGCGATAGTTGTCGGTCCGCACGCCGTCGCGGTAGCCGCTGCGGTAGGCGTTCTGCTGCTGATAGCGATCCTGGCGTTGGTCGACCCGGCGCCCGTCGCGATAACCGCTCTGGTAGGTCGAATTGCGCGCCCGGTCGGCGTAGCTGCCGTTGCGCTGCCATTGCTGTGAACGCTGCGCGGCGTCGGCCTGTGCGCGGGCCTGCGCCGCAGCCTGCGCCTGGGCCTGCGCCGCGCGTGCCTGACCCCAGTTGTTGTTCGTGTTGTCGCGGCGGTTCCAATCGCGGCCCGAGCGCTGCTCGGCGACTCCGTTGCGGTTGTCGCCGCGGTTCCAGCCGCCGCCCGACCGGTTCTGCGTGCGATCCTGCGCAGCGCGGACGGTGGGCTGTTGCGAAGCGGCTTGCGCGCGCTGGCCCCGGGCCTGTTGCCGCGATTCGCGTACCTGGGGCCGGGCTTCGGTGCGGTCCTGGTCGCTCGTTCCGCGATCGGCCGACCATCGGCCGGGTCGTTCGTCGGCGTGGGCGGTGCCGGGGAGCGCGGTAAGCGCCATCGCACCGACGAGGGCGGGAGCCCCGACGCGGCGCAGCAAGGTTTTGAAGGTCATCGAATCGCTCCGTTCAATGAACCGCCCCACCACCTGCGGATCGTGATTAACGAAGCCCCGTCTAGTTCAGGTTGGCTGTCCGCTTTCTGAACGATTTGCCCGCCCTACCGAACGATTGGCCTCTCGTATCATTTTTATCGGGAACTCACGGGGCGCTGAGGTGTCATCCCTTTTGTGTCAGGCTCCCAAGGTGGGTTGGCGCCGGTCGCGTCAAGGAAGAAGGGAAGAATATCATGAAGAAGGTCATCATCGCGCTCGCTCTCTCGAGCGGCTTCATTCTCTCGGGCTGCAATGCCGTTCGCGGTGCTGCTGCCGACGTGGAATCGGTCGGCGACTGCGTCGACGGCAAGCAGGGCAACTGCTGATCGCTTGATCGCAGCGCCGGGTACGTCCCGGCAGAAACCGGCGGGTCGGAAGCAGTGCTTCCGGCCCGTCGTTTCGTTTGAGCCTTATCTGGCTCAAGCAGCCGCGACCGGAACGCGCAAGTCGCCGATCTCTTGGTGTGCGGCCCTCATCGCGGCTTCGCGCGCTTCGTCGCTGATCTTCAGGCCCTCGGCGATGACGAAGCGGGGCGTGATCCCGATGAAGCCGAAAGCCGAAGTCAGATAGCGTTCGGCATGCTCGGTACTGCGCTGGGCGCTGTCCTCGCCATAGAGGCCGCCGCGCGCGATCGCGACGATCACGGTCTTGTCGCCGGCCAGGCCCTCGACCGCGCCCGTCTCGGTATAACGGAAGGTCTGCCCGGCCACGAGGACCCGGTCGATCCAAGCCTTGAGCTGCGTCGGGATCGTGAAATTGTACATGGGCGCGCCGATGACGATGGTGTCGGCGGCCTGGAATTCGGCGAGCGCTTCGGCCGATTGCGGGCTGGCGTATCCCTCCAGCGTCAGGTGGTCCAGCGGATCGGCCGCAAGGTCGCGATACACGACGTCGGCGGATGCCTCGCCGCCGGTCAGTGTCTCGACGATGGCGGCGGACAGCTTGCGGGAGGCGGACTGATCGCCGGTGATGCTCGAATCGAGGTGGAGGATGGTCATTCTGGCTGGCTCCGTTGAGTGGTCACTAATCTTGACCAGCACCAGATAAGTGACCACATCGGGCGCACAAGAACGCAAAGATCGATGACCAGGTCACATCCGTATGCCTACCGCAAAACCGCATCCCCATGCCCAGCCTGCCTGCCGCGCCGTCAGCGAGGTCCTCAGCCGTGTCGGCGACAAGTGGACCGTGCTCGTCGTGAAAGCGCTGGTGGACGGACCCCGCCGCTTCAACGATCTCAAGCGGGACATCGGCGGCATCAGCCAACAGATGCTGACTCGCACGCTGCGGACGCTCGAACGCGACGGGATGGTGGCGCGCACCGTTCACCCGACGATCCCACCGTCGGTCGAATACACCCTGACCGATCTCGGCCTGTCGCTCAGCATCCCGGTGCTCGCGCTCGCCGACTGGACGTTCGCCAACCTCGACTGCATCCACGCGAACCGCGAGGCTTACGACGCAGCGTTGGCCGCCGCCGCCTGAGGCACGAGCGACCGGCGATTAGGCAATCGGACCATGCCGTGCTAGGGTGGCCCGGCTGACGTCGAATTAAGCGACGGACTTCGGCATTTGACGACCGCTGACCGTCACGCGCCCGCACCGGCGCGTGTTCCCGGCGCAACCCAGACGGCGACTTCCTTTCTCGAGACGACCTTACGCACGACCGCGCGGGCAATGTCGCTCGCGCGCACCGTTCTCGAAAGGAACACACCATGAGCAAGACCGGAACCGTGAAGTTCTTCAACCTCGACAAGGGCTACGGCTTCATCCAGCCCGACGATGGCAGCGATGACAGCTTCGTGCACATCACCGCTGTCCAGGCCGCCGGCATGAACACGCTGAACAAGGATCAGCGCGTGAATTACGAAGTCGAGACCGGCCGCAACGGCAAGGCGAGCGCGGTGAACCTCTCCGCCGCCGACTGACGGCACCACCTTTTCATCTTCCCGGCGCTCCATGGGGGCGCCGGGAAGTTCGTACCCGTCAGCGACGAAAGGCAGTCATGTCCCAGACTTTCGAATTCTACGATGCCCGCGCGAAGGAAGCGGCGGCCGAGGCCAAGGCCGCAAAGCTCGACAACGTTCGCGATCGCAACCTGCGCGCTGAGAAGACCTGGCGCGGGCTGGCCGATCAGGCCCGCAAGACGATGTCCGCGCGTCTCAAGACCGAGCGGGCCAGGCAGGACCAGCGCGACCGCGATGCTGCGGAACAGGGCGCCCTGGACGAGGCCTAGCGTCGGCGCCACCTTCCGATCGATTTAACGCCCGCGAACTGTCTTCGGGCCGGTTACACCCTTGCGAAGGTCAGCGGCGCATCCGCCGCCGATGCCTGTTCCGTCGCCGAATGGCGACCGAGAGGAGCGCTCCCAGCCCCAGCACCATGAGTGCGATGAGGGCATAGGCGATGACAAGACGTGTTTCCATGCCGTCACAGTCATCGGCGCGGTACATCGTTCCGGGAAATCAATAATATAGATCGCTCGCCCCGCGATGTGGCGAGCCCATGTCGATGCCGCCGAGCCGGCGCGCAGCGAACCGGTCGCGTGACCGGACCGTGCGCGCCGTTCGCCGTCAGCGCGTCAGCTTCTTGTAGGCGAGCCTGGTCGGCCGGTCCGCCGCGTCGCCCAGACGCCGCCGCTTGTCCTCCTCGTAGGCTTCGAAGTTGCCTTCGAACCATTCGACGTGGCTGTCGCCTTCGAACGCGAGGATGTGGGTGGCAAGGCGGTCGAGGAAGAAGCGGTCGTGGCTGATGACCACGGCGCAGCCCGCGAAGTTCTCGATCGCGTCTTCCAGCGCCGCCAGCGTCTCGACGTCGAGGTCGTTGGTCGGCTCGTCGAGCAAGAGGACGTTGCCGCCCTCCTTCAGCATCTTGGCCATGTGGACGCGGTTGCGCTCACCGCCCGACAGCTTGCCGACGTTCTTCTGCTGGTCCGGACCCTTGAAGTTGAACGCACCGACATAGGCGCGCGTCGACATGTCCTGTCCGTTGACCTTCATGTAATCGAGCCCGTCTGAAATCTCTTCCCACACGTTGTGCTTGGGATCGAGATGGTCGCGGCTCTGGTCGACATAGCCGAGGTGGACCGTGCTGCCGATCTCGACCGTGCCGCTGTCGGGCTGTTCCTTGCCGGTCAGGATCTTGAACAGCGTGGACTTGCCCGCGCCATTGGGGCCGATCACCCCGACGATGCCGCCCGGCGGAAGCATGAAATCGAGGTTCTCGAACAACAGCTTGTCGCCGTAGGCCTTGGTCAGGCCCTTGGCCTCGATCACCTTGCCGCCCAACCGCTCGGGCACCTGGATGACGATCTGCGCCTTGCCGACCGCGCGGTTGTCCTGGCTGTTCTGCAGTTCCTCGAACTTGCGGATACGCGCCTTCGACTTGGTCTGCCGGGCGGCCGGGGTCTGCCGGATCCATTCGAGTTCGCGCTGGATCGCCTTGGTCTTGCCGCTTTCCTCGCGGCTTTCCTGCTCCAGCCGCTTGGCCTTCTTCTCGAGGTAGGTCGAATAGTTGCCTTCGTACGGGTAGTACCGGCCGCGATCGAGCTCGAGTATCCAGCCGACCACGTTGTCGAGGAAATAGCGGTCGTGGGTAATCATCAGCACCGCGCCGGCATATTCCTTGAGGTGGTTTTCCAGCCACTGGACGCTCTCGGCGTCGAGGTGGTTGGTCGGTTCGTCGAGCAGCAGGATGCCGGGCTTCTGGATCAGCAGGCGGGTCAGCGCCACGCGGCGCTTCTCGCCGCCCGACAGTTCGGTCACCGGAAGGTCGCCGGGCGGGCAGCGCAGTGCCTCCATCGCAACTTCGAGCTGGTTGTCGAGCGTCCAGCCGTCGACCGCGTCGATCTTGTCCTGCAGTTCGGCCATTTCGGTGCTGAGCGCGTCGAAGTCCGCGTCGGGCTCGCCCATCTCCATGCCGATCGCATTGAACCGCTCGACCATGTCGGCCGTCTCGCGTGCGCCGTCCTTGACGTTTTCGAGGACGGTCTTGGTCGGGTCGAGCTCGGGCTCCTGCTCCAGATAGCCGACGGTGATGTTCTCGCCTGCCCAGGCCTCGCCGGTGAAATCCTTGTCGATACCCGCCATGATCTTGATGAGGGTCGATTTACCCGCGCCGTTGGGGCCGACGATGCCGATCTTGGCGCCCTGGTAGAACTGCAGGTTGATGTTCGACAGGACCGGCTTCTGTGCGCCGGGGAAGGTCTTCGTCATGTCCTTCATGACGTATGCGTACTGGGCGGCCATCGGTGGGTCCTTCGGGTATTCGTGGTGTCTGGAGTTGGCCGCGCAGATAGGGGTTGGCGCGCCGGGGGGCAAGCCGCTTGGCAGGCGGGCGCGGGCGGGGTAGCACGCGCGTCATGACCGCACGCACCCTCGCGCTCGCCGCGCTGCCGCTCCTCCTGTCCACCGCCGCCATCGCCGCGTCGCCAAGGCCGCCCGCGCTTGCCGAGGTCGCCGACCGCGCACTGGAGGACGACAAGCTGGCATGGGACTTCGTCGAGGGCATTACGACCGAGGTCGGCCCCCGGCAGGCCGGGACCGAGGCGGAGGCGCGCGGCCGGGCCTGGGCGGTGAAATGGCTCAAGGCCAACGGCCTCGCGAAAATCGCCATCGAACCCTATCAGATGCCCACATGGGTGCGGGGCGAGGAACGGGCGGAGATCGTCGCGCCCTATGCCCAGCCGCTCAGGATCACCGCGCTCGGCACATCCGCATCGACCGGGCCCGACGGCCTGACCGCCGAAGTCGTCTATTTCCCGAGCTATGCCGCGCTCGAAGCCGCGCCCGCGGGAAGCCTTGCGGGCAAGATCGCCTTCATCAGCCACGACATGAAGCCCACCCAGGACGGATCGGGCTACGGCTTTGCCGGCCCCGCGCGCTGGACCGGCGCCGCGCTCGCCGCGAGCAAGGGAGCTGTCGCGACCGTGATCCGCTCGATCGGGACCGAGAACCACCGCACCCCGCACACCGGCGGCACGACCTTTCCCGAAGGCGTCGCGCGGACCCCCGCCGGCGCATTGAGCAACCCCGATGCCGACAATCTGGAACGCATGTTCGCCCGCGCGGGGGGACAACCGATCACGATGAAGCTGGTCCTGACCCCGCGCGATCTCGGCCGGACCGAAAGCGGCAACGTGGTCGGCGAAATCACCGGCCGCGATCCGAAGCTCGCGCCCGTGTTGCTCGCATGCCACCTCGACAGCTGGGACCTCGGCACCGGCGCGATCGACGACGGCGCCGGCTGCGGCATCGCCGCCGCCGCGGCGAAGCACGTGGCCAAGGCCGGCCCGCCGCTGCGCACCGTGCGCGTGCTGTTCGCCGGCGCGGAGGAAACCGGCCTGTGGGGCAGCAAGGCCTATGCCGCCGCGCACAAGGGCATGCCCATCTACGCCGGCCTCGAAAGCGACTTCGGCGCCGACCGCATCTGGCGGCTCGACACCAACTTCACGAAGACCGATCCCGCGCTCTACAAGCAACTGGCGCAGGCCGTCGCGCGCTTCGGGGTGGCCCCGTCGCAGGAAGTTGCCGGCGGCGGCGCCGACCTCAACCTCGCGCGCGAAAGCGGGGCGGCCATCCTCGACCTGCAGCAGGATGGGACGCGCTACTTCGACCTTCATCACACGCCCGACGACACGCTCGACAAGATCGACCCGGCCGCCCTGCGGCAGAACGTGGCGGTGTGGACGCAGGTCGTCGGCATCCTCGCCAACCGGGCCGAGCCGATCGAGAAGGGCGAGACGGGCGCTCGCCGCTGACGGACTAGCGCAGTGATGCTTGCCAGCCGCCAGCCCCGCGTCTACCGCGCGCCGACCGGTCCGGGCGGCACGTCCGGGTGGGGCCTGTAGCTCAGCGGTTAGAGCTGGCCGCTCATAACGGCTAGGTCGCGGGTTCGAATCCTGCCGGGCCCACCACCGGACCGGTCCGACAGGTCGGGGAGTAGCGCAGCCTGGTAGCGCATCTGCTTTGGGAGCAGAGGGTCGCAGGTTCGAATCCTGTCTCCCCGACCACTCGGAACCGGCGAGCGAACGGAGCTCAGTGCTTCGCCGCCTGCATGATCTCCGCCACCGTCGTCGGGGCGACCCCGCGCATGGCGAGGTAGGTATAGACGCGCCGGAACCAGTCGTAGAGCCGGTCGAGGTCGGCTTCCGAGCGGACGTAGGGCGTATGCCCGACCGCCAGCGAAGGGCTGTGGAAACTGAGCACCAGCAGCGGCAGCCCGTCGTCGAGCGCCATGTCGATCCCCCGCAGCGCCTCTTCCGCCGAGACGCCTTCAGGCGTCAGCGCGATCTTCTCCAGCAGGCCCAGCCGCGACAGCGCGCCGTTCGCCAGCGGCATCCGCGCGGCTAGCGGGTGAAGCATGCGCCCCTGACGGCGCAGCATACCCCAGTAGACCGTCGTCAGCGGGAGTTCGAGCAACCGGCGATCCTCGTCCACCCAATAGGGCACGAGCGGATGCCGGCTGTAGTCCGGGCCGTGGCCCGTCCGGTAATCGAAGTTGGCGCGCACCGAACTGTCGATCGGCACGCCGGCCTCGATCATCATTCTCGCCGTCTGGGGGCCCAAGCCGTACCGGCCTGCGCGGTAGATGAGGGGCGCGGTGCCGAAGTTCTCGGCGATCGCGTCGCGTAGACGAAGGAATTTCGCGCGTTCGAGTGCCGGGGGCAGGTTGCCGGCATAGCTGTTGCGCGGATTGACGTTCTCTTCGAGCGGCGGATTGACCCACGGGTGGAGCTGGATGCCGACTTCGGCCCGCCCGGCCTTCACCGCGCTGCCGATGAGGTCGATGGCCACCTCCGAAGTCGCGACCGGCCAGTCGACGAGGTAGACCGGCACCACGCCCAGACCTTCGCAGAACTGCTGGAAACGCGGAATGCTGGTGAGGTGCGACAGCCCGTGTTCGAGCCGGGTGAAGGGGCTGGCCCAGTCGAATTCTTCTTCGGTATCGACGGTCAACAGAGACCGGGTCGGGCCGAAACCGGTGTCGAACGCGGCGGTGCGGCCGGCCGGCGGCGGTTCGGTAATCGGCCGGTCCATGTTACGCTTCCCCCGTCGCGGCGGACGCACCGGCGCTCAACCCGCCGCGGCGTCCATCCCCACGGGGCTAGGGTTGGCGGCACTGGCGGTCAAGCGCGGGAGCGTGAGTACGAGCGCGCCGTCCTCGCACACGAGGTCGCCCCCGGCGGAGCGCGCTTCGGCCCGGGCCAGGCGCAAGGCGAACCCGGCGCCGAACATTCCGGCGCTGACCGCGCCACCGCCCGCAGGCGCCGCGCCCGAGAACACGTCCTGCGCTTTCGCCAGCGAGGGGGGAAGCGCGCACACGACTTTCACCACGTCGCCCGCGCAGCCGATTTCCAGTGGCAGCGTCTCGCCCGCTCCGGCCGCGCCGGTGACGGTTGCGAGCAGGCGCCAGCCGAGCGCTTCCATCTCGTGCTGGCCGAACGGCACCGAGCAGGGGGCGTCGCCAGCGGACAGCGCGAAGGCGGCGCCGCGCGTCCGCAAAACCTCACCCAGCTGCCGCGCCAGGCCGCCGAAAACCGCCGAAATTTCGGCGCTGCCCCCGTCCAGTTCCAGCGCGCCGGTCTCCAGCCGGGCGAGCCGGTCGAGCTCGTCGAACCCCGCCAGGATCCGCGCCGCGTCGCCGGCGATGGCCGCGGCCAGCGCACGATATTCGTGCGGGACCGGACCGAACAGCTGCTGCTGGATCATCTCGGCATAACCCTGGACGGCATTGACCGGGTTCTTCAGCTCGTGGAGCAGCTGGCGCATGCGGTCGGCGGCGGGATCGGTCTCGACGACGGGCTCCGCGGCCGACGGTCGCCGGAACCGGCCCGCGTATCCGACGAAGTGCCCGTCCGGCGTGCTGAAACGCGGGCTGGCATCGACGATCCATTCGCCCGCGACTTGCGGCGCGCCGAACCATTCGATCCGCGCGGCCTCGATCGGCCGGCGGGCGCGGGCCCGCTCGGCGGCGGGGGCGAGCAAGGCGTGCATGACCATCGGCGCTGCAGCCCCGTCGGCCCAGTCGATCCGCCCTTCCGCGTCGGTCGTAAAGGCAAAACCGGAGAGCGGCGGGCGGGTCTCGTGCGTGGTCTCGCCCAGCGGCAAGCGCGGGTCGGCCTCGCCGGCGTGAGGTGCGCGAGTCTTGCGGAATGCCTCGATACGCCTGACGAGCGCGCCGATCTCGCTGTCGTCAGCAGCCGTCTCCGGGACTTGGCGGGACGGAGCTGCGGCAGGACCATCGAAATCGGCATGGTCGTTGGCCGGGATCGGGCGAGGCGGCGATGCGACGGCCGGGGGAGGCGGGGGCGCGGGAGCAATGGACGGTCCCGCCGCAGGCACTTCGATAACGTCGGCGATCGTATCGGGGCGGGGCAGGCCGCGATCGCGCACGCCCAGCCGTTCGAGCAGTTCGCGGGTTCCGGCCGGCAGGTCGCGGCGCAGGCGCAGGAAACCGCGCGCGCGGATCGGAAGGCGCGGCACGAGCGCTTCCCAGTCGTCTTCCGACAGGTTGGCGACGCCGAGCGCGGCCGCCGCCACTTCCGGTTCGTCGTCGGCCAGGTGGAGCGCCAGTTCGGGATTGCGGAAGCGCACGCCGGGCTCGCGGATCATGGACGCGCGATCGCCCGCAGGGATCGTCTCGCCCAGCGCCGCCAGCCGCAACCATGCCGCCGCCAGCATGCTACCGTCGCGTCCGGCCAGCCGGCTGCCGAGCAGGTCGAGCAACTGGCGGTACTGCGTCCCAGCCGCGCGCGGACCGGCGGCGCGGTGGCGCAGCACGGTGGCGAGGCGGTCGTCGAGATGCATGGCGCTCCGGTTCGGTGATGCCGACGTTATGGGATGGCGGGTCTGAACCAATGCCGTCCCGGAAGCGACCGGCTACCACGCGCTGTCCCCGACGACATGGGGTCTGGAGGGTGCGTTGCAAAGCGGGACAATTGCTGGCAGAAACAATAAAATTAGCCGCGCCGGTGATTCCGCGCGGGGTTAATTGCCCGTTGCCGGCGGCGGCGGGCGAACTTGCGGGGGCGGGATAATGGCCAATCTGGACGATATCGACCGGAAATTGCTGTCGGAATTGCAGGCCGAAGGCCGCGTCACCAACGTCGAACTGGCCAACCGGGTCGGTCTCACCGCCCCGCCGTGCCTGCGGCGCGTCCGCAGCCTCGAAGAAGAGGGGGTGATCCGCGGGTATCACGCCGATCTCGACCCGTCGAAGCTGGGTTTCGCCATCACCGTCTTCGCGATGGTCAGCCTCAAGAGCCAGGCTGAAAACGCTCTGCGCGAGTTCGAGGATCATATGCGCGATCTGCCCGAAGTGCGCGAATGCCACATGCTGAACGGCGAGATCGACTTCATCCTCAAGATCGTCAGCCAGGACCTGCAGAGCTTTCAGGAATTCCTGACGAGCAAGCTGACCCCGGCGCCCAACGTGGCCAGCGTCAAGACTTCGTTGACGATCCGCACCGCCAAGCACGAGCCTGGCGTACCTCTGCAATAAGCCGGTCAGGCCGGCGCGGATGCCTCGTCGCTGGCAACGTGGTCTGCCGCCCAGGCGCCGCGCTCTCCCATCGGTTCCTCGGGGCCGGTGGTCGTATCCCGCGACGTCTGGTGTTCGAGTTCGGAGTTCAATTCGGCTCCGAACAGGAGGACGTAAGCCGACAGATAAATCCACGTAAGCAAGACGACGACGGCGCTCAGCGACCCGTATGTCGCGCCGTAACTGCCGAAGCGGGAGACATAAATGCCGAAGCCGATAGTCAGGGCAATCCAGCCGAGCGCGAAGAAGATCGAACCCGGGGTCAACCAGCGCCATTTCGGGTGATCGCGGGCGGGGCCGTAGCGGTACAGGAGTGCGGCGCCCGTCGCAGCGGCAAGGCCGAGCAGCGCGTACGTAACAAGTCGGCCCAACACGAGGACCAGGCCTCCGGCCGCAGGCAGGGCGTCCGGCATGAACCGCATCGCTCCGACCCCGATGGCGGCCAAAATCGCTGTGACGACAGCCCCCATCGTTATGGCGAGGGCCAGGATATTTACCTTCACGAAGCTCCTGCGTTCCTCTTCCTCGTAAGCGATATTCAGCGCGCTCACGATCGAACCGGCGGCATTGCGGGCGCCGAACAGGGCAATGGCCAAGGCTATGAGCAAGCCGAGACCCTTCTTCCCCTCCGACGTTCGCACGACGTTGGCGATCTGATCCGTGACCAGAGGCCCAACGTCGCTTGGAAGGACCATCAGCAACCGCGTCAGGTGTTCCCTGACAGTCTCTATGTCGACAACGAGACCGTACGTTAGGATCGTGGCCGCCAATAAAGGTACCAGGGCAAGAAAGCAGTAGAACGCAACGCCTGCAGCCATCAGCCCGACGTTGTCGGCCGATGCTTCCTTCCAGGTCCGGAGGAGGACCGCCTTGTAGTCGCGCCACGAAAACCGTGTGGGCGCGCTTGCGGCGCGCGTTCTGTCGTCGTCGTTACTGTTCACTCGAACAGAAATGGTGGGCGGTCGGTCCGTTCCGAAAAACCCCGAAAGTTCCTCAGATCCTGCAGCTTGGTACTGCCCCGATGCACGAGAAATTCAGGCCTCGCGCTCCCTTAGCCATTCTTCGAGCCACTTGATCGAGTAGTCGCCACTAAGCACGTCGGGCTGGCGCAGAAGCTCTTGGTGCAGCGGGATGCTCGTCTTCACGCCCTCGACGACCATTTCCTCGAGTGCGCGCTTCAGGCGCATGATGCACCGTTCGCGGGTGCGGCCGTAGACGATCAGCTTGGCGATCATGCTGTCGTAGTAGGGGGGGATGCGGTAGCCGGCGTAGAGCCCGCTATCGACCCGCACGTGCATCCCGCCCGCCGCGTGATACGCGGTGACGTTGCCGGGGCTGGGCGCGAAGGTCCACGGATCCTCGGCATTGATGCGGCATTCGATCGCATGGCCGGAGAACGAGATGTCCTCCTGCTTGCAAGACAGGTCCTTGCCGTCGGCGATGCGGATCTGTTCGCGGACGAGGTCGATGCCGGTGATCATCTCGGTGACCGGGTGTTCGACCTGCAGGCGGGTGTTCATCTCGATGAAGTAGAACTCGCCGTTCTCCCACAGGAACTCGATCGTGCCCGCCCCGCGGTAGCCCATGTCGGCCATGGCGCGGGCGCAGACGCCGCCCATCCGCTCCCGCTCCTCGTCGGAGATGATCGGGCTGGGCGCTTCTTCCAGCACCTTCTGATGGCGCCGCTGCAGCGAGCAGTCGCGTTCGCCGAGGTGCACCGCGTTGCCGCGCCCGTCGCCGAAGACCTGGAATTCGATATGGCGCGGATTGCCGAGATACTTCTCGATGTAGACCGTGGCATCGCCGAACGCGGCCTTGGCCTCGCTGCCAGCCTGCTTCATCAGGGTTTCGAGCTGGTCCTCGGCCTCGCAGACCTTCATCCCGCGCCCTCCGCCGCCCGATGCGGCCTTGATGATGACCGGATATCCGATCTCGGCTGCGATCGCCCTGGCTTCCTCCACCTCGGACACGGCGCCGTCGCTGCCGGGCACCAGCGGCAGGCCGAGCTTGCCGGCGGTGCGTTTCGCCTCGACCTTGTCGCCCATCGTCACGATGTGTTCGGGCTTGGGCCCGATCCAGGTGATTCCGTGCGCCTCGACGATCTCGGCGAACTTCGCATTCTCCGACAAGAAGCCGTAGCCGGGATGGATCGCGTCGGCCTGGGCGATCTCGGCGGCCGAGATGATCGCCGCGACGTTGAGATAGCTGTCGGTCGCGGGCGGCGGGCCGATGCAGACCGCGTGGTCCGCCAGCCTTACGTGCATCGCGTCGGCATCGGCGGTGGAGTGCACCGCGACCGTCTCGATGCCCATCTCGTGCGCCGCGCGGTGGATGCGCAGCGCGATCTCGCCGCGGTTCGCAATCAGGATGCGGGAAATTGCCATCGCGAAAAATCAGCCGATGACGACAAGCGGCTGGTCGTATTCGACCGGCTGGGCGTTCTCGACGAGGATCGCCTTGATCGTTCCCGACTTGTCGGCCGGGATCGTGTTCATGACCTTCATCGCCTCGATGATGACGAGGGTCTGACCCTCCTTCACACTGTCGCCGACCGACACGAACGGCGCGGCACCGGGTTCGGACGACAGATACACCGTGCCTACCATGGGCGATTTCAGCGCGCCGGCCACGTCTGCCGTCGTCTCCGCCGCGGGAGCGGCAGCCGCGGCCGGAGTAGCGGGGGCGGCGGGAGCGGGCGCGGGGGCATGCATCGCGACCGGCGCGGCCATCGCCCCGCCGCCGCGCGACACGCGCACCTTGCGGTCGCCGTCTTCCACTTCGATTTCGGTCAGTCCGGTATCGGTCAGCATCTCGGCGAGCGAGCGGACCAGTTCGATGTCGACGTTCATGCCCGAGCTACGCCCGGCAGCGCCCTTGGTATCGGCCATTATATGCCTCTTCGCGATTAGAAGCGACGGCCTATGCGCGGGCCGGAGCGGACTGGCAAGGGGCGGACGCTAGAGCGCCGCGGCCTTTTCCAGAGCCACGACATAGCTTTGCGGGCCCAGACCCTTGACCTCGCCCGCCGCCGCCATGCCGACGTAGCTGACGTGGCGGAATGCCTCGCGGGTCGCCGGATCGGACAGGTGAACCTCGATCACCGGCACCGCGATCGAGCGGATCGCGTCGAGCAGCGCGATCGAGGTATGCGTGTATGCGCCTGCATTGAGCAGGACGGCCTTTGCGCCTTCCGCCTGCGCCTCGTGCAACCAGTCGACCAAGTGTCCCTCGTGGTTGGACTGGCGCACGTCGACCTCGAGATCGAGGTCGCGGGCGCGGTCCTCCAGCATGCCGGCGATCTCGTCGAGGGTGGCGGACCCATAGATGTCGGGCTCGCGCGTGCCGAGAAGATTGAGGTTGGGGCCGTTGAGGACGTAGACGAGATCGCTCATCGCCCGGCCATAGCGGGGCCGGCCACCGGGCGGAAGCTACAGCGTCGCCAGCACCGTGTCGTCATCGCGTGCCGGAGCCGTCGCTTCCGCCGGCAGCGGTTCGAACACGGCAGGCTTGAGAGCGAGATCGCCGATCCCGCCGAGATGGAAAAACCCGAGCGCCGGATCCTCGTCGACCCGGCGGCTCTTCGCCGGGTTCACCGCGCGCAGGTAGGTGGTCCCGTTCCGCTCGACGAGCTGGTGGGGGTGAAGCTCGACGTCCACGCCGTTGTAACGGGCGGTGAGGACGAGGCGCCGTTCGATGGCCAGCGCGCAGATCGCCGCCTTGCCCTCCGGCGTATCGACTTCGTGTTGCATTGCAGCAAAATAGCCGAAGCCGCGCGGAAAGCCACCCCCTTGCGTCCCCCTATTGCTCGACGCCCTTGATTTTTCCCCACTGGCGAGCCGCGGTGTAGCCGAGATAGCCGGTTCCGAAGAGCGCGTAGAGTTCGTCGGGCAAGCCGCGCAGGTACGCTGTCATCGATCCCGCGATACGGCCGGCGGCGTCGGGCTGAAACAGGCTGAGGAGGCCGACCGGCAGCGAGAAAAGCAGCATGGCATACATCACGTAGAGGAAGCTCGGCCGCGCACGACTGGTCCACGGGTCGGCCGATTGCGCCTCCGCGATGATCGCCGAAAGCTGGGTCTCGATCCGGCGTAGCTCGTGGGTTCCCTCCAGTTCGAGAAGCGACAGCTTCGCCTTGTCGCGTGCCGCCTTGTCGGGGATGACCTTGTCGATGATCGAGGCGAGGGGGCCAATGATGGCGTCGAGAACGGGCATGGGGAATCTCCAAGACCAAAACCCTTTATTTAACCGTATCGGTTCATGTAGGAAAACATTTTGTCCCTAACTGGCGGTCGGAATTGGCGTTTGACAGGACGGGGTGCCGGCATCAGGAAGCGCGGCTCTAGGGAGACACGTCAAAATGCGCCTGGCCATCGCGCTCGCCGCCGCTTCGCTCGCCCTTGTTGCGCCCGGGGCATATGGTTCCGCCTCGGCGGCTCCGACACGGCCCGCCTCCGCCGATGCGGAATTGCGCACACTCTACACTGATTATTGGAACTGGACCGTCGCCGAGTCGGGAGCGATCGAGACGTCCGAAGGCGATCTCGAGCAGGGACCGACGATCGCGTCGGTAACGCCCGAGGCGCAGCGTGAACGCGCAGCGAAGGCCGCCGCTTTCCTCGCGCGGCTCGATGCCATCGACCGGTCGGCGCTGTCACCGGACGAGCGGGTCAATGCCGCGGTCCTGCGGGCCGTGCTCACCGAGACGGTCGAGGATGCGAAATACGCGGAATGGGAAATGCCGTTCGACAGCGACTCCAATTTCTGGAGCTACTGGGATGCCCGATCGGGCTTCCAGACGGTCGCCGAATACGAGAACTACATCGCCCGCATGAACGCCCTGCCGCGCTACTTCGACGAACAGATCGCCAACGCGCGGGCCGGGCTGAAGCGGGGTTTCAGCGTGCCCCGGGTGACGCTGACCGGCCGCGACGCGAGCCTCGCCGCCTATGTCGTCGACGATCCTGAAAAGAGCCCCTTCTGGCGGGCGTTCGCCGAGATGCCGGCGCGCTTCTCGCCCGTTGACAAGGCACGGTTGGAGGCGGCGGGCCGCGCGGCGATCGCGGGTGCGGTGGTGCCGGCCTACACCCGCCTGCACGCCTTCGTTCGCGACGAATACATGGTGCAGGCGCGCGAGACGCTGGCGGCCGAGGCGATGCCGGGCGGCAAGGCGTATTACCGTCAGCAGATCCGCCAGTACACGACGCTCGATCTTTCCGCCGAGCAGATCCACGACATCGGCCTTGCCGAAGTGGCGCGGATCGAAGGTGAGATGCGCAAGGTGATGACGGAGGTCGGCTTTACCGGCACGATCGCCGCGTTCAATGAAACGCTGCGGACCGATCCCCGCTTCATCGCCGGGACGCCCGACCAACTAATGGGCGTTTCGGCCTATGTGGTGAAGCGCGTCGACGGGAAGATCGCCGACTATTTCGGCTTCCTGCCGCGCCGGCGATTCACCATCCGCCCCGTGCCCGACGCGATCGCGCCGTTCTACACCGCCGGGCGCGGCGGGCTGGAATCGTGCCTGATGAACACGCACGACCTTCCCAGCCGGCCGCTCTATAACATCCCCGCGCTGACCCTGCACGAATGCGAGCCGGGCCACAGTTTCCAGGCCGCCTTCCAGCTGGAATGGGGTGGCAAAGGGCAGGGCGAACAGCCGAAATTCCGCCGCAACGTCTACTTCAGCGGCATGGGCGAGGGCTGGGGCCTCTACTCGGAGTTCCTCGGCGAGGAGATGGGCATCTACCGCACGCCGCAGGAACGGTTCGGCCGCCTGAGCTACGAGATGTGGCGCGCGGCGCGGCTGGTGATCGACACCGGCATCCACCACTACGGCTGGAGCCGCGAGAAGGCGACCGGGTATCTTGCCGACCGCACCGCGCTGTCGCGGCACGAGGTCGGCACGGAAGTGGACCGGTACATCTCCTGGCCCGGCCAGGCGCTCGCCTACAAGCTGGGCGAAATGACCATTCGCCGGATGCGGACCAAGGCCGAAGGCGCGCTCGGCGACCGGTTCGACATCCGCAAGTTCCACGATGTCGTCCTTGCGCTCGGCTCGGTCCCGCTGCCCGAGCTCGAAGCGCGGATCGATGCGTTCATCGCGGACGGCGGCGAGGGCCTCGCCGGAGTCGCGTATGACTGAGGTGCCCTGTGTCCGATAACGGCCGCCGCCCGAGGGTGACCTCGTTCGACGTGGCCGAGGCGGCCGGCGTCAGCCAGTCGACGGTGAGCCGTGCGCTCGCCGGATCGCCCGCGATCACCGAGGAAACGCGGGCGCGGGTCGCGGCGGCCGCAGCGCATCTCGGCTATCACGTCGATTCGCGTGCGGCGCGGCTGCGGAGCGGGCGGACCGGGACGCTGGCCATCGTGGTGATCGGGCGCGCCGGGTCCGATCCCACGCGGGTCAGTGCCTTCCATTACGCCCTGCTCGGCAGCACGTGCGCCGCGGCGGCGGAGCGGGGCTACCAGTCGCTGGTATCGTTCCAGTCGGAGCCCGGAGAGTTCCAGTGGAACTACACCGCGCAGGGACAGGCCGACGGGCTGATCGTGATGGGTACCAGCGTCAACCGCGCCGCCTGGGCGGATCTGCGCGATGCCGCGCCCGAAGGGCCGGTGGCGCTGTGGGGCGCCCCCTTCGACGACGGGCGATGGGTCCGCGCGGCCAATTACGAAGGTGCGGTTCGCGCGGTGGAGAGGCTGCTCGAGGGCGGATACCGGAGCATCGCGTTCGTCGGTTCGGTGGACGACCTTCATCCCCAGTTCGCCGAGCGGTACGCCGGCTACCGCGACGCACTCACCGACAACGGCCTGCCTCCGATGGAGCCGATCGCGGTGCCGGGCGACGACCGCGTCGAGGGCGGGCGGACGGCGGTTGCAGACCTTCTCGCGATGCCCGAACCGCCGGACGCGATCTTCGCGGCGAATGACGCCATCGCACTGGGCGCGCTCGAGGCACTGGCGAAGAGCGGGATGGCGGTGCCGACGGCGTTCGGCGTGGTCGGCTTCGACGGGCTGGCGGCGGGCGAATACTCGAACCCGCCGCTCACCACTATCGTGCCCGACTTCGCCGAGGCGGGTCGCATCCTGGTGGCGCAAATATGCGATACAAACGCGGGCACCGCGCCCCGCATTCCGGTGACACTGGTGGAGCGCGCGAGCGTGCGCCTCTAGGCCGAAAACCTTGCATAATATAAGCACTGTTATAAATAATAGTGCTATGGATAACATCGGCTCGCTCCTCGGCGATTCCTCCCGGCTGTTGAGGCGCGAGTTCGACGCTCGGGTGCGCGATATCGGCGTCACATGGCCGCAGTGGCAGGTCCTGACGACGCTGCGCCGGCACGAAGGGATCAACCAAGGCGGTCTTGCCGAACAGCTCGATGTCGAGCCGATCACCGTCTGCCGCATGGTCGACCGCCTGCAGGATGCCGCCCTCGTCGAGCGGCGCGCCGATCCGGCCGACCGCCGGTCTTGGCGGCTGTTCCTGACCCCTCGGGCCGAAGCGCTGCTCGACCAGCTCCGTCCCATCGCGGAGCGGCTTTTCGAGGAAGCGCTCGACGGGATTGCCGAGGCCGACCGTGCCGCGTTGCAGGCGATGCTCGAGCGGATCCGCGACAACCTGAGCCGGCGCGATGCCGAAGGACTGGTGGCCAATGGCTGAAAGCGATCCGAAAATCGCCGTCGAGGACGGCCAGCCCGTCGCGGCCGCGCTATCCGAAGATACCGTGACGGCGGCACCGGACACTGCGATTGCCGAACCCGCTCCGAAGAAGTCGCGCAAGCGGCTCGCGATCATGATGTCGGTTCCGCTGCTCGTGATCGCGGCGGCGGGCGGATACTGGTGGAGCCTGCAGGGCAAGGTCACGACCGACAATGCCTACGTCCACCAGGACAAGGTCTCGGTAAGCACCGAGGTCGCCGGTCGGATCGTCGCGGTCATGGTGGCCGACGATGCGGAGGTGAAGGCGGGCGACCTCCTGTTCCGCATCGATCCCCAGCCCTATCGCATTCAGGTCGCCGAAGCGGATGCCGCGATCGCCACGGCGCAGGCCAATGCGACCGCGCTGGAAAGTTCGTCGGCATTGTCGGGCGCGGATATCTCGGCCGCCCGGGAGGACATCGGTTTCGCGCAGTCGCGCTACGAACGGCAGGCGGCGTTGTGGGCGCGGGGGTTCACCACCAAGGCGGACTACGAGGCAGCGCAGCATCAGGTTGCGCAGGCGCGCGAACAGTTGCGGCTGGCCGAGGGCAAGCAGTCGGAAGCTGCCGCCAAGCTCGCCACCGGCGCACAAGTGCCCGGCGTCCTGCCCGCGGTCGCCGCAGCGCGGGCGCAGCGCGAGGCGGCGGAACTCAACCTGACTCGGACGGACGTGCGCGCACCGATTGCGGGGCGGGTCACCCAGGCCGATCGTCTGCAGGCCGGCCAGCAAGTCGTCAGCGGGCTGCCGGTCGCGACCATCGTCGCCACCGCGTCGAGCTATATCGAGGCGAATTTCAAGGAAACCGAACTTGCCGACATGGCCATCGGCCAGCCGGCCGAGATCACCTTCGATGCCTATCCCGGTGTCAGGCTGAAGGGCCATGTCGAATCGATCGGGGCGGGCACGGGCAGCGAATTTTCGGTGCTGCCCGCACAGAACGCGACCGGCAACTGGGTGAAGGTGACGCAGCGCGTGCCGGTGCGGATCGCCATCGATTCCAAAAGCCCGCGCCCGCTGATCGCCGGCCTTTCGACCCACGTCACCGTCTTCACCGACGGCCGCAAGCACTAGGCCCGCATTGGCGACGGCCCAGTCCGCGCAGCCGGTCGAGCCGGGGCCCGCCGCGCCTGCCGCGCCCGCGGAGGATGTCGCCGCGCTGCCTGTCGCGAACACCTGGCTGGTGGTGTTCGGCATCATGACGGCATCGCTGCTGCAAATCCTCGACACGACCATCGCGAACGTCGCGATCCCGCACATGCAGGCCTCGCTCGGCGCGACCCGCGACGAGGTGAGCTGGGTGTTGACGAGCTATATCGTCGCCAGCGCGGTCGCGATGCCGATCACCGGCTGGCTGGCCGACCGCGTCGGATCGCGCCGCCTGTTCATCTGGTCGACCGCCGGTTTCGTCGTCGCATCGATGATGTGCGGGCTGGCGCAGAACATCACCGAGATGGTGCTGTTCCGCGCGCTGCAAGGCGTGACCGGCGCGTTCATCGGCCCGTTGAGCCAGGCGGCGATGCTCGACGTCAACAAGCCGTCGCGGCAAGCGCAGATGATGGGCGTTTGGGGCATGGGCATCATGCTTGGTCCGATCCTCGGCCCTCTCCTCGGCGGCTGGCTGACCGAAAACTGGAACTGGCGGTGGGTCTTCTACGTCAACGTGCCGCTGGGCGCGATCGCGCTGACGATCCTCATCACCGAGCTTCCTTCGCGCGCGATCCGCATCCGCCGGTTCGACATGTTCGGGTTCGCGATGGTCGCTGTGTTCATCGCCGCGATGCAGATGATGCTCGACCGCGGGACGCAGGAGGACTGGTTCGCCTCGGGCGAGATCTGGATCTATGCCCTGCTGATGGCCTGCTGCGGCTGGATCGGCGCGGTCCACCTCGCCACGAGCCGCAAGGACGCGCTGTTCAACCGGGCCTTGTTCGCCGACCGCAACTTCGTCGTAGCGCTCATCTTCATGGCCGCGATCGGGGTCGCGATGTTCGCCACGATGGCGCTCTTGCCGCCGATGCTGCAGCAACTGTTCGGCTATACCGTCATCGATACCGGCTGGGTGTTGATGCCGCGCGGCGTGGGCACGCTCATCAGCATGCAGATCGCCGGCCAGCTCGCCCGGCGCGGGGTCGATCCGCGTCCGATGGTGTTCATGGGCTTCGTGCTGGCGACATTGTCGTTCTGGCAGATGTCGGGCTGGTCGCTGGGTGTGGACGAGCGCAGCGTGATCATTTCCGGCTTCATCCAGGGCCTCGGCATGGGCCTCGTCTTCATCCCGCTCAACACCGCCGCCTTCGCCACGCTGCCGCAGGAACTGCGGACCGAGGGATCGAGCCTCCTCATCCTCCTGCGTTCACTCGGCGCGTCGATCGGCATTTCGGTCACGACGATGATGCTCGCCCGCAACATCCAGACGAGCCATTCCGATCTCGCCAGCCATGTGACCGCAACGGCCAGCGGCGTGGTGGACGTGTCGACGGTGGACCGGTTCCAGCAGTTAGGCACGACCGCGCTCAGCGTGATCGATGGCGAAATCAACCGGCAGGCGGCGATGATTGCCTACATCGACGATTTCTACCTGATGATGTGGGTGACCGCGGCGGCGCTGCCGTTCATCCTGCTGATGCGCCGACCGCCGCCCCTGTCGCGTCGATGACCTCGCCCGCCAGCTTCTCGCGATAGCTCGGCCAGTCGTGCAGCTGCCAGTCGGGCTCGGGCTGGCGCGCGGCGAGCGCGTCGTCGATCTCCACCTCGTCGAACCCGCATTGCAGCGCGTGGCGGAACTGATCGCTGATCACGTAGCCGCTGGCCCGGAGGCGACCGCGATAGCCCATTTCCCGCAACTGGCGCGCAAGGCTGAACCCGCGTCCGTCGCCGTAAACTGGGAAAGGAATGCGCACGAGCGCGATATCGGCAAACCGCGCGGCCAGGATTTCGGCATCCGCGTCGTTCGGCAAATCGACAGCGAGGCCGGAGCCTGACGGCAGCTCGCCGGCGGGCACGAAGTCCGGGGCGTCGGCGGGGCGGAAGCCCTCGGGGGTCACGATCGGCATCGTCAGATTCCTCCGCCCTGCACGAACTGGCCTTCCACGTAGTGGATGCCGCATTCGGTCTTCTCGCTGTCGCGCCAGCGGCCCGCGCGCGGGTCCTCTCCGGGTGCGACCTTGCTGGTGCACGGTGCGCAGCCGATGCTGGGATACCCTTGCGCGACGAGCGGATGGCGGGGCAGGTTCCGCCGGTCCATGTATTCGGCGATATCGGCCGAGGTCCAGTCGGCGAGCGGGTTCAGCTTGACGCGCCCCGCCTCGTCGATCTCGGACATCTCGAGGCGCGCACGCTCCGCGTTCTGGAAGCGCTTGCGGCCGTTGATCCACGCACCGAACGGCGCCAGCGCCCGTTGCAAAGGCTCGCGCTTGCGCAGATTGCAGCACGCGTCGGTATCGCGCGTGCTCAGCGTGCCGTCGCCGTCGTAGGCTGCCAGCTGCAGCGCGGTCGGGCGCACGACCTGCACGTTTGTCAGCCCCAGCGCCTCGGCCACCTCGCGCTGGTAGGCGATTGTCTCGGAAAACAGCATGCCGGTTTCGTTAAACAGCACCGGCGTCGCCCGGTTGATCCGCGCGACAAGGTCGAGCAGCACGACCGATTCCGCGCCGAAGCTCGATACCATCGCGATGCGTCCGCGATGGTCCCGGCGGATCGCCTGCGACAGGAACGCCAGCGCCTCGGTCTCGAGGTCACGCGGCTCTTCGACCGGAATGCGCTCAGGCCGCATCGGCCGTCTCCTTGGTGGGATAGAGTGCGTCCTTGAACGGGGCGGTGCCCAGCCGGTTCACGACCTTGAGGAACGTCTCCCCCGGCCCCTCGCGCGCATCCAGATACGTCGTAACCAGCCGCTCGATAGCGGGCACGACCTCGTCGGCATCGAACCCGCGACCCAGCCGCTCGCCGATCTTGAGCGTCTCGGTATGGTCGCCGCCGATCGTGATCTGGTAGTTCTCGCGTCCCGCACGGTCGAGGCCGAGGATGCCGATATGCCCGACGTGGTGATGGCCACACGAGTTGATGCAGCCCGAGATCTTGATCTTCATCTCGCCGATCGTCCGGGCATAGGCCGGGTCGGCGAAATGTTGGGCGATGTCCTGCGCGATCGGAATCGAGCGCGCGGTGGCGAGCGCGCAGTAGTCGAGGCCCGGACAGGCGATGATGTCGCCGATCTGGCCCGCATTGGCAGTGGCGAGTTCCACCTCGCGCAATGCCGCGTGGACGGTCGCAAGGTCGCGGCGGGCAACGTGCGGCAGGATGAGGTTCTGTTCGTGGCTGACCCGCAGTTCGTCGTGCGAGTACCGCTCGGCCAGATCGGCGACGACGCGCATCTGGTCGGCGCTCGCATCGCCCGGAATCGCGCCGACGGCCTTAAGGCTGATCGTGACGATGCCGTAGCCCGGAACGCGGTGCTGGGCGACGTTGCTGTCGCACCAGGCGGCGAATTCGGCGTTTTCGGCATACGCTGTGGCGAAATCGGCATCGTGCTGGGCGAATTCCTCGAACGCGGGCGGGGCGAACGCGGCTTCAATCCTCGCGACGACCGCCGGATCGGGCACGAGCGAAGGTCCGCCGCCGAGTTCGAGCAGGCTCGCGAACTCGGTCTCGACCTGTTCGCGGAAGGTATCGAGACCTTCTTCCTTGACGAGGATCTTGATCCGCGCCTTGTACTTGTTGTCGCGCCGACCGTGGAGGTTGTAGACGCGCAGGATCGCCTCGAGATAGGCGAGGAGCTGCACCTTGGGCACGAAGTCGCGGACCACGACGCCGACCACCGGCGTCCGGCCGAGGCCGCCGCCGACGATCACCTCGTAGCCCGGTTCGCCCGCATCGTCGCGCACCATCCGGAGCCCGATGTCGTGCGCCTTGGTCACCGCTCGGTCGTTGGGCGAGCCGGTCACCGCGATCTTGAACTTGCGCGGCAGGAAGGCGAATTCCGGGTGGTCGGTCGACCACTGGCGGATGAGCTCGGCAGTCGGGCGCGGATCCTCGATCTCGTCGGCCGCGGCGCCGGCGAAATGGTCGGCGGTGACGTTGCGGATGCAGTTCCCGCTGGTCTGGATCGCGTGCATCTCGACGTCTGCCAGCGCATCGAGAATGTCTGGCAGGTCGGCGAGCTTGGGCCAGTTGTACTGGATGTTCTGCCGTGTGGTGAAATGGCCGTAACCCTTGTCCCACCGCTCGGCGATCATCGCCAGCTGACGCATTTGGGCGGAACTGAGCGTGCCGTATGGGATGGCCACCCGCAGCATGTAGGCATGCAGCTGAAGATAGATGCCGTTCTGCAGGCGCAGCGGCTTGAACTCGTCCTCGGTCAGCGCGCCCGAGATGCGGCGGGCGACCTGGTCGCGGAAGGTCGCGACCCGCGCCTTAACATAGGCGCGGTCGAACTGGTCGTATTCATACATGGTAGGAGCTTCCGTCGAATTGCTGCGCGTCGTGGGCTGCTTGCCGACCAAGGTCGGGGCGCACGGTCGGCCCCCGGTCGCGGATGATTTCGCGCAGTGCCGTAGGGCGCGGGGCTTCGCCGTCGTCCAGCGCCACGTCGATGAGAGCCACGTCGATAACTTGCGGTTCGCGCGGGGCAGCCGCGATCAACGCCTCCAGTTCGTCCGAGTCGTCCGACACGGCGGCGAGGCTGCGATCGAGGCCCCAGGTGCCGTTGCGTTGGAGATAGACGACCTGCCCGCCCAGCAGGTCGTTGGCGCTCGCGATCTTGGGGCTAGCGGCTTTGGGCATGGGCCGGGTTCCTTTGGCTGGGCTCGGGGCGGGCGGCGTTGCTGCGAACGCTGCGCGGCGCGATGCCGAGATAGAGAATGGCGGGGCCGACGATACCGGCGGCGGCCATCGTTTCGGGAAGGTCGGCCAGTGTCGCGACCGCTTCGCGCCGGTCGGCGCGCGAGATGTTCTCCACCACGGTGACGGGGGTTGCCGGATCGGCGCCGTGCATCAGCAGCCGCCCCTGGATGAAGCGTGCCGCGCGGACGCCCATGTAGACCGCCGCGGTCGCCCCGGGGGCGGCGAGGCCGCGCCAGTCGTGTTCGGCGAACCCGTCGATATCGTGTCCGGTGAGGAACCTAAGGCTCTTGTTCCGCCCGCGCCGGGTGAGCGAAAGGCCGAGCTCCGCCGCCCCGGCGACCGCGGCGGTGATGCCGGGGACGACCTCGAACGGGACGCCGGCTGCGTCCAGCGCCTCGACTTCCTCGTCGAGCCGCCCGTAGACGCCGGGGTCGCCCGATTTCAGGCGGACGACGACATTGCCCGCCTGCGCCTCGGCGACGATAAGCGCGTTGATGTCCTCCTGCTTCCAGCTGGGGCCGAACGGCATCTTGCCCACCGGCAGGAAGCGTGCGTCCCGGCGCGCAAGATCGAGCACTTCGGGTGAAACCAGCCTGTCGTAGACGATCACATCCGCCTCGCGCAGCAGGCGGTGGGCCTTGCGGGTGAGCAATTCGGGATCGCCGGGTCCGGCACCCACCAGCGCCACGCGGCCGGTTACAGGGGCGGTCTCTTCTGCGAGCATCCGGTCGAACGCGCCGATTACCGCATCGCGCCCGCCGCTGCGCCATGCAGTTGTACCTGCGGCGCCGAAGAACCGCGCCCAAAAGGCACGACGGCGCGCGCCCGCGGGCACGGCGGCGGCGCGGCGGCGCAACGTACCGGCAACGCGCGCGAGCGGACCGGTCTCGGCGGGTAGCATGTCCTCGATGTCGGCGCGCAGGCGCGTCGCGAGCATCGGTGCGGTTCCCTCGCTGCCGATCGCCACGATCACCGGATCGCGGTCGACGACTGCGGGGGTGAGGAAATCGCACTCCTCCGGCGCGTCCACCACATTGACCAGTGTGCCATTGGCCCGCGCAACCTCCAGCGCCGCGCGTGTACCGGGATCGGCGGTCTCGTCGGCGAGGTAGATCGCCTTCGCGCCGTCCACGTCCCCTTCGGAAAGCGGCCGGCGGTGGAGCGTCAGCACGCCGCCGGCTTCCCACGCGAGAACGTCGGCTCCCGGCTCGGCATCGAACACCTCGATCGCAGCGGGCGTTTTCAGCAGCAGGCGCAGCTTGGCCACGGCCGCCGGTCCGGAACCGGCCACGACGACGCGGGCACCGTGCATATCGAGGAATACGGGGAGATAGCGCATCGCAGCGATATAGAACCATATCCCATATCCTTCGACCTGACTGGTCAAAGAAGGAAAATTCTCCTAAGAACGGAGGCTCACCGCAACCGCTATCTACAATTCGATCGGAAACCGGAATGCCCGTCAGGATCGATACCCTCGACCGGAAGATCCTCCGCCTGCTGCAACAGGACGCAACGCGCCCGCTCGACGAGATTGCGCAGGAGGTGGGTTCTTCGAAGACCCCCGTCTGGAACCGCATCCGGAAGATGCGCGAAGCTGGCGTCATCGACCGGCAGGTCGCGGTTCTCGATCCGGCCAAAGTCGGGCTGGGAAGCTGTTTTTTCGTACTGGTGCGCACCGCACGGCACGACGCGGAATGGCTCGCATCGTTCACCAGCGCGCTCGAAGCGCGGCCCGAAATCGTCGAGGCGCACCGGCTAGCAGGAGAGATCGACTACCTGATCAAGGTCCGCGTGGCGGACGCGGCGGCATACGACCGGTTCTACCGCGCGCTGATCGAGGACGTGAGCATCTTCAGTGTGACCGCGCTTCTGTCGATGGAAGAGATGATTGCCACCACCGCGCTACCGCTGGGCGAACCGGAGGGCTGAGAACGCAAGAGCCGACGTTCGGGTCGCGAGACATGCGGATTCCTATCGGGCCTGCGGCGCTGGTCTGGCCGATGCCTGAGGCGCCGGCCCCGCCCGGTTGGCCCGCGTGATGCTCCAGACCGTATTCGATACGTCGTCGGCCACCAGCAGTCGCCCGCGCGGAGCGTCGTAAAGCACGCCCACGGGGCGGCCCCGCGCTTCGCCGTCCTTCAGGAAACCGGTGAGGAAGTCGACCGGGTCGCCTGCCGGCCTTCCGCCGCGAAACGGCACGAAGACGACCTTGTAGCCGGACCGGTCGTTGCGGTTCCAGCTACCGTGCTCGCCCACGAAGGCGCCTTCGGCGAACTGCCCGCCCATTCCGCCGTCATTCGTGAAAGTGAGACCCAGCGCGGCAACATGGCTGCCAAGGGCATAATCGGGCTTGATGGCCTTTGCGACCATATCGGGTTTCTGGGGATGGACGCGCGGATCGACGGTCTGGCCGTAATAGCTGTAAGGCCAGCCGTAGAACCCGCCTTCGCGCACCGATGTGAGGTAATCGGGCACGAGTTCGGGGCCCAGTTCGTCACGCTCGTTGACGACCGACCACAGGCGATTGCCCCATGGATCGAACGCAAGCGCGGTGGGGTTGCGGATGCCGCTGGCGAAGATGCGGCTCGAGCCGTCGGCAGGATCGACCTCCCAAATGACCGCGCGATCCTCTTCGGCATCCATCCCGCGTTCGCCCACGTTGCTGTTGGAGCCGATGCCGACGTAGAGCCGGCTGCCATCGGGGCTGGCGGTCAGCGCCTTGGTCCAGTGATGGTTGATCTTCGCAGGGAGGTCGGTGACCTTTTCGCCCGGCGCGGTGATGGCGGTCGCACCCTCGGTATAGGGGAAACGCATTAGGTCCCCCTGGTTGGCGACGTAGATTGCCCCGTTCACGAACGCAAGGCCGTAAGGCGCGTCGAGGCCCGATATGAAAGTGGTCTGGAGATCGGTCCGCCCGTCGCCATCGCTGTCGCGCAGCAGGGTGATGCGATCGCCGCCCTTGACCGGGCTCTTGCCTCGGCTCTTCAGGAAACCCGCGACGATGTCCTTCGGCCGCACCTTGGGCGCGTGGCCGCCAGACCCTTCGGCCACCAGCACGTCGCCGTTGGGCAGCACGAGCATCTGACGGGGGATCTTGAGGTCCTGTGCGATGGGGGTGACTGTGTACCCTTGCGGAACCGTCGGCAGTTCGCCGTTCCAGCCGGTCGGCGGCGCGATGGCGATTGCGGGTATCAGGCTGTCGGCCTGCTTCGGCAGGGTGGGCGACTGGCCGGTCTGGTCGAGCCCCCGGGACGACGGCGAACAGGCTGCGACGAGAGCGATCAGCGGCAGGGCCGCGAGCGACAGGCGGTTCATGTGCGGGTCTCCCGAACTGTGGTTCCGGAATGGAGCAGGAAGGCTGCCACGATGGCGAGGATGGCGCAGACGGCCGACATGACAACACCCGCCGTACCGACCGACGCCCACCCGTCCTTGGAATGCTGGAAGGCGTTGATCACCCCGACCACGAACATCACCGCCACGACGACGAGGTACAATGAGCCCCTCCCCCGGGCCCGGCGTGCTTTACCGAAGAAAAACGACACGAGCGCCCATGCCAGCAGCAATCCCGCGAACAGATCGGCACCGGCTATCAGCCACTGCGAAAAGTTGGTCCACTGGATCACCGACGTACGCAGATACGTGATGTCGGAAATCAGTGCCGCGGGATACAGGGCGACGGGGAAAGCGAGAAGGATCGCGTGGATCGGGCTGGCAAGCGAGGCGGATTTCGCTCCGGGGTCTGGCATCGGAAACTCCGGTTGAGTGAGTACCTACGCAATGAACCCGCGAAGAGCCGGAAAGGTCCGCGCGCGGACGTCAGCCGACCGCGGCGGGAATACTGCCGAAGATTACAGCGACGGCCGCAATGCCGACGGACGAGGCGAAGATACGGCCGGCGCCCTTTCGCGATCGCCACCGCCACAGCAATGCCAGCGCGGCGAGGGCCCCGAGAGTTGCGACGAGGGCGACCAGTCTCGCCGCGTCGTCGCCGGGAAAGATGCTGCTCGATCCCCAGAGGATGGAGAAATGCAGCGCCCAGACGACAAACGCCCATGCCGTGCCCGGCCAGTCGGTCGTTTCGCTGTAATCGTCGGCCATCGCTACGCCCCCGGCACGAACCGCACGATCAGCGCGGTCGCGAAACCCTGCACCGCGACGTAGCCGATGAACCGCGTCACGATGTCGAGCGTGACATTGGCGGGGCCCGACACGAGCCCCCGTCCGCTGCGATAGCCGAGATAGAGGGCCATGATGACCGCGATCGCGGCGCATACGCCTTGGAAGGCGACGAGTGCGAAGACCGTTGCGCCCTGGCCGGTTGCAGAAGGTTCGAGCCCGACGTCGGACCACCCGCTCCAGTCGAGCCATGCGCCCGCAGCCAGCGCAGCGCTGGCAACCGCACCGAGCAGCCAAGGGCCCTGTCCTGGGAACACGCCCTTCGCCGAACGCGCGAGCATCATGCGCGAACCCCGCGCCAGCAGGAATGCGGCGACAGCGGAACCGGTGACCAGAGCGGTCTGCCACAGCGGCGGCGGGGCGATCCATACCTCGGGGTGGATGCCGTAGAGGTAGAGGTAGCCGAACACTGCCATGAAGGCGATCATGCCCATCACCACCATCAGCGTGTTGAGCGCCCACCAGCCGTGGCTGGAAGGGCCGGTGATGGCGACAGGCAGCACGATCCCCGCGCCCACGTCCGCCTCCTCGTGCTTCAGCGGGCGATCGGTCTCCCACAGCCAGCGCAGCACGCAGGCAATGGCGACAACGCCGCAGAACAGCGAGAAGCCGTAGGCCTGCACCGTTAGCGACAGGAAGTGCAGGGCGGTGCCAACCGCGGCCGCCAGCGGCCAGGGCGAGGGGCCGGGCATGATCTGGAGATACTGCGGCTCGGCATTGATCGGGCTGGTGATCAGCGTCTCGCGCAGGCCCGTGGCGCTGCCGGGAAGGAAGTAGCGCCCTTCCTCCACTCGCCGGGCAAGACCGGGATCGTGCCACAGCGGCTCGCGGCTGTTCACGAGCGGGATCGAGCGCGTGGAATAGAGTCCCGTCGGCAGCCATTCCAGCGTGCCGCCGCCATAGACGTTGCCCGCCTCCTCCTCCGCCGAGAAGCGGAAGTTGCGAAAGAGATCGACGATGAACAGCAGCACGCCCGCCGCGATGACGAAGGCGCCGACGGTGGAGACGAGGTTAAGCAGGTCCAGCCCGCGATCGGGCAGATAGGTATAGACCCTGCGCGGCATTCCCATGAGGCCCGTCAGGTGCATCGGCAGGAAGGTCACGTGGATGCCGGCAAAGATCAGCCAGAAGACCCAGCGGCCCACACGCTCGCTCAAGGGCCGCGCGCTCGTCATGCCGAACCAGTAGTAGAACGCGCCGAACATCGGCAGCACCATGCCTCCGATAAGCACGTAGTGGAGATGCGCGACGATGAAGTAGGTGTCGTGCGCCTGCCAGTCGAACGGCACCATGCCCACCATGACGCCCGTTAGCCCGCCCATCACGAAGACCAGCAGCCCGCCGACTACGAACAGCGCAGGCACGGACCAGCGGATCTTTCCGCTCGCCAGCGTGGCGATCCAGCAGAAGACCTGGATGCCGGCGGGAAGGCTCACCGCCATGCTCGCCGCGCTGAAATAGCCGGTGGAGACGCGCGGCATTCCGGTAGCGAACATATGGTGCGCCCACACACCGAAACTGATGAAGCCGGTGGCGATGATCGCCAGCACGTTGAGCCGGTATCCGACCAGCTCGGTGCGCGCAATGGTGGCCACCATCATGCTCATCAAGCCCGCCGCGGGGAGGAAGATGATGTAGACCTCCGGATGGCCGAAGAACCAGAACAGGTGCTGCCACAACAGCGGATCGCCGCCGCGCGTGGGATCGAAGAACGGCCAGTTGAAGGCCCGCTCCAGCTCCAGCAGCAGGGTGCCGAGGATGACGCTCGGGAAAGCGACCACGATCATCACCGCGAAGACCAGCATCGCCCATGCGAACACCGGCATCCGCGACAGCGTCATCCCCGGCGCGCGGGTGCGCAGGACACCAACGATGATCTCGATCGCGCCGGCGATGGCGGAAATCTCGATGAAGCCGATGCCCAGCAGCCAGAAGTCGGTGTTGATTCCGGGGCTGTAGGCGATGGAGGTGAGCGGCGGGTACATGAACCAGCCGCCGTCGGGCGCAAGGCCCACGAACAGCGAACAGAAGAACAGGAGGCCGCCTACGAAATAGGCCCAGAAGGCATAGGCCGACAGACGCGGGAAGGGCAGGTCGCGGGCGGCCAGCATCTGCGGCAGCAGCAGCACCCCGATCGCCTCTACCATGGGCACCGCGAACAGGAACATCATCACCGTGCCGTGCATGGTGAAGAACTGGTTGTAGGTATCGACCGGCAGGAATTCCTGCATCGGCGCGGCCAGCTGCACCCGCATGCCCAGCGACAATACGCCCGCCAGCACGAAGAACAGGAAGGCCGTGCCGACGTAGTAGATGCCGATGTAGTTGTTGTTGACCGCGGTCAGCAGCTGCCAGCCGGTGGGCTTGCACCAGATGCGTTCCAGCTCCTCCAGCTCGCCTTCGGGGCGAGGGCCTTCGGTCGGGAAGCGGTCGTAGAGAGAGTGATCGAAACCCGTCTCGCTCATCGCGGCGTGTCCAGCCAGGCGGCGATGGCCTCAACCTCTTGCGCGGACAGCATGTCGTAGCTCGGCATCCGGTTGCCCGGCTTCACCGCCTGGCTGTCGGTAATCCAGCCCTGCAACGTGCCCCGATTGTTAGGCAGAACCCCCGCTCCCAGGGTAAGCCTGCGCGAGACGTGGGTGAGGTCGGGGCCGGACAAGCCATTCGCCGCAGTGCCCTCTACCCGGTGGCAGGCGGCGCAGCCGTTGGCGAGAAACAGCGCCCCGCCATTGGCGGCGGCCGGAACTGGCCCGGCGGCTGTCCTGCGCTCCAACGCGGGCAGGCTGCCCGGGACCTTCTGCTGTTCGGTGAGCAGCGGCGCGCCGATGCGCTCCCCGCCAAGAAAACGGCGATAGTCCGCATCGTCGTGCGCGGCGACGACGAATCCCATCAGCGCATGCGGCCCTCCGCAGAATTCCGCGCACACGCCGCCGTATCGCCCGGCCTTGTCCGCCTGCACCTTGAGGAGGTTGGTGCGGCCCGGGATCATGTCCTCCTTGCCCGACAGGTTCGGCACCCAGAAGCTGTGGATGACGTCCGCACTCTTCAATTCGAGGACGACCGGGCGGCCCACCGGCAGGTGCAGTTCGTTGGCATCGCGCAGCACGACGCGGCCTGCGGCATCGAGGTATTCGACGTCCCACCACCACATATGCCCCGTCACCCGGATACGCTGTTCGTCGCCGCGAATGGGATCGGTCAGCGAGGCGGTGAGGGTCAGCCCCCAGACCAGCAGCCCGGTCAGCACCACGCCGGGAAAGGCGACGCCCATGATCCAGATCAGCTTCTCCCCGCCCAGTTTCGCCTTCCACTTCGCGGGTCCCGCCAGCGCCACGTACAGCGCCGCCGCCACGATCGCGGTCACGATGGCCCCCATCGCAAACAGCGCCCAGGCAAGCACCGTCACGCTTTCGGCGTATGGACCTGCTGGATCGAGAACGGGCGGCGGCCAGCCCCACCATGCGTCGAAAGCGGTCGAAGCGTCAGTCATCGGAGATACCATAGAGATAGGCGGCGACATCGCGCGCCTCGGATCGGGAAATCGGCATGGCGGGCATCGTGCTGCCGGGCTTGGCGACGGGCGCGTTGCGGACGAACGCGGCGAGGTTGGCCGGCGTGTTGGGGAGCGCGCCGGCGATGGGCCCCCGTCCGTCGAAGGCCGTCAGGTCCGGGCCCGCGCGCCCCTTGGGCCAGTCTATGTCGGGAAATGCGTGACACGCCGCGCACCCCGCCGCGGCCACGACCGTACGGCCACGCTCGATGGCCGCGGGTTCGAAGTCGTGCCGGCCTTCGGGCGGCGGCTTGCATCCTGCCGCGGCGGCTGCCAGCAATACGGCGATGGCGAGCTTCACCCACTGCGGGCGGGCCGGACAGTCAGGAGGTGGGAAACCGGTTCGATGAAGCGATTGTCCTGTCTTGCCGCGCCGTTTTTCGTCCTGACGACAAGCGCGTGCTCCTCGCCCGCGATCACCGCCGATCTGTTCGCTGCGACCGGCGAGACGATCGCTTTCAGCGGCGGTGCGGCCGGGGCGGCGGGAGCGTGCTCCACGTGCCACGGGACGCGCGGAGAGGGCGACGGCAACCTCGCGCCGCGAATCGCGGGGCTCGACCAGGGTTACGCGCTGCGCCAACTCGAACACTTTGCCTCCGGCGCCCGCCGGCACCCCCAGATGCAGTGGATCGCCGGTCGGCTCGATGGAGACGCCCGCGAGAAAGTCACCGCTTACTACGCGCAAATGGACTGGGCTACGCTGGACGCGCTGGAAGGGGCCGCGCCATGTGCGGGGGCGATCCTCTATCACGAGGACCTTCCGCCCAAGGGCGTCGCATCGTGCGCCAGCTGCCACGGCGCCGACGGGCTCGGCAACGCGGGCAATCCGCCGCTTGCGGGGCAGAGTGCGGCGTATCTGGAACGCCAGCTCGATGCGTGGGCGACGGGCGAACGGTACGGCGACGGCGGGGCGGCAATGACAGCCATCAGCCGGTCGCTCCATCCGGCCGATCGGCGAGCGGTGGCGGCGTATGCCGCGAACCCAGCGGGTGCTGGCGATGGTCGGTCAGTTCCGGAAACATGCCTTCGAGCACGTCGTCCCGATCGATGAAATGATGCTTGAGCGCCGCGAGGGCATGCGCGGGGACGAGCAGGGTGAGCAGGATCACCGCAGCGACGTGGACGTCCATCGACCAGTCGAGCACGCGGAACTGCCACGCCCGCGACAGGTCGTAGAACGGCATCGGCGGGACGGGGATGAGACCCGCCAGATATAGCGGACGCGCCGGCTGGATCGCCGACCACATCGCCCAGCCGGACAGTGGCAGGATCGTGAAGAGCGCGTAGAACACGCCGTGTGTCAGATGCGCGATGTTCGAGGGCAGGCCGGGCTTGTCCGCGTCGTTGATCGGACCGGGAACGATCAGGCGCCAGAGCAGCCGCAACACCCCCAGCACGAGCAGCGTGAGCCCGATCTGCGAATGGAGCGCATAGGCAGCCAGCTTCTCGCCCCCGACGAGATAGCGCTGGATCCACCATCCCGTGCCGAGCTGAAAGATCACCACCGCGGCCATGATCCAGTGGAACGCGACGCCCACAGGCGTGTAGCGGCCGCGGCTGCGATAGCGCTGCGCCCATGCCCCCAGCCTGCTCGTCATGCGGCGCGGGGCTGCGGATCCGGGCCGAGGGCCCGCCATAGCCTGGCCGAGGCGAACAGGAGGTAGAAACCGCCGCCGACGACCCACATCACCAGTCCCGCGATTTGCTGATCCTCGAGCGGCGTCAGGCCCCAGGCGGCAATCGTGCCAAAGTGCGGTGCGTAGAGCGCCCGTCCTGCGAAGACGAGCAACGCACCCAAGACGCCCATCTGGACCATCTGCGCCAAAAGGCTCGCTCCCGCCTTCAGCGCGCCCGACCGGCGCACGGCCGCCCACCATGCCGCCGCGCTGGCGGTGATCGTCACCTGCATCGTCCAGAACACCGCATCGTTCGACATGGCCAGTTCGTAGAGAGTCGGCAGGTGCCATGCCCAGAACACCGCCGCCTGGACCAGCGTGGCCGCCCCGAGCGGCAGGGGCGGATAGACCTTCTTGCCGACGGCAGCGACCAGCAGCGGCGCAAGCACGAACGCCAAAGCCAGGTGATGGACCGACCGCGCTACGAACAGCGCCGATCCGAGCGCGCACAGGGGAGTCACGAACAGGATGACCATGGCTCCGACGAAACCGACTTGGCTGCGCATCGTGCGGGGCGAGTATCTCGCTCCCGCGACGATCAAGGCGGCCAGCATCGCCAGCAGAACCGGGTCCCAGTTCCAGTGCATCAGCCAATGCGCCGGGCTTGGCGCCTCCCCGCAATACGGGCTCCAGCTCGTCGCGTGCGCGGTGGGCGTCGTCTCCATCCCCGACTGATTACCCGATGGCGCGCCTCGTTCAATTCCTTCGTCCACGGATTCTGGATCTAACGGGAATATATCCGAGCTACCGTGGAAGGGATTACAATCCTCTCAAGCGCCCTACATCATGGTCCAGATCGGACATCGGCCAACGAAAAGGAAAACGGGTCGAGTTTTCGCAGCTGTGGCTGAAAACCTTGATCCACTGGTCGGGACGAGAGGATTCGAACCTCCGACCCCCACACCCCCAGTGTGATGCGCTACCAGGCTGCGCTACGTCCCGAGACCAGTGGAGCGCGGGCCTATAGGGTCGGGTTTTGGGCATGGCAAGCGCCGAGGCGAGCGTTGCCTCGCGGCCACACGTCCGCCTCGATTGCTCTCGCCCGGCGATGCTGCTAGGCGCGCGGCCATTGCCGGGGGCGGGTTCGCGCCTACCTTCCGCCTATCCTTCCCTTCGTTCGAACGGACCGAACAGACGATGCTCGATATTCTCGCCGCCGCCACCACCGCGGCCGCGCCTCCGGTTTGGATCAGCTGGCTGCCGATCGTCGGCATGATCGCGATCTTCTGGTTCCTGCTGATCCGCCCGCAGATGCGCCAGCAGAAGGCGCACCAGGCCAAGGTCGCGGGACTGAAGCGGGGCGACCAGGTGGTCACCGCCGGCGGTCTCGTCGGCAAGGTCGTGCGGGTGGACGAGCACTACGTCGATCTCGAACTGGCGCAGGGCGTCAAGGTGAAGGCGGTCAAGGCCACCATCGGCGACGTCATCGCGCCGGGCGGCACCGCCGCCGCGAACGACTGACGGCGGAGACCGACACCCCATGCTCGATTTCCCGCGCTGGAAGAAGGTCTGGCTGTGGAGCCTGATCCTCCTCGTCTCGATCGCGTCGCTGCCGTCGATCGCCTCGCTGTCGGGGCTGAACTGGCCCGATGAACTGCCCGATCCGGCGGTCAATCTCGGCCTCGACCTTGCCGGCGGTAGCCACATCCTGCTCGAGGCGGATGCGCGGCAGCTTTCGATCCAGCGGCTCGAAACGATGGAAGAGTCGGTTCGCACCGCGCTGCGGCAGGCGAAGCCCGCTGTCCGTATCGGCGACGTGTCGACGCAGGGCAATCGCCTGAGCTTCATGGTCGAGAGCGCGGCCGACGTCGACCGGGCGCGCGAGGCGATCCTGCCGCTCGTCAACGGCACCGGCATGACCCGCGAATGGTCGCTGAGCGTCATCGACGAGACACGCTTCGTGCTGACCCCGACCGAGCAGGGCAACACCGCCGCGCTCGACCAGGCGATGGACAGCGCCAAGGACGTTATCGACCGCCGCATCAACGCCATCGGCACGCTGGAGCCGACGATCATCCGCCAGGGCGACGACCGCATCGTGGTCCAGGCCCCGGGGCAGGAAGACCCCGAGGCGCTGAAGGCGCTGATCGGCCAGACCGCGAAGCTGGAATTCAAGCTCGTCGACGAGAACGCCCTGCCGAGCGACATCGCCGCAGGCAACGCGCCGGCGGGCAGCCAGATCTTCCCCTTCGCCGACGGTACGCCGCAGGCGGGGCAGGGCATCGCCGTGCGCCGGCTGGGCGGGATCAAGGGCGACAGCCTGACGAACGCGCAGCAGGGTTTCAGCCCGCAGGACAACAGCCCGGTCGTCAACATCACCTTCGACCAGCAGGGCGCGGCCAAGTTCGCCCGCCTGACCACCCAGAACGTCAACAAGCCCTTCGCCATCATCCTCGACGGCAAGGTCCTGTCAGCACCCAACATCAACGAGCCGATCCGCGGCGGTACCGCGCAGATCAGCGGCGGCTTCACCGTCGACGGCGCGAACCAGCTCGCGATCTCGCTGCGTTCGGGCGCGCTTCCTGTCGACCTGAAGGTGATCGAGGAACGGACCGTCGGGCCCGATCTCGGCGCCGATTCGATCCGCAAGGGCCTCGGCGCGATGGCTATCGGCACCGGGCTGATCCTCCTGTTCATGGTCGTCACCTACGGCCGCTTCGGTGTCTACGCGAACCTCGCGCTGGTGCTGAACGTGCTGATGATCCTGGGCATCATGGCGGCCTTCAACGCCACGCTGACGCTGCCCGGCCTTGCCGGTTTCGTGCTGACCATCGGTGCGGCGGTGGACGCCAACGTGCTCATCAACGAACGCATCCGCGAGGAACGACGACGTGGGCGAAGCGTGGTGGCTGCGGTGGAAACCGGCTACAAGGAAGCCAGCCGCGCCATCTACGACGCGAACATCACCAACGTCATCGCCGCGACGCTGCTGTTTCTGTTCGGGCAGGGCCCGGTGAAGGGTTTTGCCGTCGTCCTCGTCATTGGTGTGATCACCTCGATGTTCACCGCCGTCACCATCACCCGCATGTGGGTCGCCGGTTGGCTCCGCCGCACGCGCCCGACCGACATCAATATCTGAGGAGGGCGCGGACATGAAACTGCTCAAACTCGTTCCCGACAACACCAACATCCACTTCCTGGGATGGCGGGTGCCGTTCTTCGTCGTCTCGGCATTGCTGATCGTGGCAAGCTGGGGCCTGGTGCTGACGCAGGGCCTCAACCTCGGGGTCGATTTCGTCGGCGGACAGATGATCCGCGTGACGTTCGTGGGCAAGGCCGACGCGCCGGTCGGTGCGATGCGGACCGAGATCGAACGGCTCGGCTACGGCGACCCCATCATCCAGCGCTTCGGTCAGCCCAACGAGGCCTCGATCCGGATGAAGCTGCCGGAAGGGTCCGACGCGCGCCCCGATCTCGCGAACACGATGGCGGAACGGATTACATCCGCGCTCAAGGCCGCGCATCCCGAGGTGCGAATCGACGGCGTCGATTCGGTTTCGGGCAAGGTATCGGGCGAACTGTTCCGCACCGGCCTGCTGTCGCTGCTGGCGGCGATGGTTGCGATCTCGATCTACATCTGGATCCGGTTCGAATGGCAGTTCGGTGCGGGCGCATTGCTGGCGCTGTTCCACGACGTGTCGCTGACTCTGGGGTTTTTCGCGCTGACCCAGCTCGAATTCGACCTCAACATCGTGGCCGCGATCCTGACCATCATCGGCTATTCGCTCAACGACACGATCGTCGTCTACGACCGCATCCGCGAAAACCTGAAGAAATATCGCAAGATGCCGCTGCCCGAACTGCTCGACCTGTCGGTCAACGAGACGCTGGCGCGCACCGTGATGACCTCGCTGACCCTGCTGGTCGCGCTGGTCCCGCTGGTGCTCTTCGGGCCGGCCAGCCTGTTCGGCATGGCTGCGGGGATCACGCTCGGCATCTTCGTCGGCACCTACAGCTCGATCTACATGTCGGCGCCGCTGCTGGTCTGGTTCGGGGTGCGGGGCGACAGCTTCGTTCCGGCCGAAACCAAGGTGGACCGGGCCGAACAGATTGCCCGCGGCGAAGCCTGATGGGGGCGGCTCAGCCCGGCAGGGTTTCGTAATAGGCAGCCAGCGCGGCGGCGTTGCTCTGCCAGCTGAACCGGTCCGCCATCGCCGCCGTCGCCTGCCGTAGCGGGGGGTCGGAAATCACCAGCCCCACGCCTTCCGCGATCGCGGCGGGGGTGCGCTCGACAATCACGCCAGCTTCGGGAGCGGTTACGACCTCGCGTGCGCCGCCGGCATCCGTGATGACCAGCGGCGTGCCGCAGGCGAGAGCTTCCACCCATGCGTTGGCAAGGCCCTCGCTCGCCGAAGGCAGGACCATCGCATCGGCCGCCGACAGCACGAGCGGCAGAAGATCGTGGTCGAGGCTGCCGAGGAAATGCACCCGCCCGGCAACGCCCCGTTCGGCGGCGAGGGACCGTAAAGCCGCCTCGTCGTCACCCCGGCCGACCAGGACCAGCTGCGTATCGGGGGGCAGGCCGTCCAGCGCCTCGATCACCAGTCGCTGCCCCTTGCGCGGGATGAGTGCGCCCACCGTAGCGAGCACCGGGGCATTGTCGGGCAGGCCGATCGCAAGTTCTCGCGACAGGCGGCGGCGGAGCTGGGTATGCTGGAGGGGGCGGAAGCGATCCCGGTCGAGCCCGGTGTAGTGAAGCGCGATCTTGTCGGCGGGCAGGCCCAGTGCGGCCATGTCTTCGGCGAGCGCGCCGCATACCGCGAGGAGGCCCGCTGCCTGCTTTCCGGCGGCCAGGATCTGCGGCCGGGTGTCGGCGCGGGCGCCCCAGTAATGGATGTCCGCCCCGCGTGCCTTGATCGACAGCGGCAGGCCGAGGTCGGTAGCTACGCGGGCGGCAGCGGGCCCGTCGGGATAGAAGAACTGCGCGTCGACGACATCGAACGGCGTTTCGGCATGGAGGCGGCGGGCGAGCGGCAAGATTTTGCGCACGATGAGCCCCGGATTGTACCGGGCGCCGAACCGGGGGATCGTGCGGAAAGTCGGGCGGTGCACCGCAACGCCGTTCTCCATCCCTCCGGTCGCGGCCTCGCGCGCGGCCTTGTACCGGCCCAGCGCCACGGGGGGCAGGGCGATCGGGTTGATCACGGTCACCGCCCAGTCGCCGCGTTTCGCCAACGCTTCGAGACTGCGCGCGACGAAAGTGCCGAAGCGCGGGTTCGCCGCGTTGGGATAGAGCGTGGAGATCGAAAGCGCGCGGCGCATCGCTCGGTCCCTACAGCTTGCGCACGAGCATTTCGGCGACTGCGATCCACGCCGGATCGTCGACCACCTGCTGCTTCTGCCCGGCGCCCACCGGCAGTACGCCGAAGCGTCCGCCCTGCCGGTCGATCAGCCTGCCGAACGCGAACCGCCCGCCCTTGCGCGGGACGAGGACATCGCGGTTGATCGCCTGCCCGGCGTTCGCAGGCGCGATCTGGCGAAGCCATAGCTGGTCGCCCGCCCGGTATTCGCCCGCGCTGGTCTCGATCGACAGCACGACGCGGATCTCGTCGCCGCCGAGTTCGGTCGGCAGCAGCGCATCGCGCGGGGCTGCGAGCGCATCCGGCCCGCCGTCGCCCAAAGTCGCGACGATCTGCGCGCGGGCGTTCGCCTCGGCACGGATTAGCGTTTCCGGATCGACGCCGAGCGCGGATGCGATGCGGTCCATCCATCTGATCGACAGGTTGCGCATCCCGGTTTCCAGCCGGCCGATGGTTTGCGGCGTCGTCGGCGGGTCGCACGCCTCGGCGAGTTCGGCGAGAGTCATGTTCTTTTCGCGGCGAATGTCGCGAATGCGGTTGATCATCGGGCACCTGTAACCAAATCGGTTTTCTCTTTCCTACAGGTAATCCGCTTTGGCAAGACAGGTTTCGTAGCCGAGGAGAACACGATGCGCGAACTGGTTGAACGCGAACTCACCCCCGAGGGTCCCCGCCGCTGCGGCGGAGTCGGGAAGGGCGGGCGTTCGGTGACGGTCAACCTCGCCGGATCCCCGATCGCATGGCTCCATGCCCGCGGCCATCTCGACGACCGCCTGTTCGATGCGGGCGAGCGCCTGCGCGCCGATTACGAACGGGCGCAGATGGCCCCCAGTGTCACGATGCGGTGGGACCCGGTGCGGGTGAGGACGACGGGCGATGCCGGCCTCACGCCGGGCGAAAGGCAGATCGCCGCTAAGGCGCGGTTCGACGGCGCGCTAGCCGCGGCGGGGCGCGGGCTCGAGGACGTGTTGTGGCGGGTCGTGTGCGCCGGCGAGAGCCTGCCCGACGCCGAACGTTCGCTCGCGTGGCCCGCGCGGAGCGGCAAGCTGGTGCTCCGCCTCGCGCTCGACCGGGTGGCCGAGTTCTATCGCATTTCCTGATCCCGCCGGGCCGCTGCGTCGAGCGCGGCCATGCGCCGCGCGGCGGCGATCGTCTGGATCATGAACACCGCGACCATCACGATCGCCGCCGCCCCGAAGATGTAGTCGAACGGTCCGAGCCCGGCGAACCAGCGCGCGTCGGGGCCGACGATCCACATCGCGATCGTCAGCGCGATCAGAATCAGGCGCAGCTCCGTCGGCCCGGCGCCGAGGTGCGACATGGGGAATTCGCCCGCGACCTTGGCCATGATGAACGTGTGCGCCATGAGCATGAAATAGGCCGCCGTCGTCAGCAGCGCGACCTCCGCTTCTACGTACGGGCTGAAACCGATGCCGACGAACATCACGAGCGCGCCGAACACGTCGGCACTGTGATCGACGAGGTAGCCGTAGCGAGGCCGCTCGATCCGCCGGAACCGCGCGATCGACCCGTCGAGCGAGTCTCCGAACCAGTGGACGACATAGCCACCGATAGAAAGCGCGAGCCAGCCAACCGCGAACGTGCTCATCGCATAGCCGAAGCCGATGCACAGCGTGGCGAGGATCGCCAGCCCGGTCAGCCCGTCGGGCGTCACCCAGGCCGGAAGCCGCGGGCAGATCCACGCCAGCAACCGCTTCTCGCTGGCGGCAAGAAGGTTCTGCTGGATGCGCTTTGGCGGCGGTGACACTTTTGTCATCGACCCGCCCCTGCGCCCTGCAGGCCTCATGGGCAAGGGGTTTGACGCCGGAACCCGCGCCGCCCCTCGCGGCTTGGTCCTTCGAAAGGACCTGTCATGAAGCTTTACTATTCCCCCGGCGCCTGCAGCCTCGCCAGCCACATCGCCCTCATCGAAGGCGACGCCGACTACGAGGCGGTGAAGGTCGACCTGAAAGCGCACAAGACCGAATCCGGCGAGGACTACTACGCCATCAGTCCGCGCGGATATGTCCCCGCCATCGAGACCGAGGACATGGGCCTCGTGACCGAGAACCCGGCGGTGCTGCCCTATATCGCGCAGCAGACCGCGCGCCTGCCGCAGGGCAAGGACATGTTTCGCCTGCTCGAGTGGATCGGCTTCGTCGGTACCGAGATCCACACAGGCTATGGCCCGCTGTTCGGCGGCGCGGGCGACGACGAGCAGGCCGAGGCGAAGGAGAGCCTGGCGAAAACCTATCGCCTGGCGGACCGGCTGATGGACGGCAACGATTGGCTGGTGGGAGACGCGCCGACGGTGGCCGACAACTACCTGTTCGTAACGCTGCTGTGGGCCGACAAGTTCGGCATCGAGGTCCCCGAATCGCTCGCCGACTACCGCAAGCGCAACCTGGAACGCCCGGCGGTCAGGCAGGCGATGAAGGACGAGGGATTGAGCTAGCCCTCGACCGCCTCGGCGAGTTCCAGCCAGCGTTCCTCGGCCGCGTCCTTTTCGGCCCGGGCATTGGCCACGCCCTGGCTGATGTTGGCGAACCGCTGCGGGTCGCTGGTGTAGAGCGCAGGGTCGGCGAGGATGTCTTCGCCCTTCGCAATGGCCCGCTCCAGTTCCTCGATCCGGGCCGGCAGCAGTTCGTAGTCGCGCTGGTCCTTGTAGCTGAGCTTCGCCGCGCGCGGGGGCGGCGGGGGAGGGGGCGGCGGCGCGGCATCCGCCCGCGCGGACCTCGCCGCCGGCGCGTGCCGTTCGCGGCGGCGGGCCACCCAGTCCTCGTATCCGCCGGCGACCACGTCCACCGTCCCGCTGCCGTCGAGCCCAAGCGTGACGGTGACAGTCCGGTCGAGGAAGTCGCGATCGTGGCTGACGATGAGGACGGTGCCGTCGTAGTCGGCGATCACTTCCTGCAGCAGGTCGAGCGTTTCGAGGTCGAGATCGTTGGTCGGCTCGTCGAGCACGAGGAGGTTCGACTTGCGCGCGAATTCGCGGGCCAGCAGCAGCCGGCTGCGCTCCCCGCCCGACAGCGTGCCGACCTTCGCATCGACGATGGCGGGGTCGAACAGGAACTCCTTGAGATAGCCTTGCACATGCTTCTTGCCGTCGCCGACCTCGATCCAGTCGCCGCCTTCGGCCACCACATCCCGAACGCTCTTTTCAGGCGACAGCAGGCTGCGCTGCTGGTCGATCATCACACCGGTCAGCTTCTGCGAGATGTCGATGGTGCCGCTGTCTGGTTCGAGCCCGCCGGTCAACATACGTAGCAACGTCGTCTTGCCGGCGCCGTTCGAGCCGACGATGCCGATCCGGTCCCCGCGCTGGATGCGCAGCGAGAAATCGCGGATGATCTTCCGGTCGCCGAAGCTTTTGGACACCTTGTCGGCGACGATGACCGACTTCGACTTGAACTCGGTCTCGGTCGCGAGCTGGAGCTTGGCGGCACCCTGCGGGCCCATCATCGAAGCGCGCTGGGCGCGCATCTGCCACAGCTTTTCCAGACGGCCCTGGTTGCGCTTGCGCCGCGCGGTGACGCCGCGTTCCAGCCAGTGCGCCTCGATCTTCAGCTTCGCGTCGAGCCGTTCGGCGTTGCGCGCTTCTTCGGCGTATACCTGTTCTTCCCACGCCTCGTACCCGCCGAATCCGACATCCTTGCGCCGCATCGCGCCGCGGTCGAGCCACATCGTGGTCGTGGTGAGGCGCTTGAGGAACGTGCGGTCGTGGCTGATGACCACGAAGGCGCCCTTGTACCGGCTCAGCCAGTCCTCCAGCCAGTCGATCGCGCCGATGTCGAGGTGGTTGGTCGGCTCGTCCATCAGCAGCAGGTCGGGATCCTGCGCCAGCGCGCGGGCGATGGCCGCCCGGCGCTTCTCGCCGCCGCTGGCGGTCGACGCTTCGCGTGCCATGTCGATGCCGAGCTGGCCGGCGATCGCCTCCACCTCGTGCACCGCAGGCGCATGCTCCCCCGAAAGCGCCCAGTCCATCAGAGTCGCATGGCCGGCGAGATCGGGCTCCTGTTCCAGCAGCACGATGCGGGTGCCGGGCTTGACCTTGCGCAGGCCGCGGTCGGCCTCGATCCGGTCGTCGATCAGCTTGAACAGCGTCGTCTTGCCCGCTCCGTTGCGGCCGATCAGCGCGATGCGGTCGCGCGGTCCGATGTGGAGGTCGAGGTCGCTGAACAGCCAGCGCCCGCCCTGTTGCAGGCCCAGGCCTTCCCAGCTGAGGATCGGAGGTTGTGCCATGGCGGGCGCGGCCTAGCCGCACCGGGTTGGCGGAACAAGTCGGTTCACCGGGGCGTAACCGGGGGCAAGGCACCTGCACCGCCAAAGGAGACCCACCCACATGATCCGTACCATCGCCTCGACCCTCGCCGCCGCCACTGTCGCCGCCGCCATCGCGGCGCCTGCCGCCGCCGCCGACGTACAGGTCGCCTCGCAAGGGCCGGTGGTCGAACTGTCGGTGACCGAGACGGTCAAGGCCCGGCCCGACATCGCCAACGTCAGCGCCGGAGTCACCACCAACGCTCCGACCGCGGTCGCCGCGATGGCGGCCAATGCGCAGGCGATGGACGCGGTGATCGCGCGCATCAAGGCGCTGGGCGTGCGGGCCGAGGACATCCAGACCGCCGGCATCAATCTTGGCGCACAATACGATTACGACCAGGCCGAACGGCGCCAGGTGTTCCGCGGCTATCAGGCATCGAACCGGGTCAGCGTGACCTTGCGCGACGTGAAGCGCACCGGGCCGGTGCTCGATGCGCTGGTCGCCGTCGGTGCGACCGACATCGGCGGACCGGATTTCTCGATCGACGACGACACCGCCCCGCGCGCGCAGGCCCGCAAGGCCGCCTTCGACAAGGCGCAGGCGCAGGCGACCGAGTATGCGCGCTGGGCCGGCTACACCGGCGTGCGTGTGCTGTCGGTCAGCGAAGCGGTCAATCCGGGGCGCCCGATGCCGCAGATGATGGAGGCGCGCGCCGTGTCCGCCGATGCCAAGAGCACGCCCGTGGAGCCGGGCCTCGTCGGCACCGCCGTCACCGTTTCGGTGACATTCGAGATGACGCGCTGATCGCCTGAACGGGCAGCGGGGCCCACATTCACGGGTTGTTCAATGCGCCGTGGCTAGGCACGAAGTCGTCATGAAGAAGATGGTCGCACCCTTCGTATCGGCGGTTCTTGCCGCCACCCTGGCGCTCCCCGCGTCGCCCGCGCTCGCCCAGCGCAACGATCAGGGCGAAGCGCGCAAGGAGATGCGGGCGGGCAACGTGCTCAGCCTGCGCCAGATCGAAGGGCGCGTGCTGCCGACGATGCCGGGCAGCGAATATCTCGGCCCGGCCTACGATTCGACCGCGATGGCCTACCGCCTGAAATTCATCAAGGATGGCCGGGTGACCTATGTCGACGTCGATGCGCGGACCGGCCGGGTGCTCGGCGTATCGCGATAGGCGGTCTTTCGGAAACCGCCGGCTCGGTTGACGCGTTCATCTTGCGCGCCCACATCCGGGCCGGAAGATAACGGGGACCACTCGCCCATGCGCATCCTGATCGTCGAGGACGAACCGCCCCTCGGCAAGCAGCTCAAATCCACGCTGGAGCAGAACGGCTATGCCGTCGACCTGTCGACCGACGGGGAGGATGGGCATTTCCTCGGCTCGACCGAGGAATACGATGCGGTGATCCTCGACCTCGGCCTGCCGGAAATCGACGGGCTGACGGTGCTGGGCATGTGGCGCAAGGAAGGGCGCAAGTTCCCCGTCCTCGTGCTGACCGCGCGCGACAGCTGGTCCGACAAGGTCGCCGGGCTCGATGCCGGCGCGGACGATTATCTCGCCAAGCCGTTCCAGACCGAGGAACTGATCGCCCGCCTGCGCGCGCTGATCCGCCGGGCCAGCGGCAACACCAGCAGCGAGCTCACCGCCGGCCCCGTCCGCCTCGACACCCGTTCGGGCCGCGTCACGCTGGACGGCGAACCGGTCAAGCTGACCGCGCAGGAATACAAGCTGCTGAGCTACCTCATGCACCACAAGGGCAAGGTCGTCAGCCGCACCGAACTGATCGAACATATCTACGACCAGGATTTCGACCGCGATTCGAACACGATCGAGGTCTTCGTCACCCGCATCCGCAAGAAGCTGGGTGCGGACGTCATCACCACCATCCGTGGCCTCGGTTACAGCCTCGACGACCCCGACGAACAGCCGCGCGCCAACTGATCCGGCAGGCCCCGCCGCGGCACCCGCCGCGGACGGCCAGCCGGTGACGGTCGCCGCGGCTGCTCCGACGCCGGGCCCGGGCCATACCGGTAGCCTGACGCGGCGCATCATGCTGATCGCGTTCGGCTGGATCGCGATCCTGCTGCTGGCCGGCGGTTTCGCGCTCGACCGGACGCTGACCAACCTCGTCGAAAAGAACTTCGACGACCAGCTCGGCTACATGCTCACCGCGATGATCTCGTCGGTGGAGATCGTTCCCGACGGGTCGGGCGAGGTCTATTTCATCCGGCCGTTGGGCGACCAGCGTTTCCTCGAGCCCAACAGCGGCCTCTACTGGCAGATCACCGGCAAGGGGCAGGACGACTACCTCAGCCGCAGCCTGTGGGACCGCACGCTGAAGGTCCGCGCCGAACCCGGCAACGCGGACACGCAGATTTACGATTCCGACCAGTTCGCGGGCGAACCGCTGCGGATCGCGGAACGCGCGATCATGCTGCCCGGCAGCGATACGACCTGGACGTTCGCCGTCGCCTCCAGCCGGGGCGAGCTCAATTCGCAGATCGCCCGCATCCGCTCGATCCTGTACTGGAGCTTCGCGGTGCTGGGCTTCGGCCTGTTCGCGATGGCGATGGCGCAGACGTGGTACGGCCTCGGCCCGCTGCGGCGCGTTCGCAAGGCGATCCAGACGATGCGGGTCGGCGGGTCCAACCGCGTCACCGATCCGCTGCCGCTTGAGGTGCAGCCGCTGGTCGAGGAACTGAACGCGCTGCTCGCCCACTCCGAACGGCAGGCGGAAGAGGCGCGTACCCACGCCGGCAACCTCGCCCATGCCCTGAAGACCCCGCTCACCGTCATCAACAACGCCGCCACCGCCCGGGCCGACGACCTGTCGGAGACCGTCATCCGCGAATCGGGCACGATGCGCCGTCACGTCGACCATCACCTCGCTCGCGCGCGCGCCGTGGGTCGCCGGGCGGTGGGCCATGCCAACACGCCCGTCTGCGAAAGCGCGGAGGCGGTGCGCCGCGCGGTGGAGCGGCTCTATCCCGACGTCCGCTTCGACATCGCCGGCAATCGCAAGGCCGCCGTCGCGATCGAGCGGCAGGACCTCGACGAAATCCTCGGCAACCTCATCGAAAACGCGGCCAAGTACGGCGGCGGCAGCGTCTTCGTCACCGTCGATGCCGAACCCGAGGCCGCCGAGTGCGCGATCTGGGTGGAGGACGACGGCACCGGCATTCCCGAGGCGGAGCGCGTCCGCATCTTCGATCGCGGCGCGCGGCTCGACACCGGCAAGCCCGGCACCGGCCTCGGCCTCGCGATCGTGCGCGACGTGGCGGAAATCTACGGCGGCTCGGTCACCCTGGGCGAGAGCGAGGATTTGGGTGGATTGATGGTCCGGCTCGGTTTGCCCCGCGCGGGGGCGGGGGTATAGGCGCCGCCTCCTGACCCGGGCGGAGATGTTGGCATGAGCGATGCGATGCGCCGGACGATACCGGTCGCCGTTCTCGCCGCCGCCATCGCGATCCTCGGCGGACTGTACCTGTCGGGCCAGCACGGCGCGTTCGCATGGATCATGCGTCACTGGCTGGTCATGTTCGACATGCCGCCTTTCGCCGACGCGGAAGGAATGCTGGGCGCGATCGAGTGCGAGCGGGCGGGGATCGAGACCTATCTCGGCAACCCCTGCGATCCGAAGGCGCGGCCGTTCGTCTACACCCCGACGTGGAAGCTGCTGACCGCGCTGCCGGTGACCCGCGCCTGGACGCTGCCGGTGGTCGCGGTGTCGATCCTCGCGTTCCTCGCCGCGCTGTGGGCGCTGCCGCCTGCGAAGGATCGCCGCGGGCTGGCGTTCCGCATTGCCGCCGTCCTGTCGCCGAGCACGCTGATGGCGATCGAGTACGGCAACAACGAGATGCTGATCTTCGCCCTCGCGGTCGCGGGCGCGATTCTTGTTGCTCGGAGCTGGACGGCGCGCGTGGCCGCCTACGCGGTCTTCTTCCTACTCGGGCTGCTGAAGTACTTCCCGTTCACCGCGCTCGCCCTCGCGCTACGCGAGCGACCGGCGCGCCTGTTCGCGGTGAGCGCCGCGACGGCGCTCGGTCTCGCACTGTTCGCCGCTCTTGCGGGCGAGCAACTCCGCCTCAGCCTCGCGAACATCCCCAGCATGTCGGCCATGAGCTACGTCTTCGGGGTCAAGAACTTCTCCGACCTGATGACGGCCTCGGGTGTGACGGGACCGGTGCCGGTTTTCGTGCGCGGGATCCTTACCGCGATCGTCGTGGGCGGGGCGGTGGTGTTAGCATTGAAGGCCGAAGTCCGTTCGGCGGCCGGGTCGCTCGACGAAGGCACGCGCATCTTCCTGTTGGTGGGCGGCATCCTTACCGTATCGGCCTACCTTCTCGCGCAGAACGTCGCCTACCGGCAGGTGCATATGCTGATGGTCCTGCCCGCCCTCCTCGCCATCGCCGCGCGTGAAGGGAGCGACCGGCGCTGGCGGGCGCTGCCGTGGATCGCGGTCGGCCTGATGTACGCCTTCACCATCCGCATGGGCATCCGCGCCCCGTTCGGCGAGGACACGCCCGCGTTCGCGATCCTGACCCTCGCGGGCTTTTTCGCGCGCGAGCTTGCGTGGCTGGTGCAGGCGACCGTCGTGCTCGCGCTGGTGATCGCTGCGTTTCCGCCCGTGCCCTTGCTCGAGCGACTGCGGACCTTGCGCCCGGTGCGCTAGCCGCCTGCCGGCCGGCCTGCGCGATTATGATGCCGGATCACCTCGTCGATCACGAAGCGGATGAATTTCTCGCTGAATTCGGGGTCGAGGTCCGATTCCTCGGCCAGTTGACGGAGCCGGGCGATCTGCGCCGCCTCGCGCGCGGGATCGGCGGGGGGCAGGGCGTTGGCGGCCTTGTGACGGCCGACCGCCTGGGTGATCCGGAACCGTTCGGCCAGGATGTGGATCAGCGCCGCGTCGAAATTGTCGATGCTCTTGCGATAGGCGGCGAGGGTCGCGTCGGAGGCGGCCGCGGCGGACGGTGTGTCGGGTTGCTCGGTCATCCGCCGGGCACGATAGCGGCGATTCCGTGCTTGCCAAGCAACCCGCGCTTTCGCATGGCCAAGCGGTGACTGCCGATATCGTCCCGCTCAAGCGCCGGTCCGACCGTGCGCCGTCGCTCGATCCGATGCTCGCGCTGACCGCGCAGGGCATGAACGCGGTGAACGCGGTCATCCTCGACCGGATGCAGTCGAAAATCCCCCTCATCCCGGCGCTCGCGGGCCACCTGATCTCGGGCGGGGGCAAGCGGCTGCGCCCGATGCTGACGCTCGCCGGGGCGGAGCTTGTCGGGTATTCGGGCAATCGCCATCACAAGCTCGCCGCCGCGGTCGAGTTCATCCATACCGCGACGCTGCTGCACGACGATGTCGTCGACGGCAGCGACCTCAGGCGGGGCAAGGCGGCGGCCAACATCATCTTCGGCAATCCCGCCACCGTGCTCGTCGGGGATTTCCTGTTCAGCCGCGCGTTCGAGCTGATGACCGAGGACGGCAGTCTCAAGGTCCTGCGCATCCTGTCGAACGCCAGCGCGGTCATCGCGGAAGGCGAGGTCGACCAGCTGACCGCGCAGCGCCAGATCGAAACCAGCGAGGAACGCTACCTCTCGATCATCGGGGCCAAGACCGCCGCCCTGTTCGCCGCCGCCAGCCGCATCGCGGCGGTCGTGGCCGAATGCGACGAGCGGGCCGAGCAGGCGCTCGACGACTACGGCCGCAACCTGGGCGTGGCGTTCCAGCTCGTCGACGATGCGATCGACTACGATTCGGATGCGACGACGATGGGCAAGGCGCGCGGCGACGACTTCCGCGAAGGCAAGATGACCTTGCCCGTAATCCTCGCCTACGCGCGCGGAGACCAGGACGAACGCAAGTTCTGGCAGGACGCGATATCCGGCCGCCGCGAGGGCGACGATGCGCTGGCGGAGGCGACCCGCCTCATCGCGCGCCACGACGCGGTCGAGGCGACCCGCGAGCGCGCCCGCCACTTCGCCGCCCGCGCGATCGACGCGCTGTCGATCTTTCCCGACGGTAACGCCCGCCGCGCGATGGCCGAAGCCGCCGAATTCGCGGTGGCCCGCGGGTACTGACTTACGCTTTCCTACCGCCCGCGCAATGTGGCAGGCCAGGCCGATGCACCGTCGTGTTCTTTCCCTGCCCCTTATTCCTGCCATGCGCGGGGACGAGGACAGCGCGATGGCTAAGGTGACAAACGCGACAGCCCGAAACGCTGGTTTACAGATGATTCAGGCGGGTCAGGGTTTGCGGAAAAGCACCCCGATCAGTGTGACACCGTGACCGACCTGCCCATCCACGCGGTTCTGCCGGACCTGCTAGCCGCGCTGCGCGAGGCCACCGGAGCGGTGCTGATTGCGCCGCCGGGGGCGGGCAAGACGACCGCGGTCGCGCCGGCGCTGATCGGCGAGGCATGGTGCGCCGGTCAGGTCATCGTCACCTCACCCCGCCGGGTCGCGGCCCGCGCTGCGGCCGAACGAATGGCGGACCTGCTGGGCAAGAAGGCGGGGCAGACGATCGGCTACGCCACCCGCATGGACACCCGCCAGTCCGCCGCCACCCGCGTGCTGGTCGTGACCGAGGCGATCCTCGTCAACCGGTTGCTCGACGACCCCGAGATGGCGGGCGTCTCCGCGATCCTTTTCGACGAAGCGCACGAGCGGCATCTCGACGGCGATCTGGGGCTGGCGCTCGCGCTCGAAAGCCAGGCCGTCCTGCGCGAGGATTTGCGCGTGCTGGTGATGAGCGCCACCATCGACGGCGCGCGGTTCGCGCGGATGCTCGGCCCCGATGCGCCGGTGATCGAGAGCGCGGGCAAAGCCTATCCGCTGGATATCAGGTGGTTGGGTTCGGACCCGCGCAAGCGCACCGAGGACGCGGTGGCCGATGCGGTCGCGGTCGCCTGGCGCGAAGAGGACGGCGATGTCCTGGCGTTCCTCCCCGGCGTCGGCGAGATCGAGCGGGTGCGGGAGCGGCTGGAGGGGCGGCTGCCGGACACCGCGATCCTGCCGCTGCACGGGCAGGTGGATCCCGCCGGCCAGCGCGCCGCGATCCGGCGCGACCCGAACGGGCGGCGGCGGGTGGTGCTGGCGACGAGCATCGCGGAAACCTCGCTCACGCTCGACGGCGTGTCGGTGGTGGTCGACAGCGGCCTTGCCCGGCGCGCCGAGTTCGACAAGGCGGCGGGGACCACGCACCTCGTCACCGGCCGGGCGAGCCAGGCTGCCGCGGCCCAGCGCGCCGGGCGGGCGGCGCGGCAGGGGCCGGGCGTCGCTTACCGATTGTGGGAGGAAGCCGCGCACCCCGGCCGCCCGCCCTACGATCCGCCAGAGATGCTGACCGCCGATCTTGCGCCGCTGGTGCTATCGCTGGCGCGCTGGGGAGCGGGCGATCCGGCGGCGCTCCCGTGGCTCGACCCGCCGCCCGCCGCGAGTCTCGCCGCAGCCCGCTCACGGCTGCAGGCACTTGGGGCGCTGGGAGCGGACGGGCGGATCACCGACCGCGGACGCCACCTCGCCGCTCTGCCGCTCGACCCGGCGCACGCGGCGATGGTCCTGGCCGGCGCGCAGGCCGGGGAAGGGGAAGCCGCCGCGCGGCTGGCCCTGCTGCTGCAGGAACGCGGCCTCGGCGGGCGGGGGGAAGACCTGGACGCGCGCCTGCGCCGCTGGTCCGCCGATCGCTCGCCCCGCGCCGAGGCGAGCCGCAAGCTGGCCGCCGGCTGGGCGCGCAAGGCCGGCGAACTCGTCGGAAAGGCTCGGGAGGAATGCGCTCCGCTCGCGGTCCACCTGCTTGCCGGGCTGCCGGACAATCTCGCGCGCCGCCGCGATCCCTCGGGCGAGCACTGGCTGTCGGCCGGCGGGCGCGGCTACCTACTCGATCCGGCCAGCCCCCTCGCGCGGGCGGAGTGGCTCGCGATCGGCGACGCGCAGGGTTCGGCCCGGGGCGCGCGCATCACCGCCGCGCTGGCGCTCGATGGGGCCGACGTGGAGCGCTGGCTGGCCGGGCGGATTGAACGGCGCAGCGTGCTGTCGTGGACCGGCAGCCGGGTGGACGCACGACTGGAACGGCGCATCGGGGCGATTACGCTCGCCAGCGGGCCCGACCCGTCTCCAGACGGCGGGGCGGTTGTCGACATGCTTGTGGACAAGGCGCTGGAAAACCTGTCGACGATCGTTCCGCGCGACCTCGCCGCCCGGGCGCGGTTCGCGGGGCTGGATGCACTATCGGACGCGGCCTTGCGCGGCAGCGCCGATCTCTGGCTGCGGCCTTTGCTGGAGGGGCGCCGCGATCTCGATCTGCCGCGCGGCAGGGTGGTCGATGCACTTCTCGGCCTGCTCGACTGGGACGCGCGGCAGCGGCTCGACAGGCTGGCCCCGCGCGAGTTCGTCTCTCCGGCCGGAACGTCGCACGCGATCGACTACGCCGGCGACGATGCCCCGGGCGTGGAGGTCAGGGTGCAGGCGCTGTTCGGGCTCGACCGGCAACCGATGATCGGCAGCACGCCGCTGCTGCTCAAACTCACCAGTCCGGCCGGTCGCCCCATCCAGTCGACGCGCGACCTGCCCGGGTTCTGGCGGGGCAGCTGGCGCGATGTCGTGAAGGGCATGAAGGGCCGCTATCCCCGGCACCGCTGGCCCGACGAGCCGTGGACCGAAAAGCCGAGCCTCAAGACCAAGAACGCCTTTTCCCGCTCCGAAAGCTGATTTAAGGGACCCGCCATGGCCGCACGCATCTATCAACGCCCGAAAACCGCCATGCAGTCCGGCAAGGCGCTCACCGACCAGTGGATTCTCGAGTTCGAGCAGTCCGAGGCGCGCGAGGCCGATCCGCTGATGGGCTGGACCGGAAGCGGCGACACGCAGGCGCAGGTCGTCCTGCGGTTTCCGAGCAAGGAAGAAGCGGTCGCCTACGCGATCAAGTACGGCATCGCCGCCCGGGTCCACGCCACGCCGCCCAAGACGCTCAAGATTCAGGCCTACGCCGACAATTTTCGCTGATTGATTTTGGCGCGCGCCGCCGCCATATGCCGGCCCGGGAGTCGGTCGGACGTTTGCGTTCGCTCACCGGGTCAGGTCCGGAAGGAAGCAGCCCAGGTGGATTGCGACGGGTCGGCCGGCTCCTATTCCTCATGACATTCCGCGCGCCAGTCCCTAGCTTCAGGGCATGACCGATTCCGGGGACATGTTCGGCGACAGCCCCGCCGAGGAACAGGACGACGCGCCCACCGCCGCCGAACTCGAGGCGGCAGGGCAAAGCGCGATGTTCGGCGACCCCGCGCACGCGCCGACCCCTGCGCCCACACCGGCGGCGGCGCCGGTTCCGCAGGCGGAAGCCGCTTCGAACCAGCCTTACCGGGTCCTTGCTCGCAAGTACCGGCCGCAGACTTTCAGCGAGCTCATCGGGCAGGAGCCGATGGTCCGCACGCTCGCCAATGCGATTAAGCGCGACCGGCTGGCGCACGCGTTCCTGATGACCGGCGTGCGCGGGGTCGGCAAGACGTCCACCGCGCGGCTGATCGCCAAGGCCCTGAACTGTATCGGACCGGACGGGCAGGGCGGCCCGACGATCGATCCGTGCGGCCAGTGCGAGCCCTGCCGCGCCATCGCGGAAGGTCGTCACATCGACGTGATCGAGATGGACGCCGCTTCCAACACCGGCGTCGACGACGTGCGCGAGATCATCGAGGCGGTGCGCTACGCCGCGGTTTCGGCGCGCTACAAGATCTACATCGTCGACGAAGTCCACATGCTGTCACGCAACGCGTTCAACGCGCTGCTCAAGACGCTCGAGGAACCGCCGGCGCACGTGAAGTTCCTCTTTGCTACGACCGAGGTCGAAAAGCTGCCGGTTACCGTGCTCAGCCGGACCCAGCGGTTCGACCTGCGCCGTATCCCCGCCGAGCTTCTCCAGCAGCATTTCGCTAGCGTCTGCCGCCAGGAAGGCGTCGAAGCCGAGGACGAGGCGCTGCACCTCATCGCCGGCGCGGCGGAAGGCTCGGTTCGCGACGGGCTGTCGATCCTCGACCAGGCGATCGCGCATGCCGATCTCGATACCGACGGCAAGGTCACCGCGGAGCGTGTGCGCGAAATGCTTGGCCTCGCCGACAAGGGCGCGCAGCGGAGACTGTTCGCCTGCCTGCTCGAAGGCGATGCGAAGGGGCTGATGGCGGCGCTAACCGACCAGTACGCGCTCGGCGTCGAACCGCTCGCGCTGATGCGGTCGCTGATGGACCTTACCAATCACATCGCGGTAACGCAGGTCGGCGGCAGCGGCGCTGATGCGCCCACCGCCGAAGAGCGCGCCACGATCGAGGAATGGGCGGGTCGCCTGTCCCCCGGCCAGATCCACCGGCTGTGGCAGCTCCTGCTCAAGGGCTATGACGAGGTGAAGGGCGCGCCCGACCCGCTCGTCGCCGCGCAGATGGCCCTGCTGCGGGCGCTCCATGCCGCCGACATGCCGGATCCGGGCGGGCTGGCGAAGAAGCTCGAGGAACTGGCCGCGCGCGCCGCCGCGACTGCTGCAGCAGCTGCGCCGGCATCCGGTGCCGCCGCCGCCGTCGACGACACGCCCCCGCCGGCCGCCGCGATCGACTGGGCCGAACTCGTGGAGCGGATCGAGCGCGAGACCGGTTCGCTCCATCTCGCCTCCCGCCTCCGCATGCAGGTGCGACCCGTCGAGGTGATGGAGGGCAAGGTCGTCTACGCCCAGCCGGGCAGCTTCGCCGACGACCTGCAACCCGAATTGAAGCAGGCCCTGCTCGAACTCACCGGCCACCGCTGGCAGGTCGAGAAGGTCGCCGAAGGTGGCGAGCCCACGCTCGTCGAACGCCAGCAGGCCGTGAAGGCCGATGCGGAGGCGAAACTGCGGGCCCATCCGCTGGTGGAAGCGACCTTCGCCGCGTTCCCCGACGCCGAAATGCTGCCCGACGATGAGGGCGGCACCCAATCAGTCCCATGGAGACGAAACGCATGAAATCGATGGAAGAAATGCTCGCCGCCGCGCAGCAGGCCGCCGAAACGATCCAGCAGCAGATGGGCGACGCCCAGGCCAAGCTCGACAGCATGGAAGTCGAAGGCACCGCAGGCGGCGGCCTCGTGAAGATTCGCGCCACCGCCAAAGGCCGCATCCTTGGCGTCAGCATCGACGATTCGCTGATCGTGCCCAACGACAAGGGCATGCTGGAAGACCTCGTCGCCGCGGCCTTCAACGATGCGCGCGGCAAGGCCGACCGGGTTGCCGGCGAAGAGATGGCCAAGATCCAGAGCGGCATGGGCCTGCCGCCCGGTCTCAATATCCCGGGACTCGGCTGACGCGCCTGCGCGTGGTACGGGTAGCGAAACGAAACTCGAGAGGACTGGCGCGATGGCTACGATGATGAACGACAATGCGGCGGGCAACGATGCCGACATCCGTGCGCAGGTGTCCGACGAGGAATGGGCGGTCCGCGTCGACCTCGCCGCCGCCTATCGCCTCGTCGCGCACTACGGGTGGGACGACCTCATCTTCACCCACCTGTCGGCCCGCGTGCCGGGGCCTGAACATCATTTCCTCATCAACCCCTACGACATGATGTTCGAGGAGATCACCGCCTCCAGCCTCGTCAAGATCGACACCGAGGGGCAGCCGGTGATCCCGACGACCCATCCGGTGAACCCGGCGGGCTTCACGATCCATTCGGCCCTGCACATGAACTGCGAAGATGCCCACGCGGTGATGCACCTCCACACACCCGACGGGCAGGCGGTGAGCGCGATGTCGGAAGGGCTGCTCGAACACACTCAGACCGGCATGATCGCGCGGCACGACATCGCCTACCACGACTACGAAGGCATCGCGACCGACCTCGAGGAACGCGAACGGCTGGTCGAGGACATGGGCGACAAGCACGCGATGATCCTGCGCAACCACGGCACGCTCGCCATCGGCCGGACGGTCGCCGAGTGTTTCCTGCGGTTGTACTTTATCGAACGCGCGTGCACGGCGCAGGTGCGGATGCTGAGCGCCGGGCGGGAGAACCTGAACAACCCGCCGCAGGGCACGCCGGAAAAGGTCAGCCAGCAAAGCGCTGCGCCCGGCATGAACGCGGTCGCCAACATCCTCGCGTGGCCGGCTCTTCTGCGCAAGCTCGACCGGCTCGATCCCTCGTTCCGCAACTGATCGGGGTTAAACCGTTCCTAATCCGGACCCGCGTGGTTAACCGGATGTAACCGGCGGCGGGTTCGCGCCATGCAGTGCGCATGGCGCTTTCGCTGCTCATCGCCGCGCTCGCAGTTACAAATCCCTCGGGAGATGGGGAGGCGCGGGGCGTCGTGCAGGTATCGCTGCAGGTGATGGCAGTCTGCCGGGTTTCCGTCGCAACGGTACCGGCGGAAGGCCTGCCGACCCGGCGCCCGGCGGTCGCGTGTCCGGACCGGGTGCCCCGCACCCTCACCGTAATCGAGCCGCCTCCGCCTCGACCGATGGTCATCCGCGCATCGCTGGCGAACCCGTACGCAGCCCCCGAGCCGCGCATCGTCGCGGTCGATTTCTAGGCGTCCACAGCCCCGCCCCGGGCGGCCATTGCACCCCTGCGGCGACGACCCCATATCCTTCCGCCAAGGACGGATATTCACCCATGAACCAGCTTTTTCCCCTTCTTCCCCTGCGCGATATCGTGGTCTTCCCCGGCCAGGTCGTCTCGCTCTTCGTCGGCCGCGACAAGTCGGTCGCCGCGCTCGAGGCGGCTATGGAAGGCGAGAAGGACATCTTCCTCGTCGCTCAGCTCGATCCCGGAACCGACGATCCTTTGGACGACGACCTGTACGATACCGGTGTCGTCGCCCAGGTGCTCCAGCTCCTGAAGATGCCCGACGGCACCGTGCGCGTTCTGGTCGAGGGCACGGCGCGCGCCGCGCTCGTCGCCATGCGCGCCGAAGGCAACTTCGTCGTCGCCGAGGTGGAGCGCAAGGAACCCGAAACCGCCGCCGGAAGCGAAGTCGTCGCGACGATGCGGCAGGTCGTCGAACAGTTCGGCGACTATGCCAAGCTCAACAAGAAGCTGGGCGAGGGGGCCGGGCAGGACCTCGGCGACATCGACGATGCGGGCGAGCTTGCCGATACCATCGCTGCCGCCCTGCAGGGCAAGGTCGCCGACAAGCAGGCGTTGCTGGTCGAACGCGACCCGCTGAAGCGGCTGGAAATGGTCATGAGCTTCATGGAGGGCGAACTCTCCGTGCTGCAGGTCGAGCGCAAAATCCGCGGCCGCGTGAAACGGCAGATGGAGAAGACGCAGCGCGAGTATTACCTCAACGAACAGTTGAAGGCGATCCAGAACGAACTGGGCGGCGGCGACGGCGAGGACGGCGACGAGATCGCCGAACTGACCGACAAGATCGCCAATACCAAGCTCAGCAAGGAAGCCCGCGCAAAGGCGGAGAGCGAGCTCAAGAAGCTCAAGACCATGCAACCGATGAGCGCCGAGGCGACCGTCATCCGCAACTATCTCGACGTGCTGCTCGGCCTGCCGTGGGGCAAGAAGAGCAAGGTCAAGAAGGACATCGCGAAGGCGCAGGCCGTTCTCGACGAGGACCATTACGCCCTCGAGAAGGTCAAGGACCGCATCGTCGAATATCTCGCGGTGCAGGCGCGGACCAACAAGCTGAAGGGGCCGATCCTGTGCCTCGTCGGCCCGCCGGGTGTGGGCAAGACAAGCCTCGGCAAGTCGATCGCCAAGGCGACGGGCCGCGAGTTCGTGCGCCAGTCGCTTGGCGGCGTGCGCGACGAGGCCGAGATCCGGGGCCACCGCCGCACCTACATCGGATCGCTGCCGGGGAAGATCGTCTCGAACCTCAAGAAGGCGGGGACGAGCAATCCGCTGTTCCTGCTCGACGAGATCGACAAGCTGGGTCAGGATTTTCGTGGCGACCCCGCCTCGGCGCTGCTCGAAGTGCTCGATCCGGAACAGAACTCGAAGTTCCAGGATCACTATCTCGAGCTCGATCTCGACCTAAGCGACATCATGTTCGTCACCACCGCGAACAGCCTGAACCTGCCGCAGCCCCTGCTCGACCGGATGGAGATCATCCGGCTGGAAGGGTACACCGAAGACGAGAAGGTCGAGATCGCCCAGCGCCATCTCGTCGCCAAGCAGGTCGACGCGCACGGACTCAAGGACGGCGAATTCACGCTGACCGAAAACGCGCTGCGCGACCTCATCCGGTACTACACGCGCGAAGCCGGCGTCCGGACCCTGGAGCGCGAGATCGCCCGGTTGGCGAGAAAGAGCCTGCGCCGTATCCTCGAAGGCAAGGACACGGCCGTCACCATCACGCCGGATAACCTGGGCGAGTTCGCGGGCGTCCGGAAGTTCAAGCACGGCGTTTCGGACACCGAGGCGCAGGTGGGTGCGGTCACCGGCCTCGCCTGGACCGAAGTCGGCGGCGAACTGCTGTCGATCGAGAGCGTCACCACGCCGGGCAAGGGCGAGGTCAAGACGACCGGCAAGCTGGGCGAGGTGATGAATGAAAGCGTCGCGGCGGCCTTCAGCTTCGTGAAGGCCCGCAGCCCCGCCTACGGAATCAACCCGCGCATTTTCCAGCGCAAGAACATCCATATCCACCTGCCCGAAGGTGCCGTCCCCAAGGATGGACCGAGCGCCGGTATCGGCATGGTGACGTCGATCGTCTCCACCCTTTCGGGGGTCGCCGTGCGACCCGACGTGGCGATGACCGGCGAGGTTACCCTGCGCGGCCGGGTCCTGGCCATTGGCGGCCTCAAGGAGAAGCTGCTCGCGGCCCTGCGCGGCGGCATCAAGACGGTCCTTATCCCGGAGGAGAACGTCAAGGATCTGGCGGAGATTCCGCAGGCCATCCGCGACGGGCTCGAGATCGTTCCTGTCAGCCATGTCGACCAAGTGCTCGAACGCGCGCTGGTCGCGCCGCTCGATCCCATCGACTGGACCGAGGCGGACGATCTTGCCAGTCAGCCGGTGCCGCCTGCCGGGGGGGAAGGCGCGACCGCGCACTGAAATCGACCCGACGCTACGGAAACGGCATCCGACGCGCGAAATCGTCCGGATACCGTCCAAGCCGGGATTTGCCTTTGACTCGGGACTGAAATGCCTTTCAAGTCCTGCGCTTTCATAGCGGGCCGATTCTGGGCAGGCATCGCCTGGCGAACGGTCGACGCCAAGGGGGCAGGAATGAACAAGAACGATCTCGTGGCGGCTGTCGCGGAAACAGCCGGTCTTTCCAAAGGCGACGCGGCCAGCGCGGTCGAAGGCGTGTTCGACGCCATTACGGGTGCGCTGAAGAAAGGCGACGAGGTGCGACTGGTCGGCTTCGGCACGTTTACCGTGGCGCGCCGCAAGGCGTCGACCGGGCGCAATCCGCGCACCGGCGAACCGATGAAGATCAAGGCGTCGAACCAGCCCAAGTTCAAAGCCGGCAAGTTGCTCAAGGACAGCGTGAACTAGCGTATCGCGCTGGGGACGCGATCGGCGTTCCTATGCGGTGCGGCTGGCTACCGCGTAGAGCGCCACGGCGGCGGCGTTGGAGACGTTGAGGCTTTCCATCACTTCCGCAATAGGTAGCCGGGCGAGCGCATCGCAGTGCGCGGCGATGTTGTGCCGCATCCCTTCTCCTTCCGCCCCCAGAACCAGCGCGACCTGGCCTGCGGGCAGCGCCTCGGCCAGTGTCACATCGGCTTCGCCCGCGAGACCGATGCGCCAGTAACCGGCCTCGGCCAGTTCCTCGAGCGAACGGGCGAGGTTCACCACGCGGACCCACGGCACGATTTCCAGGGCGCCGCTGGCGCTCTTGGCCAGCACGCCCGATTCGGGCGGGGCATGCCGGTCCTGCGTCACGATCGCCGCCGCGCCGAACGCCGCGGCCGAACGCAGGATCGCGCCGACATTGTGCGGATCGGTCACCTGATCGAGCACGAGCACCGGTCCGGTATCGTCATCGAGCACATCGGCCAGGAACACGTCCTCGAGCGGAGCGCATTCCAGAACGAGGCCCTGATGCGGTGCATCGCGAGTGACGAGACGGGCGAGGTCGGCACCGTCGGCCCATTCGACCGGAAAATCGCTCGGTAGTTCGCCGTCGAGCGACGCGACCCCTTCACGGGTCGCCCACAGCTTGCGATGCTGCCGCTCGGGGTTCTTGAGTGCAGCCTCGACCGCATGGCGGCCCCACAGGCGAACCTGCCCGGTGCTCGCGCGTCCCGATCCGCGACCGCCCTGCATGCGGCCCGCCCGTCCGCGCATCGCGCGTTTCTGTTGTCCCTTCGCCATCGTCGGCGCCCTGCCAGCAGGGCGGTTGACAGGCAAGCATCGCTTCGCCATTGCGCGCGTCTCTCGGCCGGCCGGCCCCTGCAAGGGGGTCATCCCAAACGATCCGGCAGGCCCTGTGTGGACAGGTGGCCGAGTGGTTAAAGGCAGCAGACTGTAAATCTGCCCGCGCAAGCGTACGCTGGTTCGAATCCAGCCCTGTCCACCATATCTTTTCCGCAGATGGGCGGCTTTACTTGCCGCCGGCGGGTGGGGGCGTGCAGAAACGGTTATGGACAAGAAGATACCGACATCTCAGGCGGGGCGGGCCCGAGAAACGCGGCGTCAGCGCAAGCTGTCGCGCATGGCGAAGGGCGGGGTTGCGGCCGTCACCTTGATCACGACAGCGATGTGGGGATATCTGTTCCTCGTCAACTAAAGGACGATCTAACCAGATCGATTGCACCGACGAGCGAGTTTCGCGTTCGCCTTCCGCCTACGTGGCGACTAGGAGCCACAAGTCATCATGCTAGGCGCAATTCGACCATTCGCTAACGAGCGCATCACGAAGGATCAGTCACGCTACTTCGATGCGTGGCGGGGTGGCTCGGCCATTGCCGTCTTGCTTGGTCATATCGTCCCGCTCTATTTCGATGGCGAACGTCTTTTTCCGGCGATGGCTGGCGCTGCCGTCATGGCCTTCTTCTGCATCAGTGGCTTTTTCATTCACAAGTCGATTGTGAGCAAGCTGCGTGCCGATGGTCTGGATTGGCGCAGCTATGGTGCCGCGCGCATCAACCGTATCGTTCCGACATTCGTTTTCGCTCTCGTGATAACCTGGGTTTGTTGGGCGATCGCCCCGTATGTATTTGCCAGCGGCACGCGTGCATTCGTCAATCCCACGGTCCGCGAGGTCATCTCTCTCGAAGGGTTCTGGCGAACCGCGTTCTTCCTCAACAATTTCCTCGGGTATACGGTCTCGGCCAACGGCCCCTTGTGGTCGCTGTCGTACGAAGTCTGGTTCTACTTCGGGGCGGCAGCGCTGGCTGCGGGGCTGGCCGGGAATAGGATGGCTTATGCGGCCCTTCTCGTCATCGTGGTTCTGATCATCCTCAACCCACTGTTCATCGTCTGGGGCTTTTTCTGGGGCATGGGGGGAGTCGTCTCGATCCTTCATGCAAACGACAAGCTGCCAGCTGTGTCCGGGCGCTTCTCGGCGGCGGTCGCGTTGCTGCCGGCGATCGGGATCGTGGGCGTGATCCTTGCTCCCGACGATCTTGCCTACTGGGCAACCCCTGTCTTCCAGATGTTGTTCGGTGTGTGGTTTATCGTCCACATGGTTCGGGCCTTGACCGTCGCTGCGCTGCCCAAAGCTCCTCGTATGGTGGCAGCAGCGGCTTACTCGTACACCCTTTACGTGATCCATTTTCCACTGACATTGCTTGCTTACGGCATCAACGAAAGTCCGTGGTTTGCCGTGATTGCAGGCATTGCCATTTTGGGTTTCGCGGCTTTGGTGGGCCCAAGGATTGAATCTATCTCCATCCTGCGCCGACGGCGGCCATCCCCCGTCGTGTCGAGCTAGAGAGGCTCGCCGTTCGACGAATTGCACCATCCTTCGTCGACGGTTGACCTTGTCCCAGTGCTGGCTCGAGACTAATCCGCGACGATGACCAATCCCGTCATCTCGGCCACCGGCCTCTTCACTCCGCCAGAAACGATCTCGAACGAAGAGCTCGTCGCAAGTTACAACGCCTATGCCGAGCGGTTCAACGCCGAGCGGCATGCCGAGATCGAGGCGGGCGAGACACAGGCGCTGGAGCCGAGCTCCGTCGAATTCATCGAGAAGGCGAGCGGCATCAAGGCGCGGCACGTCATGGACAAGGCGAGCGTGCTCGACCCCGAGACCATGTGCCCGCGCATCCCGGAGCGGGCCAACGACGAACTGTCGATCATGGCGGAAATCGGGGTGGCGGCGGCGACCCAGGCGCTCGAAGCGGCTGGGCGCGCGCCCTTGGAGGTCGATGCGGTTCTGTGCGCCGCGTCGAACATGCAGCGCGCCTATCCCGCTATGGCGATCGAGATCCAGCATGCGCTGGGGATCGACGGATTCGGGTTCGACATGAACGTCGCGTGCTCGTCGGCCACTTTCGGCATTCAGACGGCCGCCGACTACATTCGTGCGGGCAATGCGCGCAGCGTGCTGGTCGTCAGCCCGGAGATCACCAGCGGCCACCTCAACTGGCGCGACCGGGACAGCCATTTCATCTTCGGCGACGTCGCGACCGCCGTATTGGTCGAAAGTAGCGACATGGCCCCGGCCGGGCACTGGGACATTCTCGGCACGAAACTGAAGACCGTCTACTCCAACAATATCCGCAACAACTTCGGCTTCCTCAATCGCACGGCCCCTGGCAGCAGCGACACCGCCGACAAGCTGTTCGTCCAGGAAGGACGCAAGGTGTTCAAGGAGGTCGTGCCGATGGTCGCGGCGATGATCGTGGAGGAAGCGGAGCGGCTCGGCATCGATCCGCACACCCTTCGCCGCCTGTGGCTTCACCAGGCGAATGCGGGGATGAACCGGCTCATCGCGCAAAAGGTGCTCGGGCACGAGGCGACGGCCGACGAGAGCCCGACCGTGCTCGACACGTACGCCAACACCTCCAGCGCCGGTTCGATCATCGCCTTCCACAAGCATTCGTCCGACCTTGCGGCGGGCGACACGGGCCTCATCTGCTCGTTCGGCGCGGGGTATTCCGCCGGCACCGTCTTCGTGCGCAAGGCGGCTTAGGCTTGTGAGCGGCTGCGCGACGACCTAAGCCTTCGCCGATGGCCGGAGAGATACTCGACAACAAGGGTCGCGGCGACGCGCACTGGCGCTGGCCTTCGGTTCATCCGGAAGGGCGCAAGTTCGCGCTGATCACCGGCGCGGCCAGTCTCGTCACCGCCGTCCTAGCATGGGAAACGATCGCGTGGCCGCTCGCCTTCCTGATGCTGGGCGTGCTTGCGTTCTTCCGCGATCCGGAACGGGTCGTGCCGCAGGGCGACAACCTCATCGTGTCGCCTGCCGACGGGCTGGTGTCGCTCATCGCGGAGGTCGAACCTCCGGCCGAACTGCGGATCGACGACGGCAGCGGCGCCCCGGGTCTGGGAGCGGGACCGGTTACCCGCATTTCCATCTTCATGTCGGTGTTCGACGTCCACATCAACCGTACCCCCATCGGCGGGACCGTGAGGCGGGTCGTCTACATCCCCGGCAGGTTCATGAACGCGGACCTCGACAAGGCGAACGAGGAAAACGAACGCCAGCACATTCTGGTCGAGCGGGCGGATGGTATTGCGGTCGGGTTTACCCAGATCGCCGGTCTGGTGGCGCGAAGGATCGTGCCGTTCGTCAAGCCCGGCGACATGGTCGCAGCCGGGCAGCGGGTGGGCCTGATCCGCTTCGGCAGCCGGGTGGATGTTTATCTCCCCGCCGGGACCAGCGCGAAAGTCGTACTGGGTCAGACGGTGGTCGCGGGTGAAACGGTGCTTGCGGAAAGCGGCACGCAGATACTGATCGAAGGGGTGAGCCAGTAATGCCGGACGAAACGCCGAGGATCGGCCCGAAGGCGGCAGAGGATGAGATTCCGCTGCGACCACGCGGCAGGTCTCGCGGGCTGGCCATGCGGGGCGTGGTACCCAACGCGATCACCGCGGCGGCCATGTGCGCCGGGCTGACCGGTATCCGGTTCGCAATCGGCGGAATGTGGAAGGAGGCCGTTTTGGCCGTCGTCCTTGCCGGCGTGCTGGACGGGATCGACGGGCGAATGGCGCGGCTGCTCAAGGCACAGTCGCGGTTCGGGGCGGAGCTCGACAGCCTCGCCGATTCGCTCAGCTTCGGCACGGCGCCCGCGCTGATTCTGTTCCTCTGGTCGCTCGGCGATCTGACCCGGCTCGGCTGGTTTGCCGCACTGGCGTTCGCAATCGCGGGGGCCCTGCGGCTGGCACGCTTCAACGCGCAGATCGACGTGAAGGAGCAGCCGCACAAATCGGCGGGTTTCCTGACCGGTATTCCCGCGCCGGTGGGGGCGGGGCTGGCGTTCCTGCCGGTCTACCTGTGGCTGGCGACTGGCGAGCCTCTGTTCCGCGATCCGCGCCTCGTGGCGCCGTGGACCGCGTTCGTCGGATTCCTGATGATTTCCAATCTCGCCACGCTCAGCTGGGGGCGGATGCGTCCGCGCAGCGACGTGCGGCTGGCGGTAATCGCGATCGTCGGTCTGGTGTTCGCGGCCCTGTTGCTGGAACCGTGGTGGACGTTGTCGGCGATCTGCCTCGGCTATCTCGCCACGATGCCCTGGTCGATCGCGCGTTATGCGCGGATCAAGCGGCAGCGCGCAGCGGCCGCGAGACCTGTGCCCGAACCGTTCGACGCTGCGACGCGCGATTTGCACTGACGGGGCGAAGGACCGGCATCGCCGCATGCCCGGCGACATCGGCGAACGTCACGGTAATCCGCCGGTCGCTCGCCAAACGAACCATGTCGCCCCGAAACAGCCGGAATGCATTCCGGCCGCGAATAGCTGCGTCCGCAAGCGCGAATGCACTGGCGACGGCGACGGTAGCGAGCAAAGCGATGGACAGGACGGCGATCATCGGACGGTACCTTCTTGGCGACCCCGGCTGTTCGTCACGATGTTGACAGCCTGTGGACGACTAGTGGAAAACCTCACGTCGAGGGCGGTTCCCGCGACTCGTTCCAATGTTCCCTTTTTGTTCCCCTCCGTCAAGCGATTACGCGCCAGGCGAAGGCTGATGTGCGACGAAACGAGGGTGGATTTTTCCCTGCGCGGTCGCTAAGTGCCCCGCCGTCGTCGGCGAATCCCCTTGGATCGCAGCAGGCAAATCCACATGGAGAGCACCATATACCGGTGCCGCGCGGCGGGATCACCGCCCCGGTTCCAGCTCTCCAGAGGTTCAACCGGAAAGGAATTACCTATGGCGGCTCCGACCGTCTCCATGCAGCAACTCATCGAGGCCGGCGCGCACTTCGGCCACCAGACCCACCGCTGGAACCCGCGGATGAAGCCGTACATTTTCGGCGCCCGCAATGGTGTGCACATCATCGACCTGTCGCAGACCGTGCCGCTGATGGCGCGCGCGCTCGACTTCATCCAGGATACCGTTCGTTCGGGCGGCAAGGTCCTGTTCGTCGGCACCAAGCGCCAGGCGCAGGAGCCGATCGCCGAGGCCGCCCGCCGTTCGGGCCAGCATTTCGTCAACCACCGCTGGCTGGGCGGCATGCTCACCAACTGGAAGACGATCTCGGGCTCGATCCGCGAACTGAAGAACCTCGAGGAAATGCTTTCGGGCGACACGAGCGGCCTCACCAAGAAGGAAGTGCTCAACCTTACCCGCAAGCGCGACAAGCTCGAGCTCTCGCTCGGCGGCATCCGCGACATGGGCGGCGTGCCCGACGTGATGTTCGTGATCGACGCGAACAAGGAAGACCTCGCGATCAAGGAAGCCGGCGTGCTCGGCATCCCAGTCGTCGCGGTGCTCGATTCGAACGTCGATCCCAGCGGCATCGCCTTCCCGATCCCGGGCAACGACGACGCTGCGCGCGCGGTGCGCCTCTACTGCGACGCGGTCGCCGAAGCGGCCAGCACCGGCAAGGGCAAGGCCACCGTAGATTCGGGCGAGGACATCGGCGCGATGGCCGAGCCCCCGGCCGAAGCCGCCGCTGCCGAAGCGTAAGAAGCGCTTCCCACACCTGACCAGGCGCGCCGGGACCCAGCGTCCCGGCGCCGCAACCGTTTAAGAAGGAATACGATCATGGCCGCTTTCACCGCCGCCGATGTCAAGAACCTGCGCGAGAAGACCGGCGCGGGCATGATGGATGCCAAGAAGGCTCTCGAAGCCTCCAACGGCGACATCGAGGCCGCGGTCGACGCGCTGCGCGCCAAGGGCCTTGCCACCGCCGCCAAGAAGTCGAGCCGCACCGCGGCCGAGGGTCTCGTCGGCGTGGCCGTCGAAGGCACGAAGGGCGTGGCCGTCGAAGTGAACTCGGAAACCGACTTCGTCGCCAAGAACGACCAGTTTCAAGACTTCGTCCGCAAGACGACCGAGGTCGCGCTGAACGAAGGCGCTGCCGACGTCGAGGCGCTGAAGGCAGCCGCCTATCCGGGTGGCGGCACCGTCGCCGAGAAGCTGACCGACAACGTCGCGACCATCGGCGAGAACCAGCAGGTCCGCCGCATCAAGCACGTCGAAGTGTCGAACGGCGTCGTCGTGCCTTACGTCCACAATGCCGCCGCGCCGAACCTCGGCAAGATCGGCGTGCTGGTGGCGCTCGAAAGCGAAGCCGATGCCGCCACGCTCGAGGCGCTCGGCAAGCAGCTCGCGATGCACATCGCCGCCGCGTTCCCGCAGGCGCTGAATGCCGACGGCCTCGACGCCGAAGTCATCGAGCGCGAGCGCAAGGTCGCTGCCGAAAAGGCCGCCGAAAGCGGTAAGCCCGCCGAAGTCCAGGCCAAGATGGTCGACGGCGCCATCGCCAAGTTCGCCAAGGAGAACGCTCTCCTCAGCCAGCTGTTCGTGATGGACAACAAGACCTCCATCAGCGACGTCGTGGCCAAGGTAGGCAAGGACGCCGGTTCGCCTATCGTGCTGAAGGACTACGTCCGCTTCCAGCTCGGCGAAGGCATCGAGAAGGAAGAAAGCGACTTCGCCGCCGAAGTCGCCGCGGCGGTCAAGGGCTGATCGCTCGGGCGCTGCGCCCTCGATCTTTGCTACCGTTCACGGCCGCCGGAGCGATCCGGCGGCCGTTTGCGTTGCGACAGGACGCACGTCGATCACCCATATCTCGGGCTGGGTGAACAGGCGAAACGGCAGTACGCTCGTTCCCAGGCCGGCGCTCGTGACGAGGGTGTTGCCGCGTTCGCGTATGACGCCGCAGGCATATTTGCCGCCGTATCGCGAGTTGGTGACCGGCGCGCCGCCCCACGGCCAGCCGATCTGTCCGCAGTGTGTGTGTCCGGCGAGCATCAGGCCCGTGTCCGCCGAGAGGCGCGGGAAGGGATCGGGACTGTGGCTGAGGACCACGCCGCCGCGCCCCATTCTGGCCAACTGTCCGGCGACCCGCCCGACCCGGGCATGGCCGGTATAGGCATCGTCGATCCCTGCCACCAGCAGGCCGCCGACGTTGGCGACCTCGTTGCGCAGCGTGCCTATGCCGATGCGCGCCAGTTCGCGTTCCAGTTCGCCTGCATCGCGCCAGTGGTCGTGATTGCCCGGCACCGCGAGCCGCACCGTGCGCCGGTCGAGACCGGCCAACGGGGCGACAGCCGCGCGGGTCGAATAGCGACGGGTGGCGAGCCAGCGATCGGTGACGAAGTCGCCTGCAAAGAGCACGAGATCGGGCTTCATCGCGTCGACCTCCGCCGCGATCCGCGCGAGCCGCGACGGCGGCATGTCGGGCGCTGCAACGTGCAGGTCGCTGAGGAGGACGATCCGGCGCGGATTCGCGGGACCGGCCGCCATGGGGACGGCTACAGACAGATGGCGGGTCACTGGGTCGCGCATCGTGTCGTGCCAGGCCCTCGCGACCAGCGTAACGGCAATCGCCGCGACGAGGACAGCCCAAAACCGCCATCCGGGCTTTCCCTTTGCTTGCCACATGCTTCATGGCTAAGGAGCCGCAACCCCAGTCGCAACACGGAAAAATCACGCCCCATGGCCTTGCCCCCGATGAAACGCGTGTTGCTCAAGCTTTCGGGCGAGGTGCTCATGGGCGGGCAGCAGTTCGGGATCGACCCGTCGTTCGTCATGGAACTGGCGAAGGAAGTGAAGGCCGCGAAAGAGACCGGCCTCGAAATCTGTCTCGTCATCGGCGGGGGCAACATCTTCCGCGGCATGGCCGGGGCGGCGCAGGGCATGGACCGCGCGCAGGCCGATTACATGGGTATGCTGGCCACCGTCATGAACGCGCTCGCGATGCAGAGCGCGCTCGAACAGCTCGGCGTGCAGACCCGCGTGCAGTCGGCCGTGCAGATGGACACGGTGTGCGAACCGGTGATCCGCCGGCGCGCCGAAAGGCACCTCGAGAAGGGGCGCGTGGTGATCTTCGCGGCCGGTGTCGGCGCCCCCTATTTCACGACCGACAGTGGCGCGGCGCTGCGCGCGGCCGAGATGCGCTGCGACGCGCTGCTCAAGGGCACCAGCGTCGACGGGGTGTACGACAGCGATCCGAAGACGAACCCGCAGGCGCAGCGTTTCGAAACCGTCACTTACGACAGGGTGCTGGCAGACAATCTCAAGGTGATGGACGCTTCCGCCGTCGCGCTGTGCCGCGACAACGGCATCCCGATCGTGGTCTTCTCGATCCGCGAACAGGGCAATCTGGCCAAGGTGCTGGAGGGGCGGGGTGTCCAGACGATAGTGCAAGGAAGCTGATCATGGCGAAATACGACAAGTCCGATATCGAACGCCGGATGAAGGGCGCGGTGGAAAGCCTGAAGGGCGACCTTTCGGGCCTGCGCACCGGGCGCGCGAATACCAGCCTGCTCGATCCCGTGGTGGTTGAGGTCTACGGCGCGATGATGCCGCTGAACCAGGTGGCGACCGTCTCCACGCCGGAGCCGCGCATGCTGAGCGTGCAGGTGTGGGACAAGTCGAACCTCACCGCGGTCGAGAAGGGGATCGCCAAGTCGAACCTGGGGCTCAATCCGATGATCGACGGCCAGACTCTGCGCCTGCCGTTGCCCGACCTCACCGAGGAGCGTCGCAAGGACCTCGCCAAGATCGCCGGCGAATACGGCGAGAAGGCCAAGATCGCGATCCGCAACGTCCGGCGCGACGGGATGGAAGCACTGAAGGACGACGAGAAGAAGAAGGACATCTCCGAGGACGACCGCAAGCGGTCGGAGGACGAAGTCCAGAAACTGACCGACGCGCACGTCGCCGACACCGACAAGGCGGTCGAGGCGAAGGTGAAGGAAATCCTCTCGCAGTGACGCGGCGGGGAATCGGAGACGGTTGATGGGCGAGGGGGCGGAGGGCGCGCGCCACGTCGCCATCATCATGGACGGCAACGGTCGCTGGGCGAAGGCCCGGCACTTGCCGCGCGCCATCGGCCACCAGCGCGGGGTGGAGGCGGTGCGCAAACTCGTGCGCAGCCTCAAGGACACATCGATCGAGTGCCTGACACTCTATGCCTTCAGTTCCGAGAACTGGAAGCGCCCGGAGGACGAGGTCGGCGATCTCATGAACCTGATGCGCAAGTTCGTGAAATCGGACCTGCCGGAGTTCATATCGAACGATGTGAAGCTGCACATTCTCGGGGATTGGCGGGGACTTGCGCCCGATATCGTCGAAATGCTCGAGGATGCGCTGGAACGCACCAGCAACGGGTCGCGCACGCTGGCGGTGGCCCTCAACTACGGCTCGCAGCAGGAGATCGCGCGGGCCGCGAGCGCCGCGGCGCGGGAAGGCGACATCACGCCCGACGCCATTGCGCGGCATCTCGATACCGCGGCGCTGCCGCCGCTCGACCTGCTGATCCGAACCAGCGGGGAGGTGCGGCTGTCGAACTTCCTGCTATGGCAATGCGCCTATGCCGAGATGATGTTCGTCGATACGCTGTGGCCCGATTTCACGCCCGCTCATCTTGCGGAAGCGCTCGAACAATTCGCGGGTCGGGAGAGACGATATGGCGGACGTTGAGCCGGCAGAAACCCCCGCTCCGGCGAAGAAGAGCGACCTTCCCGTTCGGCTGGCTTCCGCCATCATCATGCTGGCGGTGGCGGTCACGGCGCTGGTTTTCGGCGGCAGGATCTTTGCCGGTTTCGTCGTTTGCGTCACTCTTGCGGCATTCGCCGAATTTGTCCTGCTCATCGTCGGGGCGACCCGCAACATACCCTACCGGCTGGCGGCCATCGTGGCCGGCGCGCTCTATTTCGCGGCCGCGGCGGGCGTGCTGGCGGGGGCGGGCGATTTTCTCGTCGTTCTCATAGTCGGCGCAGTCGTCTTCACCGATACCTTCGCCTATTTCGTCGGTCGCGCCGTCGGCGGACCCAAGGTCGCCCCGTCGATCAGCCCGTCGAAGACATGGGCTGGCCTTTTCGGCGGCATGGTCGGCGCGGCGCTCTGGGTCGTCCTGTGGGTGGTGTCGATCGACGGCGGGATCGTCGGCCCGCGGTTCGAACTCGGCTTGGCACTGAGCGCAGAAAATTTGGGGTACGCGGCATTGCTGGGCGCCGGGCTCGCGATACTAGCGCAAATGGGCGACTTTTTCGAAAGCTGGCTCAAGCGCCGTGCGGGGGTGAAGGATTCCTCGAAGCTCATCCCCGGTCACGGCGGCGTGTTCGACCGGATCGATGGGATGATTCCCGTCGCGATCGCGGTCGGCATCCTCGGCTGGATGTGGGCCAACTGATGCGGACGCTGACCGTTCTGGGCGCGACCGGTTCGGTCGGGGCATCGACCCTCGACCTAGTTCGTCGCAACCGTGATCAATGGCGTGTGGTCGCGCTGACCGCGAACTGCAATGTCGAGGAACTCGCCGCGCTCGCACGCGAATTCGGCGCCGCCATCGCGGTCGTTGCCGACGAAAGCTGCCTGCCCGCCTTGCGCGAGGCGCTTTCGGGCACCGGCATCGAGACGGCCGGCGGCGCGGAGGCGCTGGTGGATGCGGCATCGCGCGAAGCGGACGTCACCGTCGCAGCAATCGTCGGCTGCGCTGGCCTCGCCCCGACGATGGCGGCGATCGAGCAAGGACGCACGGTCGCGCTCGCCAACAAGGAGGCGCTGGTATCCGCGGGCGAGGTGATGACCGCCGCCGTCGCGAAGCACGGCGCGATTTTGCTGCCGGTCGATAGCGAGCACAACGCGATCTTCCAGTGCCTTGCCGGAAACCGGATCGAGGACGTGCGCAGGATCACCCTAACCGCCAGCGGCGGGCCCCTGCGGACATGGAGCCAGGCCCGGCTCGACGCGGCGACCCCGGCTGAGGCCGTCGCCCATCCCAACTGGGACATGGGCGCGAAGATCAGCGTCGATTCCGCCACCATGATGAACAAGGGGCTGGAATTCATCGAGGCGCACCACCTGTTTGCGGTCGGCCTGGAAAAGATCGGCATCGTGGTCCACCCGCAAAGCGTGATCCATTCGATGGTCGAATATCGCGACGGGTCCACGCTCGCGCAGCTCGGCCCCAGCGACATGCGGGTTCCGATCGCGAGCTGCCTGGCATGGCCCGGCCGGATGGACACGCCGATGGACCCGCTCGACCTGGCGGCCATCGGCAGCCTGACGTTCGAGGCACCCGACGAGGTTCGCTTCCCCGCGACGCGCCTCGCGCGCGAGGCCGCGCAGGCGGGCGGCGCGGCGCCGGCGGTACTCAACGCCGCGAACGAGATCGCGGTCGCCGCTTTCCTCGCCGGCAAGATTGCGTTCACCCGGATCGCCGTAACGGTCGAGCGGACCTTGGATCGCTCGCTCCCTTCCGCGCCGCAGACGCTCGACGATGTGCTCGCCGTCGATGCCGAGGCGAGGGCATGGGCGGGCGCATTGCTGGAGACGACCTGACTTGATCGAATCGCCGCCTTTCTGGCTCTACATCGTCGGGTTCCTGTTGCTGCTGGGACCTCTCGTGACGGTTCACGAATTCGGACACTACCTCGTCGGCCGGCTGTTCGGCGTGGGGGTGGAAGCGTTCTCGGTCGGCTTCGGGAAGGAAGTCGCGGGCTTCACCGACCGGCGCGGCACCCGCTGGAAGCTGTCGCTGCTGCCGCTGGGCGGATACTGCCAGTTCAAGGGCGACATGAACCCCGCCAGCATCCCCGATGCCGACGCGATTGCAGCGATGGGGCCGGGCGACCGGGACGGCAGCTTCCATCATGCCCCGCTGTGGCAGCGCGCGCTCATCGTGGCCGCCGGACCGGTGACCAACCTGATCGTGGCGCTCGCCATTTTCGCCACCTTCAACGCATCGTACGGCCGGGTGGAGGCACCGCCGGTGATCGACCGCTTCGCTGAAGGGTCGGTGGCCCAAGCCGCCGGGCTCCAGATCGGCGACCGCGTGGTCGCGCTCGACGGCGCCCCTGTGGACGACTTCATGACCATCAAGCAGGAGGTCGCACTCTATCCGGGCAAGCGGATGGTGCTGACCGTCGAGCGCGACGGGGCAAGGCAGGACATACCTCTGACCACCGGATCGACCACGGTCAGTGACAAGTTCGGCAACGAATCGCGCATCGGCCTTCTGGGCATCTATGCGGTCGAACCGCGGATGGTGCCGATGGGGCTGGGCGAGGCGGTGAGCCATGCATTCGTTCAGAGCGGTCAGGTCATCGATATGATGATCGTCGGCGTCGGGCAGATCGTCACCGGTCAGCGATCGGTCGAAGAATTGGGCGGGCCGATCAAGATCGCGAAGTATTCGGGCGAGCAGCTCAGCCTCGGCCCGCAGGCGTTCGTATGGTTCGCCGCGCTGATCTCGCTTAATTTGGCATTCATCAACCTGTTGCCAATTCCTGCCCTCGACGGAGGACACCTGGCTTTCTACGCGGCCGAAGCGGTCCGCCGGAAACCCATCGGTGCTCGCGGTCAGGAAATGGCGTTCCGTGCCGGCGTGGCGGTAATCCTCGCGCTGATGCTGTTCGTTACGATAAACGACCTGCTGTCGCTGCCGATCTTCGGCCGGTAGCGGGCGAAACACGAGGATCGCTCGCGGGCACAATACCCTTGCGCCGCTTGATCGGGGACCTGCTATCGGGCAAGGGGCGGCGCACCTGCCGCCGGACGCCCGGTGCGGCAATCGGCGCACGGCACATCTATTCCCGCGCACGACTAAAACTGGATTTGGACGGAGTCCCTTCTCGATGATGGCACGCGACGCTGACACCCCTCAGGGGGCCGGCACAAGCACCCGCCCGGCGGCCAGGCTCATGCTGGCGCTACTCGGCGGAACGGTGCTCGGCGGAATGCCGACGCCCGCCGCGGCGCAGGATACCGCGCCCGCCACCGCGGCTCCGGCTCCGGTCGCGCCGGCAGCCGCGACCCCGCAGGGCGATACAATCCGCACCATCGGCGTATCGGGGGCCCAGCGGCTCGAGCCCCAGACGATCATCAGCTACATTCGCCTGCGCCCGGGTCAGGTCTACACCCAGGCCGCCGCCGACCAGGCACTGAAGGATCTGTACGCGACCGAGCTGTTCTCGAACGCGAGCATCGTGAACAACAACGGCGAAGTCGTGATAACCGTGGTCGAGAACCCGGTGATCAACCGCATCGTGCTGGAGGGCAACAAGCGGCTGAAGGAGGACAAGATCCTCCCCGAGATCCGCCTCGCCCCGCGCCAGATCTTCACCCGGTCGAAGGTTCGTGCCGACGTGGCGCGCATCGTCGAACTCTACAAGCGGCAGGGCCGCTTCGCCGCGACGGTCGAACCCAAGATGGTCGAACTGTCGCAGAACCGCGTCGATGTGGTTTTCGAGATCGACGAGGGTCCCAAGTCCAAGGTCCGCCAGATCAACATTCTCGGCAACGAGGCGTTCTCCGACGGCGAGCTGCGCAGCGAGATGGTGACGAAGGTGTCGAGCCTTCGCAATATCCTGTCGTCGGGTACCAGCTACGATCCGGATCGCCTCGCGTTCGACCAGCAGAAGCTGCGCCAGTTCTACCTGACCAACGGCTACGCCGACTTCCGCGTCGTGTCCGCCGTCGCCGAGCTGACGCCCGACAAGCGCGACTTCATCATCACCTACGTGGTCGAGGAAGGCGAGCGATACAAGTTCGGCGATCTCGCCGTGAAGAGCGAGCTGCGCGATTTCAATCAGGACGCGCTCGAGCGCAACCTTCCGATGAAGACCGGCGACTGGTACGATGCCAAGTCGGTCGAGGACACCAGCGAGCAGTTCACCGAGCTGGCCGGTACCTTCGGCTACGCCTTCGCCGACGTCGAGCCCGAGTTCCGCCGGAACAAGGAAGACCTCACGATGGACGTTACGTTCGTCCTGAAGGAGGCGCCGCGCGTCTATGTCGAGCGGGTCGACGTCAACGGCAACACGCTGACGCAGGACAAGGTCATCCGCCGCGAATTCCGCATCCTGGAAGGCGACGCGTTCAACTCGCTGCAGGTGAAGCGGTCGGAAAACCGCATCAGGTCGCTGGGATACTTTCAGGAGAACTTCGAGATCGCACAGCGGCAGGGCACCACGCCCGACCGCATCGCGCTCGAGGCCAACGTGGAAGAGCAGGCGACCGGCCAGCTGCAGCTGTCGGCGGGCTTCTCCTCGATCGAGAGCTTCATCCTCGCCGCCTCGATCCAGCAGCGCAACTTCCGCGGCCGCGGCCAGACGGTCGGCGCGGGCGTGAACTACTCGCGCTATTCCAAGAGCGCGAACCTGAGCTTCGCCGAACCCTACGTGTTCGACCGCAACATCTCGGCGGGCGTCGACATCTACCGGCGCGATCTCAACAGTTTCAACTACCTCAACAACGATCGCAACACGACCTTCCAGCAGACCACCACCGGCGGCCAGCTGCGGCTCGGCGTGCCGCTGACCGAGTACATGTCGGCGATCGGCAGCTACACGCTGAACTTTGACGACGTGTCACTCGACCAGTCGCAGTTCTTCACCGACCGGCAGACCCCGGGCCTGCTGGAATGCGATCCACTGCTGGCGGGCCGCTACCTGTGCGAAGCGGTGGGCAAGCGCACCAGTTCGATCCTTGGCCTGACGCTGGCCTACGATTCGCTCGACAGCCGCCTGCGCCCGACGAGGGGCCGCTCCGCCTCGATCACCGGCGAGTTCGCCGGGCTCGGCGGGTCGGTGAAGTACGCCCGCGTGCGCGCCAACGCGGCGCAGTACTTCCCGCTCGGCAAGGGGTTCATTTTCGGGCTCCGCGCGGAAGGCGGCGCGATCAAGGGGCTGGGCGGCGACAGCGTGCAGTTGACCGACCGCTTCTTCCTCGGCGAACCGCAGATGCGTGGTTTCGACATCCGCGGCGTCGGCCCGCGCGTGCTGCGCCAGCCGATCGTCGATTCGGATGGCGACGGGGTTCCCGAGATCATCACCGATCGCAACCGGGTGTCGGACGACGCGCTGGGCGGTAATTACTACTACCTCGGCCGCGCAGAACTTGAAATTCCGCTCGGAAGCTCGGTCAAGGAACTCGGCCTTCGTCCGTCGGTCTTCGTCGATGTCGGGGCGTTGTGGGGCGCGCGCAATCCGCAGCTCCAAAACAGCCCGTTTCCGGGCGGGATCAACTTCGCCCAGCGCGACGCAGCGGGCAATCCGCTGTTCACGCAGGTCGTTACGAACGCCGACGGCACGACCTCGACCACGATCGTGACCACCCCGACGGCGCCGAACGGCACGGCGAACACGCCGCTGCTCAACAACATCGCGCCTTTCCAGGAAGTCTATCTCGGCGACACGCCGTCGCCGCGCGTTTCGGTCGGCATCGGCGTCAACTGGAATTCGCCCTTCGGTCCGTTCAGGATCGATTTTGCCCAGGTCCTGTTGAAGCAGCCCGGTGACGACACCAAGCGCTTCACGTTCAACGTAGGAACTCAATTCTGATGAACACCTTCACCAAGTCCCTCCTCGCCGCCGGCGTCGCAATCGCCGCCGTCTCGCCGATCGCCGCAGCGCCCGCCGCCGCGCAGGTGGTCAAGGGCATTGGCGTCGTCAGCCTGCCGGCGGTCGTCGCCAACTCCAACGCTTACAAGACCGCCGAGCAGCAGCGCCCGGTGACCTACAAGGCGCAGTACGACCAGGCCGAGGCGCGCCGCAACGCCATCGCCGCGCAAATCCAGCCGCTGATCACCAAGTTCAACGCCGACCGGCAAGCGAACGCCAACAACCCGGCGCTCGCCAATCAGGCGCAGGCGATCCAGCAGATCCAGCAGTCGGGCCAGCAGGAACTGCAGCAGCTCGTCCAGCCCATCGCGCTCAGCCAGGCCTACGTGACCGAGCAGATCGAGGACAAGCTCGACGCCGCGGTGCAGAACGCCGCGAAGCGCAAGAACATTCAGCTGATCCTCGACCCGACGCAGGGTGCTGTGCTCTATGCTGACGCGGCGTACAACATCACGCAGGACGTGCTGAACGAACTCAACACCCTGCTGCCGAGCGCGCAGCTCGTCCCGCCGCAGGGCTGGCAGCCGCGCCAGATCCGCGAACAGCAGGCCGCCGCCGCTGCCGCCACCGGCACGCAGCCAACCGCTCCGGCGACCAATCCGCCGGCCGCCACCGGCCGCTAAGCCGCGAAGACGGGGGCAGGGCCAATGAGCGAGGACAAGGCGGGCAGCCCGGATACGGGCGGCTACGACATCCGCAAGGTGCTCAAGGCCCTGCCGCACCGCTATCCGCTGCTGCTGGTCGACCGGGTGAAGTCGATCGACCTGGGCGAGCGGATCCACGCGGTGAAGGCCGTCTCGATGAACGAGCAGTTCTTCCAGGGACACTTCCCGGGCCGACCGATCATGCCGGGCGTCCTGCAGATCGAGGCACTGGCGCAGGCCGCCGGCGTTCTCGGCATCGAGACGTTCGAGCTTGCCGGCACGGGCAAGTTGGTCATCTTCATGGCCATCGAGAACGCCAAGTTCCGCAGCCCCGTCGAGCCGGGCTGTCTGCTCGACCTCGAGGTGGAGTTCACCCGCAAGTCGACCCGCGTCTGCAAGTTCAAGGGCCGCGCGAGCGTCGACGGCAATACGACGTGCGACGTCGAGTTCACAGCGATGATCGCGGACGCGCCGGCGGATTGACGCGGCTTGCTTTTCCTGCGCGCCCCCGCTAACCGCGCGCCTTTCCCACCACAGCTGGACCGGTCGGAACCGTTCCGAGGCTACGGAGACTTGCGATGAAGACCGAGGGTCACCCCGACTACCACACCATCACGGTCAAGATGACCGACGGCACCGAGTTCCAGACGCGCTCGACCTGGGGGTCGGAAGGCGACGTGATGACGCTGGAAATCGATCCGACCAGCCACCCGGCCTGGACCGGCGGCAAGCAGCAGCTTCAGGAAGGTGGCCGCGTGGCCGCGTTCAACAAGCGCTTCGGCGGGCTCAGCCTCAAGAAGTAAGCGGCGCTTGCGGCGAATCGAACGGGGCGGTCCTGCGGGGCCGCCCTTTTCGTTTCATACCGGCTCCAGGGGGCGGCGCGGGCCTTCGGGCAACCGGATTTCGATCATATCACCCCTCGCGATCAGTCCGCCTGTCTCGACGATACCCATCACCCCGCACTTGCGCACGAGCGAACCGTCGGACCGTTTGTCGATCATCTGCGCGAGCAGCCCTGGCATGAACGCTTCGATCTGCCGGCAGGGGTTGCGCAGTCCGGTAATGCGAATCACCGCGCCACCGATTGTCAGGCGGGCACCCTCTGGCAAACCCAACAGGTCTATCCCGCGCGTCAGCACGTTTTCGCCGAGGTCTCCGGCCCGCAACGCGAACCCCTTGGCGGACAACTCGTCGAACAGTTCGGCATGGATCAGGTGTACTTGGCGCAGGTTCGGCTGGGTGGGATCGATCCGTACCCGCGAAAGGTGCTGGACGGTTGCGCCTTCGTGCGCATCACCCTCGACCCCGAGCCCCTCGACGAGCGTCAGGTGGTCGCACGGCTCCTTCGAGAACCCGTGCCGGCCGCTCATCGCAAGTCCGGCGACATGGGCGCCCGTCACCATCCCCACGGCTTTTCGCGATACCATTTCGTGATGACGTACTTCACGCCCTTCCGCACTTTCATGCCATGGTGGAGGGTGTTGGGATTGGGGCGGCCATCGGGGCGCATGTTGTTCCACGCCAACAGCTTGCCCGCTTCGGGCTGGACGATCTTCTTCACGGTGCCGAATCGGGTGCCGCCGCCGGCCTCCACCTCGTTGAGGTAAATCATGAAGGTCCAGGTCCGTTGTCCCGCGACCGAGCAGTACTTATGCCAGTCGGCGCCGCCGGGCTCGAAATAGTCGGTGTGTGCCTTGAATTCCTGCCCCACGGCGTAACGCTGGCCCTGCACGGGCTCGCCATAGGCCGGATCGATGCGATTGAACGCGACGAGTCGCGCTTCGAGGTCCTGCACCGCCGGTTCGGCCGGATCGAGATCGCAGGTTTCGCTGGTCCGGAAGTACTGATCTCCGTTCGCATCGGCGATCGTCGAGGGGCGGCGGTTCGCATCGATCAGCTCGATCAGGCGCGCACAGGTCTCGGTTGGCAGAAAGGCGCGCTGCTGGAAGAGTTCGAGTTTCGCGAAGGGCGAGCGCTGCACGCCGGGCGAGGCGAGCAGGATGGCAGCGGAAGATTCGCCGGGGCCGAGCATGGCCGCGCGATAGGACAGTTGGCCGCGCGAAACAATCTTGCGTCGGCGAGTGTCTGGCGCAGTTTTCGCTTTGCAAATCGCCTGCTGCGTGCAACAGGCGCTCGCCCCTGTCGGAACCGCCTTGACGGACCGAAACGCGCGTCTAAGGCCCAGCGCCTCATGGCATGCCCGGGGCATGTGGCGATCGTAGCTCAGTTGGTTAGAGCGCCGGTTTGTGGTACCGGAGGTCGCGGGTTCGGATCCCGTCGATCGCCCCATTTTCCCCGTATTTGCCGCACGATAGCAGCGCGATACGGGGCGACATTTCCATGACGGCTTTCTGGACCGAAGCGGATTACGACGATCACGAACTGGTCGAGGTCGTACGCGACGCGAAATCCGGCCTGACCGCGATCGTCGCGCTGCATTCCACGCATCTCGGCCCCGGCGCTGGCGGCACCCGGTTCTGGCATTACCCCGATCCCAAGGACGGCCTGCGCGACGCGCTGCGGCTGAGCCGCGGGATGAGCTACAAGAACGCGATGGCGGGGCTCCCCATGGGGGGCGGCAAGGCCGTGATCCTGGCGGACGAAGACCGGACCAAGACGCCCGAGCTGCTCGCCGCGTTCGGCGACGCGGTCGATGCGCTGGGCGGCAAGTACGTGACCGCCGAGGACGTGGGCATCAGCGAAGCCGACATGGTCGCCGTGTCGCAGCGCACCAGTTATGTATCGGGCCTGCCGGTGGGTGAGGGGCAGGCGGGCGGCGATCCGGGCCCGTTCACCGCGATGGGCATCTATCACGGTATCAAGGCGGCGGTCGCGCACAAGATGGGCCGCGACGATCTGGGCGGCGTGCGGGTGGCGCTGCAGGGTACCGGTAGCGTCGGCGGCGGTGTGGCCCGCCTTCTGGCGAAAGACGGCGCGAAGCTCGTCGTCGCCGACGTCGACGAAGCGCGGGCGAAGACGCTGGCAAAGGAAGTCGGCGGCGAGGCGGTGGCGCCCGAACAGATCATGTCGGTCGCCTGCGACGTGTTCAGCCCCAATGCGCTGGGCGCGATCCTTGACGAGGAAGGCATCGCCCGGCTCGACTGCACCATCGTGGCGGGCGGGGCGAACAATCAGCTCGCCCGGCCTCAGCACGGCAAGCTGCTGGCGGAGCGCGGCATCCTCTACGCTCCCGACTACGTCATCAACGCCGGCGGCATCATCTCGGTCGCGCTGGAGTACCTATGCCGGACGGACGGCAACCCGTGCGACATCAACGAGGTGCGCAAGCGCATCGCGCTGATCCCCGAGCGGTTGAAGGCGATTTGGCAGGAAAGCGACGAAACCGGCGTGTCGGCCGATGTCGTCGCCGACCGGATGGCCCAGAAGCTGATCGGTCGCTAGAAACCGCCCGATCGCGGGCCGCGGGGGCCGGTTATCCTTGCCCCTGTCCGGGGCTGCCCGTAAGGCGGCACCGACGGTCATTCGATGCACGGTTTTGCCAATCCCACCCGCTTCCTGAAGCTCGCCCGGCCGCTGACGCCGTGGCTTCTGGGTGCGGGTCTCCTGCTCGCGGGCGGAGCCCTCGCGTGGGGTTTCGCGGCTGCGCCGGCCGAACGCCTGCAGGGTGAGACGGTGCGCATCCTATACGTTCACGTACCTGCCGCCTGGCTGGGCATGGCGGGATGGACCGCGATCGCCGGCGCGAGTCTGGCCGAGATCGTCTGGCGCCATCCGCTGGCCGCCATCGCGGGCCGTGCTGTGGCAGTGCCGGGCGCATTCTTCGCCGCGCTTTGCCTTGCCACCGGATCGTTGTGGGGCCGGCCCGCGTGGGGCACGTGGTGGGAATGGGACGGGCGGCTGACCAGCATGCTGGTGCTGCTGTTCCTGTACCTGGGCTACATAGCGCTGGCGGGCGCGACCGCGCGCGAGGGCGGGTCGAGCCGGATACCCGCAATCTTCGGCATCGTGGGCGTGGTGAACGTCCCGATCATCCATTTTTCGGTCCTGTGGTGGTCGTCGATCCACCAGCCGCCCAGCATCTCGACCGGCGGGTCCGCGATGGCAGCCGAATTCCTTGTGCCATTGCTCGTCGCCACGCTCGGCTTCACGCTGCTGTTCGCGGCTGTCGTGCTCATGCGGATGCGCGCGCTGATCGCCGAGACACAGGCCGAGGCGCGGCTGCGCCGCCGCGCGCGGGACGCCGGCTGATGCGCGAGATGCTCGACCCCTGGCCGTTCGTGTGGGCTGCCTATGCTCTCGGCATCGCGGGCACTCTGGCGCTCGTCGGCTGGAGCTGGTTGGCGATGCGCCGCGCCGAACGCCGCCGGGACGGAGAACGCCGATGACCGCCGCAGAGCGCCGTCTCGCCCCCAAGCACCAGCGTCTGGCGCTGGTCGTCGGCGCGCTCGTGGTGCTGATTTTCGCCGCCGTGCTCGCCACATGGGCGCTGCGCAGCCAAGCGAGCCTGTTCTACGTGCCCAGCCAGATCGTGAAGGACCCGCCCGCCGCAGGGCACGCAGTGCGCCTCGGCGGGATGGTGGAGACGGGATCGCTCGTCACCCGCGAAGACGGGGTCACGATCGACTTCGTGGTGGGCGACGGCACGGCCCGCGTGCCCGTGCGCTATTCCGGCATCGTGCCCGACCTGTTCGTGGAAGGCTCGGGCGTGGTCGCGGAAGGCCGGATGCAGGCGAACGGAACGTTCTTCGCCGATACCCTTCTCGCGAAGCACGACGAGAACTACGTGCCCCGGGAACTGGAAGACATGACCGCCGCCCAGAAAAAGGCCATGGTGGCCGAGACTACCCGGTGATCGCCGAGTTGGGTCTCGCCGCACTGTGGATGGCCGCGGCGCTCGCCGCGCTGCAACTGGTGTCAGGGGTCCTTGCGGCCCGGTCCGACAATCTCGAAATCGCCGCGACGGTCCGGCCGGCGGCGGTGATGCAGGGCGTCCTCTGCGCGTTTTCGTTCGCGATGCTGGTGTGGCTGTTCGCGCGCACCGACCTGTCGGTGAAACTGGTGGCGGCCAATTCGCATTCGCTGAAGCCGATGATCTACAAGCTCGCCGGATCGTGGGGCAACCACGAAGGCTCGATGCTGCTGTGGGTCACGGTAATGGGGGCGGCCGGCGGTCTCATCGCCCTGCTCGAGCGGCGGTTGCCCGAGCGTACGATGCAGGCGACGCTGGCGACGCAGGGTTTCGTCGCACTGGGTTTCTACGCCTTCCTGTTGTTCAGCTCCAACCCGTTCGAGCGGTTGCCGATGCCCGCGGTGGAGGGCAATGGCCTCAATCCGCTGCTGCAGGACATCGGCCTCGCGTTCCACCCGCCCACGCTCTACCTCGGGTATGTCGGGCTGTCGGTGGCGTTCAGCTTCGCGGTCGGCGCACTGGTGACGCGGGCGGTGACGCCGGACTTCGCCCGCGCGATGCGGCCATGGGTGCTGGGGGCATGGATTTTCCTCACCGTGGGCATCACGGCGGGGAGTTACTGGGCATACTACGAGCTCGGCTGGGGCGGCTGGTGGTTCTGGGACCCGGTCGAGAACGCTAGTCTGATGCCATGGCTGGCAGCGACCGCGCTGCTCCATTCGGTCTCGGTCCTCGCGGCGCGCGATGCATTAAGGGCCTGGACGATCATGCTGGGGGTCGTCGCGTTCTCGATGAGCATGGTGGGCACCTTCCTCGTGCGCTCGGGCATCCTCACGAGCGTACACGCCTTCGCAGTCGATCCGGAGCGAGGCACGTTCATCCTCGTGCTTCTGGCGATCTATATCGGCGGGGCGCTGGCGGTCTTCGGCCTGCGGGCGGGCACGATCTCCGAAGGCGAACGGTTCGCGCTGGTGAGCCGCGAGGGCGCGCTGGTGGTAAACAACGTGCTGTTGTCGGCGATCCTCGGCGTCGTGCTGCTCGGCACGCTCTATCCGCTGCTGACCGAGGCGTTCGGGGTGCGGGTATCGGTCGGTCCGCCCTATTTCGATCCGGTAGGCGCGCTCTTCGTGGTGCCGATGCTGCTGGTCATGGCGGCCGGGCCGTTCCTGCGCTGGCGGCGCGACCGCGTGGGCCGGGTGCAGAAGCCACTGATCTTGGCGGGCGTCGTCGCGATTGCAGCGTTCGTCGCTGCCATCGCGAGCGGTATCGGCGTGCTGCCCATCCTCGGGCTGGCTCTGGGTGCAGGCTTGGCGGTGGCAAGCGTATTGCCCCTGCGCGGACGCAATCTGCGGCGATTGCCGCTGGCCACATGGGGCATGGTTATCGCACATCTCGGCATCGCGCTGTCGCTGCTCGGCATGGCGAGCGACAGCGCCTATTCGCTGGAGAAACTGGCGGCGGTCGCGGTCGGCGATGTTACGGGAGTGGGCCCGTGGCAGATCCAGCTTGCCGCGGTCGAGCCAGTGTCTGGCCCCAACTGGACCGCGCTCGAGGCGAACCTCCTCGCCAGCTATCGCGGCGGTGAGCCGATCACGCTCGCACCGCAGGCGCGCAGTTTCTGGCAGCCCGTGCAGGAAACCACCGAAAGCGCGCTGGCTACGCGCTGGAACGGCCAGCTCTACGCCGTGCTCGGCAAGGCGGCGGAGGGCGGTCGCTGGCAGGTGCGCTTGTGGTGGAAGCCGTTCGTGACGCTGATCTGGCTGGGCGGCATGATGATTGCGCTGGGCGGGCTTCTCGCGCTGCTCGGCCGCCTGCGCGACGACCTGCGCCGGCGGACGGTCCAGCGCAAGGCGGCGGAGCGGCGGGCCGACCGGGCGGAGTTGACGGCATGAGGGGATGGCGCTTCTTCGTGCCGCTGGGGCTGTTTTCGCTGTTCGTCGGCATCGCCGGATATCAACTGACGCAGCCTCGTGAAGAGTTCGTCGAATCGGCGATGATCGGTCAGCCGATGCCGCAGTTCGCCATGCGCGCTGCCGTTCCGGATCGCCCGGGCGTATCGCTGGCCGATCTGAAGGACGGCAAGCCCAAGCTCGTGAACATTTTCGCCAGCTGGTGCGTCCCGTGCGCTGCCGAGGCGCCGCAACTCGCCGCACTCGAGGCGCGCGGTGCGACCATTGTCGGTATCGCGATCCGCGACCGGCCGGAAGACGTCGCCGCGTTCCTGCAGCGCTACGGCAATCCCTACACCCGCATCGGCGCGGACGACGTCAGCGAACTGCAACTCGCCATCGGCAGTTCGGGCGTGCCGGAAACCTTCGTCGTCGATGGCAATGGGATCATCCGCTTCCAGCACATCGGCGACATCCGTGAGAACCAGGTCGACATGATACTGGAGAAACTGCGCGAGGCGGGCGCGTGAGGGTCGCCGCGGCGTTCTTCCTTGCCGTCGCAGCGCTGCCGCTGGCGGCGCAGGATTCGATGCCGCCAGCGCCCTATGCCTATCGCCAGCTCGACGACCCGGGGCTGGAGGCGCGGGCGCAGGGCCTCATGGAATCGCTGCGTTGCCTCAAGTGCCAGTCGCAGAACATCGCCGACAGCGATGCCCCGATGGCGGGCGATATGCGTCACCAGGTCCGCACCCGCATCGCGGCCGGTGAGGAACCGGAGGCGATCCGCGCGTGGATGATGCAGCGCTACGGCGACTATGTCAGCTACGCACCGGTCGTCAGCCGCACGACCTGGCCGCTGTTCGCGGGGCCGATCGTGTTGTTGGTGCTGGCTGGCGGTCTGCTTTGGCGACGGTTCGGGACGCGGCGATGACGTTCGTTCCCGTTATCGTGCTGGCGGCGCTGACCTTCGCTTTCGCGGCGCTCGCCCTGCGGCTGCCAAAGAGCGGCTGGGCGCTGACCGGGGCGGCGCTGCTCGCGGGTCTTGCGGGATACGCCCTCCAAGGATCGCCGGGACAGGCCGGGGCACCGAAGGCCGCGGTCCGCAACCTTTCGCGCGAAGGCGAGACGCTCGTCGAGACCCGGCGCGCGCTGTTCGGGCCGATTCCGGACAATCGCTTCGTAACCGTGGCCGACGGGTTCGCCCGCCGTGGCCAGTTCGGCGATGCGGCGGGAATCCTGCGCGGTGCGATCGACCGGTCGCCGCGCGATCCCGAAGCCTGGCTTGCGCTCGCCATCGCGCTGACCGAACAGGCGGACGGGCGACTGACCCCCGCCGCGCTGTTCGCCTACGATCGCGCACAGCGCTTCGCACCCGGCAATCCGGGGCCTAGCCTCTTCCTCGGCGTGTCGCTTATCCGGTCGGGCCGTTTGCCCGAGGCGCGGGTGCTGTGGGCCGAGATGCTGGCCAACGCCCCTGCCGATGCGCCATGGCGCGCGGCCATGCAGGAGCGGCTGGACCGTCTCGACAACCTCCTGGCTGAAACCGGCGCCCGGTAACATGGCGCAATTTGCGCGTGATTGCGGGCCGGAGTTGCCGGTGCTAAGCGCCGCCGCCTTCATGGCAGGGATCGATTCCTAAATGAGCCAGCCGCACTTGAACGGTGCTGGGGGCGAGAAGACCGCTAGCGCCAAGGTAAAACTGGCCGTCGGCGCGATCGGCATCGTCTTCGGCGACATCGGCACGAGCCCGATCTACGCTTTCCGCGAAACCTTCGTCGGGCATCATCCCCTGACGCTCGACACGCTGCATCTGATGGGGGTGGTCAGCCTGATCTTCTGGGCGATGACGATCATCGTCTCGATCCAGTATGTCACGATCCTGATGCGCGCCGACAACAAGGGGCAGGGCGGCACACTGGCGCTGGTCGCGCTGATCTCCCAGAAGATCGGCGGTACGAGCCGCGGATGGATTGCGATCATGCTGGGCGTCTTCGCGACCGCGCTGTTCTACGGCGACAGCATGATCACGCCGGCGGTGTCGGTGCTGTCGGCGGTCGAAGGCCTGACGACGGTGGAATCGAGCCTTGCGCCTTTCGTGATCCCCATCGCGCTCGTGCTGCTGATCGCCCTGTTCCTGCTGCAGCGGCGCGGAACCGGCACCATCGGCAAGCTGTTCGCACCGATCATGCTGACCTACTTCGCCACGCTGGCGGGGCTCGGCATCTATCACATATCCGGCAATATCGGCGTGCTCGAAGCGCTGAACCCGTGGTACGCGGTGCAATTCTTCATGACCGACAAGCTCCTCGGTTTCCTTGCGCTGGGATCGGTCGTCCTTGCTGTCACCGGGGCCGAGGCACTCTATTCCGACATGGGGCATTTCGGACGCGGTCCCCTGCGCATCGGCTGGTTCGGCTTCGTCATGCCCTGTCTGCTGCTCAATTACTTCGGCCAGGCGGCGATGATCATGAATCTCGAAGCCTCGGCCGCGGCGGAGGCGATCAAGAACCCCTTCTTCGTCATGGCGAGCGAGAGTTTCCGACTACCGCTGGTTCTGCTGGCGACTTGCGCCACCTTCATCGCCAGCCAGGCCGTCATCACCGGTGCGTTTTCGGTGACGCAGCAGGCGATCCAGCTCGGTTTCATCCCCCGCTTGTCGATCCTTCACACCAGCGAGACCGAGCATGGCCAGATCTACATCCCGTTCGTGAACTGGGTGCTCATGATCGCGGTCATCCTGCTCGTCGTCACCTTCCGCAATTCGTCGAACCTTGCGAGCGCGTACGGTATCGCGGTGACGGGCGCGATGCTGATCGACACCTGCCTGATGGCGGTGCTGTTCGTGGCCGTATGGCGGTGGAAGCTGTGGTCGGCGCTCGCGGTGGCGGCAGTCTTCTTCCTGGTCGACGGCAGCTTCTTCGGTGCAAACCTGCCCAAGGTGCCCGACGGCGGCTGGTTCCCCCTGCTGGTCGGCGCCATCGCGTTCACCCTGCTGACGACATGGGCGCGCGGGCGCAAGCTGATGCGCGACCGGATGAGCGAGGTGGCCCTGCCGATCGCGATCTTCGCAAAGAGCGCGCGCAATTCGGCGACCCGCGTGCCCGGGACGGCGATCTTCATGGCGTCCACCAGCGGCGGCGTGCCGAGCGCGCTGCTCCACAACATCAAACACAACAAGGTGCTGCACGAGCGTGTCGTCATCCTGACCGTGCAGATCGCCGACGTGCCCTATGTCGATCCGGCCGAACGGTTCGAAATCTCTTCGGTTGGCGACGGCCTCTACCGCGCGATCCTGCACTACGGCTTCATGGAGGAGACCGATGTGCCGGCCGCACTCAAGGGCATGGATCAGTGCGGCGGCATGTTCGACATGATGCAGACCAGCTTCTTCCTCAGCCGCCAGACGCTCATCGCCAGCAAGCGGCCGGGCATGGCAATCTGGCGCGAGAAGCTGTTTGCCTGGATGCTGCGCAATTCGGCGACCGCGATGGCGTTCTTCCGGCTGCCGTCGAACCGGGTGGTCGAACTCGGTAGCCAGGTTGAAATCTGAATCGAACCGCCGCCTAGCCGGTGGGCGGGGGCGTTTCCTCTTCTTCCTTCAGCCCCTCGGCAGCGAGGCCATGCCGCATCAGCATGGGGATCTGGCTGAAGGTAAAGAGGAACGACAGCGGCATGAACACCCAGATCTTGGCCCACAGCCAGTCTTCGAAGCTGATTGTCAGCACGAGCGCTTCGTTGAGCGCGGCGAGGAAGAGGAAGAACACGCCCCAGTTTCGCGAGAGCTTGAGCCAGCCGGCCTGATCGAGCCCTTCGAAGGCGGCTTCCAGCAGCACCTGCAACATGGCGCGCCCCCGCGCGTAGCCGACAAGCAGGATTACGCCGAACGCGACGTAGAGTACGGTCGGCTTGGCCTGGATCACCCGCTGGTCGCCGGTCCAGATGGTGATGCCGCCGAACACCACGATAAGCGCAGTCGAGAGCCAAAGCATCGGCGAGACCTTGCCGAACCGGAACTTCGAGAACAGCAGTGCGGCGACAGCGGCGACCATGAACGCACCGGTGCTCTTGACCACCGCCGCGACCTGCCCGGCAATATTCTCGCCATCGGGTTTCGACCACATGTAGACCGCCAGGAAGACGAGCAGCGGCCCGTAATCGACCGCGACGTTGAGCCAGCCGGACGGCTTCTTCGCAGGCTCGCTCATGCCACCCCCGCAATCACGCGCGCGACGAGGTCGGGGTCGAACGGGCGCAGGTCGTCGATCTTCTCGCCAACGCCGATCGCGTGGATCGGCAGGCCGAACTGTTCGGCCGCGGCGACCAGCACGCCGCCGCGCGCGGTCCCGTCGAGTTTGGTCATCACCAGCCCGGTCACCCCGGCAACCTCCTTGAAAATTTCGATCTGCGAGAGCGCATTCTGGCCGTTGGTCGCGTCCAGTACCAGGATCACGTCGTGTGGCGCCTCGGGGTTGAGGCGGCCGAGCACGCGGCGTATCTTGGCCAGCTCGTCCATCAGTTCGCGCTTGTTCTGCAGGCGCCCGGCGGTGTCGACGACTAGCGCGTCGATGCCTTTGTCGGTCGCTTCCTTCACCGCATCGAACACGATGGAGGCGGGATCGCCGCCTTCCGGCCCCTTGACGATCGGCACGCCGACCCGCTCGGACCATGTGGCGAGCTGGCCGATCGCGGCGGCGCGGAACGTGTCACCGGCGGCCAGCATCACGCCATAGTCGTCCTCGGTCAACCAATGCGCGAGCTTGGCGATCGTCGTCGTCTTGCCGCTGCCGTTGACGCCGATCACCAGCACGACCTGCGGGCGGGGGAAGGCGGTGATCTCGAGCGGCTTGGCAACCGGGCGCAGGATCGCCGCGATTTCCTCGGCCACCGCTTCCTTCAGTTCGCGTTCGGTGACGTTGAGGCCGAAGCGCTGTTCTGCCAGCTTGTCGCGAATGCGGCGCGCGGCGGCGGGTCCGAGGTCGGACATGATCAACGCGTCCTCGACATCGTCGAGAGTCGCCTCGTCGAGCTTCGCGGTGCCGACGACGCCGGTCAGGTTCTGGCCGAGCCGTTCGGAGGTCTTGCGGAAACCCCCGAAGAGCCGTTCGGACCAAGTCGGTTCGCTCATGCGAGCAGGCCTTCCTCGATGCGGGTGGGAGTGATGGTGACGATCGTGCCGGGGCGTGTGCCGGTCGGCAGGCGGACGCGCGCGAACTCGGGCGAATGGCCAGTCCCGTCCCTCTCGGCCAGCACCGAAAGCGGCGTGCCGACCAGGCCGGCGAGCCAGCGCGCGCGCTCTTGCGCGACGGCCGCCCGCAGTTCGGCGGCGCGGGTGCGAATGGTCTCGTGCTCGACCTGCGGCATCCGGGCGGCGGGGGTGCCGGGGCGGGGGGAGTAGGGAAAAATGTGCCCGTGGACGATGGCGAGGTCACGCACGGCCGACAGGTTCGCCGCATGGTGATCGGAGGTTTCGGTCGGGAAGCCGGCGATGAGGTCCGCCCCGATAGCGATCCCCGGGCGCGAGGCGCGCAGCCTTTCTACGAGCGCGACGGCATCTCCCCGCAAGTGCCGCCGCTTCATGCGCTTCAGGATGAGGTCGTGGCCGTGCTGCAGGGAGAGGTGGACGTGCGGCATCACGCGAGGCTCGTGCGCGATGCGTTCCTCCAGCACCGGATCGATCTCGATCCCGTCCAGTGAGGAAAGCCGCAGCCGCGCCAGTGTTGGAAAGGCATCGAGAATTGCCGTGACGAGCCTGCCGAGCCGTTCTTCGCCGAGGTCGTGGCCCCAGCTCGTCAGATCGACGCCCGTGAGCACGATTTCCGCAGCGCCGCGCGCCAGGTCGGCCTCGACCGCGCGCAGCACGTCCGCGACGCCGATCGAACGGCTCGGTCCGCGGCCCTGCGGTATAACGCAGAACGTGCAGGCGTGGTCACAGCCGTTCTGGACCGCCACGAAGGCGCGGGTGTGGGCGCTCGTCGATGTCGGGGCGCTTGCGGACGCGTTCCATGCCCGGGGGTCGAGCTTCGCCGCATTGGCGACGAGACCGTCGACTTCGGGCATCGCGGCGATCGCCTCGCGCTCGATCTCGGCGGCGCAGCCGGTCACGAGCAGGCGCGCATCGGGCCTGGCCTTGCGCGCCTTGCGAATGGCTTGCCGCGTGTGCCGCACCGCCTCCGCCGTGACAGCGCAGGAATTGACGACGACCGTATCGGTCTCGCCCGCCAGCATTCCCCGGATGCGCTCGCTTTCGGCGAGGTTCATCCGGCAGCCGAGGGTCACCACTTCGACGCTCACGCGAAGTCGCCCCAATCGAAGGAGCCACGGAAGCTCTCGGCAGCCGGCCCGGTCATGGCGATGCGTCCGTCCTCGCCCCACTCGATCTCGAGCGGTCCGCCGGGCAGCGTTACGACCGCCGCGCGCCCCTCGACCAGGCCGCGGCGAATGGCCGCGACCGTCGTGGCGCAGGCACCGGTTCCGCACGCACGCGTCAGCCTCGCGCCGCGTTCCCAAACCTTGAGCGCAATCTCTGCAGGGCCGGTCACCTGCGCGACGTTGACGTTGACCCGGGCGGGAAACAGCGGGTCGGTCTCGATCAGGGGGCCGAGCCTTTCGATCGGCACGGCTTCGAGGTCGTCCACGAAGAACACCGCGTGGGGATTGCCGACGTTGACCGCGACCGGAGCCTCGAGGCCTTCCCATCCGACCGGCATCGCGAGCGTATCCACCGCGTAGGCGAGGGGGATCGCATGCCATTCGAAACGCGGCACACCCATGTCGATCCGCGCACCGTGACCGGTGGGTTCGACCCGTATCGTGCCGCCGGCGGTCTCGACGGTTGCCGGTTCGCCATGAAGAAGGGCGACCGCGCGGCTGGCGTTGCCGCACGCCTCCACCTCGCCGCCGTCGGCGTTGAAGATGCGCATCCGGAAATCGGCGACAGCGGCGGGTTCGAGCAGGATCAGCTGGTCGCAGCCGATCCCCGTTCGCCGGTCGGCCAGTGCAGCGGCAGAGGCGCGCGAGATCGGCGGGATCGCCTGCTCCCGCGCGTCCAGCACGACGAAGTCGTTGCCGAGGCCGTGCATCTTGATGAAGGGGACCCGCATTGCGGGGGCGGCTCTATGCGGGGCCGGCTGCCCTGTCGAGTGGCGCGATGCCCGGCTCCTGGCGGGCGAGAGCGGTCAGCCGGTCTTGCGAGCGCGATCCGCCAGAGCGGTTTCGGCCGCGATTTCGGCTTCGCGCGCGGCAAGCAGACCCGCTTGCGACAAACGCTCGCGTACGGCGTCGGCCGTTTCGGGCTGGCCATAGAGATAGCCCTGGCCCTTGAGGCGACCCATCAGCTTCAGCTTCTCGAGGATCTGCGGATCCTCGATCCCTTCCGCCGTGATGGGCAGACTCAGCCCGTCCCCGATGGACACGATCGCGCGCACCAGCTTGTCGCTGATTGTCCCGTCCTTCAGCTCGGACACGAAACTGCGATCGATCTTCAGCCGGTCGAAGGGCAGGGTACGCAGTTGCGCGAGGCTGGAATACCCGGTGCCGAAATCGTCGAGGCTGATCGATACGCCTTGGTTCTTGAGGCTCGTAATGAGCGAGCGCACGACGCCCACGTTGTCGTGGAGGCAGCTTTCGGTGATCTCGATGTCGAGCCGGTGGGGCGGGAAAGCGTGCTTAACGAGCAGCTTGAGGATCTTCTGCGAGAACCACGGATCGCGCAGCTGGAGCGGCGAGATGTTGACCGACAAGGTCAGTCGGGGGTCCCAGCCTTTCGCCTCGGCCAGCGCCTGGTCGATGAGACATTCGCTCAACGTCCCGATCACGCCGATTTCTTCGGCGACCGGGATGAAGACGTCCGGGCTGACGAGCCCGAGCCGAGGCGAGTTCCACCGCGCCAGCATCTCGAAGCCGGTGAGTTCGCCGGTTTCGAGGTCGATTTGCTGCTCGAAATAGGGAACGAATTCGCCGCCGGCGATGCCCTTGCGGATGCCGGTCTCCAGTTCGCTGCGGAAGCGCAGTTCGCTTTCCATCGGTTCCTCGAACCAGAAGTAGCGGTTCTTGCCCTGCTTCTTGGCGTGATACATCGCGATGTCGGCGCGGTGGACCAGCGCCTGCGCGTCAGCGGGCGGGCCGGGCTGGGCCGGATCGGGGGCGTTTCCAGCGATCCCGACCGACACGGTGACATCCATCGACAAGCCGTCGTGTTCCAGCGGCTGGGCGACCCGTTCGATCAAAAGGGCGGCGAACTGGTCGATCCGGTCGGGGCTGCCGGCGTCGTACGGCACGACGCAGGCGAATTCGTCGCCGCCCAGCCGCGCCAGCAAGCCGTCGCGCGGCAGCAGCGCCGCGATGCGCGTTGCCGTCACCTTCAGCAGCGCATCTCCCGCGCCGTGTCCGTTGAGATCGTTCACCGTCTTGAAGTTGTCGAGATCGACCATGATGAAGGCGATTGAGCGCCCGTCCGCGGTGGTCGTGGCGACGAGCGCGTCGGTCGCGGGAGCGATGCTGCGACGGTTGAGGCTGCCGGTCAGCGGGTCGGTCTCCGCGAGCTGGCGGGCGAGTTCCTCCGCCTTCCGCCGCTCGGCGATCTCTTGAGTGAGATCGGAATACCGCCGCCAGCCGAAGATCACGAGCGCGATGTTGAGCAGCAGTGCGTTGACCAGAAGCGGATCGGGCGCTTTGCCCGTGCCCATCAGCGAATGGACCGCCTGGGGCAGGACCATCCCGCCGGTGCCAACGAACAGCAAGATGGCGGCGACCGCGATACCCAGCGCGACGAGGTCTCGCTGGGCCTTGTCCATCGGCTGCAACGGGTCAGTCCGCTCAGTTTGTCCGTTGTCGGTGCCCGGCACCCATACCCCCTCGGTGTTGCGAAGGGCGGCGTATCGCCTATTGCGCTGAAAAATCCGTTAAGCCCGCTTCGGGCCGAACGAGAGGAACCGAGACTTGCCGCGCTACTGGCTGATGAAATCCGAACCCGACGCCTACAGCTGGGACGATTTGGTCGAGGAAGGGGAGGGGACGTGGGATGGCGTCCGCAACTACCGTGCGCGCAACAACCTCGCCGCGATGGAGGTGGGGGACCGTGCGTTCTTCTATCATTCGAATATCGGCAAGGAGATCGTCGGCATCGTGGAAATCAGCGTTGCGGGCAGCGCCGATCCGACCGATGAAACCGGCAAGTGGGCGGCGGTGAAGGTTAAGCCGGTGGAGAAGCTGGCGCGGCCCATTACGCTCGCCGAGATCAAGGCCGACCCCGCGCTCGAAAGCATCGAACTGCTTCGGCTGTCGCGCTTGTCGGTCGCGGAATTACGCCCACAGGAATGGGACTACATCGTTGCGCTTTCTCGCAGGCAAGGTGGAACCGGCCCCGCATGACATTCGATGTATGATCGAAGCCAACGACATCATGTCGCGGCTACGAGAACGAAGGAGAATGATCATGGGTGAACTCACCGACAAGGCGAAGGGTCTGGCCAACGAAGCGGTCGGCAATGCGAAGCAGATTTCGGGCAACGAACAGACGAAGGCCGAAGGCGTCGCGCAGGAGCGCAAGGGCGAAGCCCAGCAGGCCAAGGGTAGCGTGAAGGGCGCTTTCGGCGACAAGGTCTGATCTCTTCCTATTAAACGAACGGGGCCGTCCTTCGGGGCGGCCTTTTTCGTATGCGCGTCCACGGAGCGGGGGATTATCCACAGGGCCGGATGAACGAACACCCTTAATGTCCCGCGTCGCAACAGTGCCGGCGACGCGGGGAGCGCGATGGTTACCGATGCGTTAAGACCGCATCATGCGACGCTCTCTCGTACTCACTGACGAACAGGCCCGGCATCCCTTCAGGGCCAGCCTTCCCCCCCACGTCTGCCGAGGCGGCGAAGTGGCGATGCTGCGACCGTCCTGGATCCTGACGCGGGACGACGTGCAAGGGTTCGTCGGCGCCTATTTCGCGAGCCTTGCCGCGGTCGCGGTCTTCATCGCCTAGACCGGCTGCGCGGTCCGCTCCGCGCGCAGCAACAGCCAGCCGAGCCACGCTGAAAAAAGACACATCGCCGCACTGAGCAGCAGGTGGTGGACGATGTCGACACCCAGCGCCGACAACCCGGTCGCCAGCAACGAGCCCATTACCATCGCGCCGGAATTGACGATGTTGTTCGCCGCGATCGTCCGGGCAGTCTGACTCTTGGGTACGAACGTGGTGAGGAACGCGTAGAGCGGGACCACGAACATGCCCCCCGCGATCGCGATGCCGAGCAGGCAGACGAGCAGCGGAACGGCCATAGGATGCGCGATGAAGGCTGGCACGTCGAGCAGGGTGCCCGGCGGCTCGGCCGGCCAGGCACGGCAGACGAAATAGAACGCCAGCACGAACGCCCCCATCGCCACCACCGATACCGGCGAATAGCGGGCCGAAACGGTGCCCTTGAGCAACGCGTTCACCGAAACCGAGCCGATCGCGACACCGATCGAGAAGATCACCAGAAACAGGCTCGCGACTTCCTTCGAAGCGGTCAGCACGTTCTTTGCCAATGGGGGAAACTGGATGAACAGCACCGCGCCGATGGTCCAGAAGAAGCTGATCGCCATGATTGCGAGGAAGACCCGCCGGTCGTGGCTGGTGTTGCGCACCAGCGCGATCGAGCTTCGCAGCACGTGGTAATCCAGCGGCTCGACCTCCCCTTGCGCGGGGGCGGGCGGGACATGGCGCGAGACGAGGTAACCGACGATGGCCGTCGCCACCACGCCCACTGCCGCGGCCTCTACCGGGATCCATCCTGCCAGGATCGTCCCGAACAGGATCGCGATGTAGGTTCCGGCCTCGACCAGTCCGGTGCCCGCCAGCACCTCGTGGTCTTCCAGGTGCTGCGGAATGATCGCGTACTTGATCGGGCCGAAGAAGGTGGAGTGCACCCCCATCGCGAAAAGCGCGACCATCAGCAGCGGAATGGCGAACGCCTGCACCGCGATCCCGCGCCACGCGAGGTAGAGACCTGCCGCGCCCACGGCCATAATACCGATCTCGGCCGCCTTGATGATACGGATGATCCTGGCCTTGTCGCGCATGTCGGCAAGCTGCCCGGCCAGCGCCGACAGCAGGAAGAACGGCAGGATGAAAATCCCGCTCGCGACCGCGCTGAAGGTCCCCTCCGCGCTTTCGGAATTGTAGACGCTGTAGACCACGAACAGCACCATCGCGGTCTTGTAGAGATTGTCGTTGAAGGCGTTGAGCAGCTGGGTGACGAACAGCGGCAGGAAATGCCGGCGGCGCAGCATGTGCGTTGTAACGGTCATGCGGGTCCTTCGGCCATCTCGTCCGGGCGCGGTCTAGCGGCTGGCTTCGGCGCGGCAAGGACAAAGGCGTATCCGCCCTGCGATCGGGGCGCGGCGTCACACATACCGCTCCCTTTTTTTGCGATACGACGCGGGGGGTGATTGCCCTCGGCAGGAAGGTCGTTTCGGGTGCCGAAAATGTAACCTTCCGCATGACGGTCCGATCGGTCCGCCAGCCGGTGGACCCCTTGCGGGCAAATCAGGGGCGGGGGATGCGCAACCATGACCGGTCCATCGCAAATCCGGCTTCTGTAGGAAAATCGATTTCTTGCCGCTAAGGACCGGCGCGATGCTGACGCTGCCCAACCTCCTGACCCTCAGCCGCATCTTCGCGGTGCCGCTGCTCGCGTTCCTGCTCTGGTGGCCCGAATGGCGCGTCGGCTACGGGGTGGGGTTCGTCCTCTACTGCGTGATCGGGTTCACCGACTACCTCGACGGCTATCTCGCCCGGGCGCAGGGTACGGTGTCCAAGCTCGGCCAGTTCCTCGATCCCATCGCCGACAAGATCATGGTCGCCGCGGTGATCCTCGTACTGGCGGCGCAGGGCTATATGCGCGGGCCTTACGTGGGCGATCTCCACGTGATCGCCGGGCTCGTTATCCTCATCCGCGAGATTGCCGTGTCGGGCCTGCGCGAATTTCTCGGGCCCTTGCAGGTCTCGATGCCGGTATCGCGTCTCGCAAAATGGAAGACGACGTTCCAACTCGTCAGTCTCGGCGCGCTGATCCTCGGCGGTGCGGTGCATGGCCCGCCGTGCCATTCACTGTTCGAGAACTGCGGGACGATCGGCCGGAACTGGATCCACCTCGTCGGGCTCGTGACCCTGTGGGGTGCCGCAGCGATGACTCTCGTCACGGGCTGGGACTATTTGCGTGTGGGCCTCAAACACATGGATTGACCGCCGGCGCGGCGGTCCGGGACTTGTCCGCGACGAAATCGCGTTAACACCTATTGGCTAACCCCGCGCCGGTTTGCTTGGGCGTGCAACATGTCCGGCAAGACCCATCTCGACCCTATCGTCAGCCCGCGAACCTTCGAGGTGCTCGGCGTGGTCCTTGCGCTCATGGGACTGCTGTTCCTCGTCTCCGCTCTGCGGATCGGATGAGCTAACCTGCGCGCAATTCGTCGGCGAGCAGGCGAAATTCGTCCGCCCGCGGGGAGTTCTTGCGCCACACCAGCGCGATCTCGCGGCTGGGCGCCTTGCCCTTGAGCGGCCTGGCGACGACTTCGGTATCGTGCAGGATGCCGGCATCGATCGCCATTTCCGGCAGCATCGTGAGGCCGAGCCCGTTGTCCACCATCTGCACCAGCGTGTGGAGCGAGGTGCCGATCATCGTGGCCGATCCGCGCAGTTCGGGCCGGTTGCACGCGGCGAGCGCATGTTCCTTCAGGCAATGCCCGTCTTCCAACAGCAGCAGGCGCCCCTCGTCGATCGAGGCCGGCGCGATCTCGGCGGGTGGATCGCGCGGGTCGTTCTTGGGAAACGCGACGAACAGGCGGTCGTCGGCGATGTGCGCGGTCTCGACCTCGCCCGTGGCATAGGGCAGCGCCATCAGCACGCAGTCGGCACGGCCGTGGTGGAGGCTTTCCAGCGCATCGCCGGTGGTCTCCTCGCGGAGGAACAGCTTGAGGGCGGGGCGCTCCTTGCGCAACCGGGGCAGCATGCGCGGCAGCAGGAACGGCGCGATGGTGGGGATCACGCTCATGCGGAGTTCGCCCGACAGCGGCTTGCCGCTCGCCTGGACGAGGTCGGACAGCTCCTCCGCCTCGCGCAGCAGCCGGTGGGCCTTGGCCACCACCTGTTCGCCGAGCGGGGTGAAACGCACGACCCGGCGGCTGCGCTCGACCAGCGTCACGCCGAGCAGCGATTCCAGTTCGCGGATGCCGGCGCTGAGCGTCGACTGCGACACGAAGCTCGCCTCCGCCGCGCGACCGAAATGGCCATTTTCGTGCAGCGCGACGAGGTACTGGAGCTGCTTGATCGTGGGGAGGTAGGTGGTCACTCGGCCGAGACGGCTTCGGTGGAGGAAGCGGCGGGCTCTTCCTCGATCCGCGTCATCTTGAGCCGGCCTTTCTCGACCCCGAAGCCGAGCCGCCCCTCGACCAGTTCGAGCGCGTCCTTGCCGAACACCTCGTAGCGCCAGCCCTGCAAGACCGGCAGGTCGCGGGCTCCGGCGGCCAGCGCTTCCATTTCGTCGCTGCGGGTGAGCAGGCGGGCAGCGACGTCGATCTCGCGGGCGCGGATTTTCAGCAGCAGCTTGAGGAGGTCGGCCACCAGCGCGCCTTCCTTGCCCAGCGGCGCGCCGCGCTTGGGCTTGTCGGGCATTTCGTCGGTGGGCAGCGGCTCGGCCTTTTCGAGGACTTTCATCAGCCGCTTGCCGATGTCGTTGTCCTTCCACGCCGCGCTGAGCCCGCGGACCTTCACGAGGTCGCCCTGCGCCTTGGGCGGGTGGCTGGCGAGATCGGCCAGCGTCTCGTCGCGCATGATGCGGCCGCGCGGGATGTTCTTGTGCTGGGCTTCGCCCTCGCGCCACGCCGCGAGCGCCTTGAGGCGGCCGAGTACCGTGGCATTGCGGCTGGGCGCGCGGATGCGCTGCCACGCCTCGTCGGCGTTGTTGGCGTAGTTCGCGGGATCCGCGAGCTTCTCCATCTCGGCATCGAGCCACACGCCGCGGCCGGTCTTGAAGAGTTTCTTCAGCAGCTTGGGGAAGATCGCCGAAAGGTGCGTGACGTCGCCGATCGCGTATTCGATCTGGCGGTCGGTCAGCGGGCGGCGGCTCCAGTCGGTGAAGCGCGCACCCTTGTCGACGGTGAAGCCCAGCCAGCTTTCGACGAGGTTGGCATAGCCGATCTGTTCGGACTGGCTGACTGCCATCATCGCGATCTGCGTGTCGAAGATGGGGTGCGGGGTCTTGCCGGTGAAGTTGTAGACGATTTCCACGTCCTGCCCGCCGGCATGGAAGACCTTCAGCACATCCTCGTTGTCGCACAGGAGATCCCACAGCGCGGTGAGGTCGATGCCGTCGGCCAGCGGGTCGATCGCCGCGGCCTCTTCCGTATTGGCGATCTGCACCAGGCACAGTTCGGGCCAATAGGTGTTCTCGCGCATGAATTCGGTGTCGACGGTGACGAAATCGCTGGTGGCGAGTCGTCCGCACAGGTCTTCGAGCGCGGCGGTCGTGGTGATCAGATCGTGTATCTTCATCGTTCTTTTCTCTGGTCGGGCGGAGTACCGCCCCCGAGACCGCTGCTCGGCTTGACAAAGCCGGAGCGTTCCCCTGTTAGCGCGCGCTGTTTTTGCCTAAGGGCCAGCGCGCGACGCGCCCCTAGCGCCTTAGCCCCGAAATTGGAAAGATTTTAGATGCACGCCTATCGTACCCACAACTGCGGCGCCCTTACGAAGGATGCCGTCGGCGAGACCGTCCGTTTGTCGGGGTGGGTGCACAACAAGCGCGACCACGGCGGCGTGCTGTTCGTCGACTTGCGCGACCATTACGGCATCACGCAGGTGGTGGCAGACAGCGACAGCCCCGCGCTGCCGGTGCTCGAGAAACTGCGGCTGGAATCGGTCGTGACGATCGACGGCTCGGTAAAGGCGCGTGCCAATGCTGCGGTAAACCCCAACCTGCCGACTGGCGAGATCGAGATCTTCGCCCGCGATGTCACCGTGCAGAGCCGGGCCGACGACTTGCCGCTGATCGTCAACAGCGCGGAGGATTATCCCGAGGAGACGCGGCTGAAATACCGCTTCGTCGACCTCAGGCGCGAGCGGGTGCACGCCAACATCGTGCTTCGTTCGAACGTGATCGCCTCGCTGCGCCGCCGGATGATCGAGCGGGGCTTCACCGAGTTCCAGACCCCGATCCTCGGCGCGTCGAGCCCCGAAGGCGCACGCGACTACCTCGTGCCCAGCCGCCTCCACCCGGGCCGGTTCTACGCGCTTCCGCAGGCGCCGCAGATGTTCAAGCAGCTGCTGATGGTTGCGGGCTTCGACCGCTATTTCCAGATCGCGCCCTGCTTCCGCGACGAGGACCTGCGCGCCGACCGCAGCCCCGAATTCTACCAGCTCGACTTCGAGATGAGCTTCGTCACGCAAGACGACGTCTTCAACGCGATCGAACCGGTGCTGGCCGGCGTGTTCGAGGAATTCGCGAACGGTAAGGCGGTGACGCCCGCCGGCAGCTTCCCGCGCATTCCCTACCGCGAGGCGATGCTGAAGTACGGCAGCGACAAGCCCGACCTGCGCAACCCGCTGATCATCGCCGACGTTTCGGACCACTTCGCGAGTTCCGGCTTCGGCCTGTTCGAGAAGATCGTCGGCACCGGCGGCGTGGTCCGCGCGATCCCCGCGCCCGCGACCGCCGACAAGAGCCGCAAGTTCTTCGACGAGATGAACGATTGGGCCCGCCGCGAGGGGTACGCGGGCCTCGGCTACGTCACCCGAAAGGGCGGCGAGTTCGGCGGCCCAATCGCCAAGAACCACGGGACCGAGGGCATGGAGAAGCTCTACGCCGAACTGGGCCTGGGCGAAGACGACGGCCTGTTCTTCGCCGCGGGCAAGGAAAAGGACGCGGCCAAGCTCGCCGGTGCCGCGCGCACCCGTGTGGGTGAACTGCTCGATCTCATTCCCGACGACCGTTTCGACTTCTGCTGGATCGTCGACTTCCCGATGTACGAATACGACGAGGACGCGAAGAAGGTCGACTTCAGCCACAACCCGTTCTCGATGCCGCAGGGCGAGATGGAGGCGCTGGAAACCAAGGACCCGCTCGACATCCTCGCCTGGCAGTACGACATCGTGTGCAACGGCTACGAACTGTCGTCGGGCGCGATCCGGAACCACAAGCCCGAGATCATGTACAAGGCGTTCGAGATCGCCGGCTATTCGAAGGACGATGTCGACGCGAACTTCTCGGGCATGATCGAGGCGTTCAAGCTCGGCGCCCCGCCGCACGGCGGCTCGGCGCCCGGCATCGACCGCATCGTCATGCTGCTGGCCGACGAGCCCAACATTCGCGAGGTCATCGCATTCCCGCTGAACCAACGGGCGCAGGACCTGATGATGGGCGCGCCGAGCGTGGTGTCGAACAGACAGCTGCGCGACGTGCACGTCCAGCTCGACGCCAAGGCGCGCGAAGCGGCGACGGCGGCTCCGGCGGGCGAGGCGACCGACATGAACTCCACCGCCACCGACCGCGACGAAACGCCGCAGGGCGAGGGCACCTGATCCGTCCCGGACCGCAACGCCGGGCACTTGCGCTCCCCATCGCCGTTCATTAGGGCGACAGGCAACCAACCACTCCCCACGGAAGAGGGCACTTTTATGAGCGATACCGCCGAACGCGTGCAGAAGATCGTCGTCGAGCATCTCGGCGTCGAGGCCGACAAGGTCACCCAGGAAGCCAGCTTCATCGACGATCTGGGCGCCGACAGCCTCGACATCGTCGAGCTGGTCATGGCCTTCGAGGAAGAATTCGGTGTTGAGATTCCCGACGACGCGGCCGAGAAGATCAGCACCGTCGGCGACGCGACCAAGTACATCGAAGAGCACAAGGGCTGATTGCCCATCCCGCCGTGCTCGCCTGACGGCAGTCGGCGGGGCAGGAACAGGCTCGACCCCTCGCGGGGTTCGGGCCTGTTGCGTTTACGGAGAGAAGCATGCGCCGAGTGGTCGTAACCGGACTGGGCCTCGTCACCCCGCTGGGTGCCGATGTCGAAACCACGTGGGACAACCTGATCGCGGGCAAGAGCGGGATCGGTCCGATCACCCGCTTCGACGTCAGCGACCAGAAGGCCAGGATCGCCGGCGAGGTGAAGCCGGCCGACCACGAATGGGGCTTCGATCCCAACAAGCGCGTCGACCACAAGGTCCAGCGCCAGGTCGACCCGTTCATCGTATATGCGATCGACGCCGCCGGCCAGGCGATCGAGGACGCGGGTCTCGAGGACATGTCCGACGAGATGAAGGAGCGCGCGGGCGTATCGATCGGTTCGGGCATCGGCGGCCTGCCGGGCATCGAAAGCGAATCGCTGGTGCTGGCCGAAAAGGGCCCGGGCCGCGTATCCCCGCACTTCGTCCACGGGCGGCTCATCAACCTCACCAGCGGGCAGGTCTCGATCAAGTACGGCCTCATGGGCCCCAACCACTCGGTCGTGACCGCGTGCAGCACAGGCGCGCACTCGATCGGCGACGCGGCGCGCATGATCAAGGACGACGACGCCGACATCATGCTGGCCGGCGGGGCGGAATCGACGATCAATCCCATCGGCATCGCCGGCTTCGCGCAGGCGAAGGCGCTCAACATGAGCATGAACGACGATCCGACCCGCGCCAGCCGCCCCTACGACAAGGGCCGCGACGGCTTCGTCATGGGAGAGGGTGCGGGCGTGATGGTGCTGGAGGAATACGAGCACGCCAAGGCGCGCGGCGCGAAGATCTACGCCGAAGTGGTCGGTTACGGCCTGTCGGGCGATGCCTACCACGTCACCGCCCCCCATCCCGAAGGGAAGGGCGCAGAGCTTGCCATGAAGATGGCGCTGCGCAAGGCCGGGATGGGACCGGGCGACATCGACTACGTCAATGCGCACGGCACCAGCACGATGGCCGACACGATCGAACTGGGCGCGGTGAAGCGCGTGCTGGGCGACGACCTGGCGGGTGCCTCAATGTCGTCGACCAAGAGCGCGATTGGACACCTGCTCGGCGGCGCCGGCGCGGTCGAGGCGATCTTCTGCGTGCTGGCGATCCGCGACCAGGTCGTGCCGCCGACGCTCAACCTCGACGACCCGGACGAGGGTACCGAGGGCGTCGATCTGGTGCCGCACCACGCGAAGAAGCGCGAGGTCGAGGCGGCGCTGTCCAACAGCTTCGGTTTCGGCGGCACCAACGCGAGCGTGATCTTCAAGAAGGTCGACTGAGGTGAAACGCCTCGTCATCGCGGGGGCAATCGTGGCCGCGCTTGCGCTCGGCTGGTTCGCGTACGGATGGTACGGCTCGTCTTCCGTCGAGAAGCCGACTGCTTTCACGGTGCCCGACGGGGCGACGCTGACCTCGGTCGCGGGCAAGCTGGAAGAAGACGGGCTGATCGGTTCGAAGAGCGGGTTCCTGCTGCGCGCCAAGATCCTCGGCAGCGGCGACCCGGTGCAGAAGGGCGAGTTCGAGATACCTGCCGGCGCCAGCGCGGCGACGATCCTCGACACCCTGCAGCACGGCATGACCATCCGCCGGTTCGTCACCGTGCCCGAAGGGCTGCCGTCGATCATGGTCTACGAACGGTTGATGGCCGAACCGCTGCTGACCGGTCCGATCCCGGTGCCGGAAGAAGGCACGGTTCTGCCCGACACCTACGACTTCGAGCGCGGCGAACCGCGCGTGCGTGTGCTCGCGCGGATGCAGGCGGCGATGAAAAGCTACCTCGCCGAGGCGTGGTCGAAGCGCAAACCCGGCATAGCGGTCTCGACCCCGCAGGAGACGGTGACCCTGGCTTCCATCGTGGAGAAGGAAACCGGCGTCGCCAGCGAGCGGCGCATGGTCGCCGGGCTTTATTCCAACCGCGTCAAGCAGGGGATGCCGCTGCAGGCCGACCCCACGATCATTTACCCCATTACCAAGGGCAAGCCGCTGGGCCGCCGCATCCGCCAGTCGGAGATCGCCGCGGTCAACGGGTACAACACCTACACCATGAGCGGCCTGCCCAACGGGCCGATCACGAACCCGGGCCGCGAAAGTATCGCGGCGGTGCTGGATCCGGCGCCGACGCAGGCACTGTACATGGTGGCGAACGGCAAGGGCGGGCACGTGTTCGGCAACACGCTGGCCGAGCACAACGAGAACGTGCGCAAGTGGTTCGAGATCAGGCGCGCCCGCGGAGAGCTCGACTGACCGGCGGCATGGACCACGCCGCGCCCCTGATTGTCACGGCGGAACTGCCCGAGGCCATCCAGTCCCGCGCCGACCAGCTTCGCACCGCGCATTTCCCGCCGGACCGAAACCACCTCAGGGCGCACGTCACCCTGTTCCACGCCCTGCCGCCGAGCGCCGAGGCCGAAGTGCGCGATGCGCTCGCCGCCGAAGCGCGGGCGAAGCCGGTCCCCGCCCGGCTCGACAGCGTGATGAACCTGGGGCGGGGGACGGCGTTCAGGATCGAGAGCCCACAGATGCTCGCCTTGCGCGAGCGGCTGGCGGACCGGTTCCACGGGCTGCTCACCCCTCAGGACGAGCACAAGCCGCGGTTGCACGTGACCGTCCAGAACAAGGTCGCTCCGTCGGAGGCCAAGGCGCTGCAGCAGCATCTTGCCGCCGGGTTCCAGTCGCGCGATTTCGCCTTCGCGGGCCTCGCCTTGCATTACTATCGCGGCGGACCGTGGGAGACGGTCAAGCGCTGGTCATTCCGCGGTTGACCGGCGGGAAAGCCCGACCTAAAGGCGCGCCCTGCCCGGAAGGGTGAGGACTGGCGGAGTAGCTCAGCCGGTTAGAGCAGCGGAATCATAATCCGCGTGTCGGGGGTTCGAGTCCCTCCTCCGCTACCAGTCCTTCTTTCACCGATCCCCGAATTTCGGCGCGCGTCTGCCGAGAAACGCATCGACCGCCTCGACATGGTCGGCGGTGTGATGGCTCAGCGCCTGGTAGGCCGCGGCCATTTCCAGGTGCGTCGGTAGTTTTTGGTCCATGCCTTCGCGCATCAGGCGCTTGGCCATGCGGGTCGCGTGACCGGGGTTGGCGGCGATGGAGCGGGCGATCTCCTGCGCGCGGGGCAGCACCTCGCTTGCCGGCACGACATCGCCGGTGAGGCCGTAGCGCATCGCGGTGGCCGCATCGATCGTCTCTCCGGTCAGCGTCATGCGGCTGGCATTCGACAGTCCGACCACCCGCGGCAGCAGCCACGCGCCGCCCCCGCCTGGGATGATGCCGAGCTTGACGTAGCTTTCGGCCACGACCGCGTCGTCCGCCATCACCCGCACGTCGCACATCAGCGTGATGTCGAAGCCGAGCCCGATGGCGTGCCCATTGATGGCCGCCACGACCGGCACCTCCAGTTCCCACAATGTCTTGCCGATGGTCTGCACCGTTGTGCGATAGTGGGTGCGCTGATCGAACGGAGTGCCCGCGAAAAGGCCGGTCTTCTCCTTCATCGACTTGACGTTGCCACCCGAACAGAACGACTTGCCCGCGCCGGTCAGCACCATCGCCCGCACGCTGCGGTCGCGCGCCAGCCGCTCACCCAGCGCGACGAACTCGGCGCTCTGTTCGGGATCGGTGATCGCGTTGCGATCCTCGGGGCGGTTCATGGTGACGGTCAACACCGCGCCGTCTTGTTCGATGGTCAGGAAATCGGCCAAGTCTGCTCTCCTCTGCCCGCGACGCTAGGGGGCTGGCGCACGCGCTGGCAACGGGTATTGTCGCCGCCGTGTTCGCCAGCTTCACCTTCGCGCGCATTCCCGCCGACTACGAGGACTTGCGGGCGACCGCGCGGCGGCTGGCGAAGGAGGCGGTGGCCGACCGGCCGATGGACGTGTGCGCGCGTTCGTGGTCGGGATACGATGCCGAGTTCAGTCGTAAACTCGGCGCGGCGGGCCTGCTCGGGCTCACCCTGCCGAAGGAATACGGCGGCGGCGGGATGGGGCCGTTCGCGCGGTTCGTGGTGGTCGAGGAATTGCTGGCGGCGGGCGCGCCGGTGGCGGCGCACTGGATCGCCGACCGGCAGAGCGCGCCGCTGATCCTCAACTTCGGCACAGAGGCGCAGCGGCACGCGTATATCCCGGCGATCTGCCGCGGCGAATCGCTGTTCGCGATCGGGATGAGCGAGCCGGGCTCGGGCTCCGATCTCGCTTCGGTGCGCACCCGCGCCGAACGCCGCGGAGACGGCTGGCGTCTCAACGGCCAGAAAATATGGACCAGCGGCGCGATGCATGCCGACCGCATGATCGCGTTGGTCCGCACGTCGGGCAGTGCGGAGGACCGGCATCGCGGGCTCTCGCAAGTGATCGTCGACCTGCATGCCCCGGGCGTCACCGTGCGCCCGATCAAGGACTTGGCGGGGGACGCGCATTTTGCCGAAGTGTTCTTCGACGACGTCGCGCTGCCGTCCGATGCGCTGGTGGGCGAGGAGGGTCAGGGGTGGCAGCAGGTCACCGCCGAACTCGCTTTCGAACGCAGCGGGCCGGAGCGGATATACTCCAGCGTCGTGCTGCTGGACGGCTGGCTGGCTCACCTGCGCAGCACCGGGCGCGCGGACGCGGCGACGACTGCGCTGGTCGGCGGGATGATCGCCCGGCTGGCCACGTTGCGCGCTATGTCGATCGCCTGCACCGCGCTGCTGGAGGCGGGGGAGAGCCCGGTGGTCGAGGCCTCAATCGTCAAGGACCTCGGCACTGCGTTCGAACAGGACTTGCCCCTTGCGATCGCCGACAATCTCGCCTCGCATCGGGACGAGCCGGTGTCGGACGAACTGAGGCGCACGCTCGAATACGTCACGCTCGTCGCGCCGAGTTTCTCGCTGCGCGGCGGCGCGCGGGAAATCCTGCGCGGAATCATCGCGCGCGGGTTGGGGCTACGGTGATGGACCGGTCGGAACTTGCCCAACCGTTCGAGCGGATGATCGCCGGCCTTTTCCCGCCGGGACGCGTGCGCGAAGGCAATGGCTGGGACGCCGAGCGGCGGGAGATCGAGGCGTCTGGTTTCCTCGACCTGCTCGCCGGTGACGATGCGCTGGCCTTCGACCACGCGGTGCCCTTGTTTATCGTACTCGGCCGCCATGCCGCGCCGCTCGGTATCGGGCGCGAGATGATCGCGCGGGGCGGGCTGGGCGATGGGGCCGAGGCGATTCTGCTCGCCGCCGCGATCGCCGGGGCGGGGGAGCGGGTGCTGGAAATGGCGGTTGCCTACGCCAACGACCGCGTGCAGTTCGGCAAGCCGATCGGCAAGCAGCAGGCGGTGCAGCAGAACCTGGCGCTGATGGCCGAACACGTCGTCGCGGTGCGGCTGGCGGCCGAGCTGGCGGCGGCGGACTTTCCGGACGGCGGCGCGATGAAGGCGGCGGTGGCCAAGGCGACCGCGTCCGAACTCGCCCCGCGCATCGCCAGTGCCGCCCACGCGGTATGCGGCGCGATGGGCATCGGGATGGAGCACGATCTCCAGCTGTTTACCCGCCGCCTGCACCAGTGGCGGGCGGAGGCGGGGTCGGAAACGCTGCACTCTCGCGCGCTCGGCATCGCGGTGCTGGCGGATGATCGCAGCGCGGTCGACTGGGTACGGGCCGAGGTATTCCGCGAGGCTTAGCCGTATCGGCCCTTCTTCGGACCGAGATAGCCGAACAGGTACGCCGCCACTTTCCGCATCTGGATTTCCTCCGACCCTTCGGTGATGCGATAGCGGCGGTGGTGGCGGTAGATGTGCTCGAACGGCTTGTGCCGCGAATAGCCGATGCCCCCGTGAACCTGGATGGCGCGGTCCGCCGCCTGCCCGACCAACCGGTTCGCCCAGTAATTGCACATGCTGATCTTGTCGGAGATCGTCTTCTCGATCTCCTTGTGCGGGATGTTGTCCATCTCCCACGCGGTCTTATAGATCAGCAGCCGCAGCATCTCGATCTGCGTGGCGAGTTCGACGAGCGGAAACTGGATCGCCTGGTTCTTCGCCAGTTCCTCGCCGAATGGCTTGCGCGCCCTCGCGTACTTCACGCTTTCCTCGACGCAGAATGCCGCCGCGCCGAGGCTGCTGGCCGCCTGCCGGATGCGGTTCTGATGGACGAAACTTTGGGCGAGGCTGAGCCCGCGACCTTCCTCGCCGAGGATCGCACTGTCGGGCACCCATACGTCGGTCACCGACAGACGCGGATGGTCGGTGGGCATGTTGAAGGTCCACATCCACTCCTCGATCTCGAGGCCGGGGGTGGGGTTGGGCACGAGGAAACACGTGATGCCCCGCGCATCGCCGTCCTCGCCGCTGGTGCGTGCGAACATGGCGCAGTGGGTGGCGACGTGCATCCCGGTGATCCACATCTTGCTGCCGTTTATAAGCCATCCCGGTTCACCGCCACGCTCTTCGCGAACCGCACGGGTTTCCATCCATGTCGCGTCGCTGCCGTGGTCGGGCTCGGTCAGGCCGAACGCGACGCGCCGGGTGCCCTCGAACCCGCCAAGGATGAACTCCTGCTTCTGCGCCTCGGTGCCGAACTCCTCGAACATGGCCACGAACGGGAAGTTGCCGACGATCGAATGTTCGTTCTGAAGGTCGTTGTGGAGGCCAAGGCCGCGCGCCGCGAAGCGATCCCGGATGACCGCCATGGCGAGATTGCTGCCGTCCTTCCCGCCGTACTTCTTCGGTGCGGAGAAGCGCCAGTGACCCGCCGCGTCGGCCAGCTTGCGGCTCTCGCGCAGCAGGTCTTCCCAATCGTGCCGAGGCAGGCCGCCGGCTTCGAAATCGGTTCGCGCGTATTCCCGCCGGTGATCGAAGAACCGCATGTTGTCGCCCGCGTTCTGCAGCGGCTCGATTTCCGCTTCGACGAAAGCGACGAGTTCGGCATAGTAATCCTCGATCTCGCGCGGGATGGTGAAATCCATTATCCTCTCTCCTCTGTCCGCGAGGCTGAACCGCGGGGGCGGATCATGCAAGGGTCGGTTGCAGGGGAAAACCGGTAATGCGTCACGTCGAATGGAAGCGGATGGGGCACGGCGGGCTGGAGCTCTTCGCGCAAGGATGGTTGCCGGACGGCGAGGTGCGCGACGTGATCGCCATCGCGCACGGGTATGCCGAGCATGGCGGGCGCTACACGAACCTCGTCGATCGGCTCGTGCCCGCCGGCTACGCGCTCTACGCGCAGGATCACCGCGGGCATGGTCGCAGCGCCGGCCGCCGCGCGCTGGTGGACCGGATGGGTCACGTGATCGAGGATTTCCACGGCTTCGTGGACGACGTACGGGCGCGCCACGACGGGATGCCGGTCAAGCTGCTCGGCCATTCGATGGGCGGCAACGTGGCATTCGGATACGCGCTGCGCTGGCCCGAGGATCTGTCGGGCCTCATCCTCAGCGGGCCGTTGATTGGCGGAAGCATGCCGGCGGTACAGCGCTGGGTGCTTTCGGCGCTGTCTGCTGTCGCACCCCGTACCGGCATGATCGCCCTGCCGCCGGAAGGGGTTAGCCGCGATCCGGCGGTGGTGGAGGCATACGTGAACGATCCGCTGGTCACGACCGGCAAGGTCGCCGCGCGGACGGCGCACGAGATGTTCTCGGCGGTGGCGCGTTACCGCAGTGCCGCGCCGGGAATGCAGGTGCCGGTGCTGATCCAGCACGGCGATGCCGATGCGCTGGTGCCGATCGCCGGGATGCGGGAGGTCGCAGGCATCATCGGTTCGCCCGACAAGACGGTGATCGAGTATCCCGGCCTGTACCACGAGATCTACAACGAACCGGAGAAAGACGCGGTTATCGGCGACCTGCTCGATTGGTTCGAAGCGCATCCTAAACAAGCGTGAATGCGTTCCGCTCCTCGCCGTCGTTGGTGAGGGTGACAGCCCTGCCGAGCGGATCGTCGGCCACCATTGCGGCCACCGTTTCCGAATCGTCACTGCGGGCGATGAAGCGGCGGCCGTCGGGCAGCGAGCCGATGGCGATGGCGTAGGTCGGGCCCTGCTTGCCGTAGACCACGGTGTAGGTGTCGATCGTGCCCGGACCTTCGACCAGTCCGGCGACCTCCGGCGCCCCGTCGTCGGGGCGGGGCGCGTCGCTCCAGCCCGGAAAGTCCGCCGGGTCGGTGGAGAGCACCATCGCGGCGTACTTGCTCTGAAACCCGCCGTTGGCGCCGACGAGGCCATAGCCCCCCGGCTGCTCGCGCAAGCGTTCGACCATGCTGGCGATCGCGTGGCTCGAATACCCGTTGCCCGCCCCGCCGAAATACGGGAGCCCGCCGGTCACCGTCAGTCCGCGCGGGTCGTCCTGCGACAGGTCGAGATGATCGATCGCGGTGGAGAATACCGCGACCGGAAAGCAGGAGTAAAAGTCGAGCGCGGCCATGTCGGCCACCGCCTTGCCGCTCGCCGCCAGTGCCGCATCGAGCGCGGCGGCGGCGGCAGGGTGGGCGCCCGGATCGGCGCGCTCGAGGATGTCGGGCTCGGACGCCTTGGCCGCGCCGTGAATGTAGACCCACTTGTCCTCCGGCACCCCGGCCTCGCGCGCGGCCTTCTCCGACATCACCAGCATCGCGGCGCCCATGTTCACCTGGTCGCGGGCGACCACTTTAAGCGGGAAGGGATCGGCGATCATCCGGTTCTTCGGCGTGATCATGGCGATGTCCTCCCCGCTCAGCGGATCGCTCGCCGCGCTTGAGTACGGGTTCTCCGCCGCCACCGCGCTGAACGGCGCGAACAGTTCGCCCATCGCGGCGCGGTAGTCCTCGCGGCTCATGCCGAGCCGTGCACGGCGGGCGTTCTCCTGCACCGCGTAGGCGATCGGCGCGCTGACTATACCGTGGACGATGCCCTGCCGGGTGAGCATCCGTTCCGGCCCCCGGTCCTCCATTTCGCCGTCGTCGGTCTCGGCCCAGTCGCGGGTTTCGCCCTGCGAAGTGAGGTGGCGGGTGTTCGAGATCGCCTCCGCCCCGAACACGATTCCCGCCGCGATCTCTCCGTTGGCGACCCGTCCGGCCATCTCGACCAGCGCGGTCACTGGCGACTGTCCGCCGACCGCTTCGAGGATGGCCAGCTTCAGCGTTACCCCCACCCGCCGTGCGACCGCGAGGGGAAACTTGTCGGGCTTGCCGAAGGGGGAGGGCGCCGCGCCCGAATCTTCGAAGGTGCGGATCGCGTGTGCGACCTCAATCAGCGGGCGCAGGTCCACCGAAGCGCCGGCATCTTCCAGCGCGGTTTCGGCCGCCGCGGCGGCCAGATCGGCGGCGGACAGGCCCTGCCAGCCTTCCTCGCCGATCCGTTCGACCACCTGGCCGACGCCGACGATCACGGGGGTGAAGTTCTCACTCATGTCACGCTGTCACACGGTCCAGGGGGAAGAGCGTCGCCTTGGGCGCTTTCGCGTCGCCTTGCGGCGCAAACTGCCGCCTTGGCAGGCAAGGTGTCGCCTTCGGTCGGGGGGAGCGGGCGGGCATGCGCATGTCATGCCACACCCGCCGCCCGGTAGGAAAGCGCGCCGCCCCGATCAGGCGAACTTGCCCGCCTTCGCCTTTTCGCGCAGGTAGTCGCTGACCGGCAGGTCGTGCTTCTCCAGCCCGCTGACGACCGTGTCGAGCCCGATGGTCTCGGCCCAGTGCATCGGGCCGCCGGTGTAGAGCGGCCAGCCGTAGCCGTTGATCCACACCACATCGATGTCGCTGGCGCGCTGGGCCATGCCCTCTTCCAGGATCTTCGCGCCTTCGTTGACCATCGGATAGAGCAGTCGCTCGCGAATCTCGTCCTTCGAGATGTCGCGCGCCTGCTTGCCTTCCTTCGCGGCGAAGTCGGCGATGATGCCCTTCACCTCGTCCGACGGCGTGCGGTTGCGCGCCTCATCGTAGTCGTAGAAGCCCTTGCCGTTCTTCTGGCCGAACCGGCCCGCGGCGCACAGCGCCTCGCGCACCGTGGTAACCTTCGACGGGTCGCGGTGCCAACCGATGTCGATGCCGGCAAGATCGCCCATCTGGAACGGACCCATGGGGAAGCCGAATTCCAGCAGCACGTCGTCGACGTCCCAGTAATTCGCGCCTTCCATGATCAGCGCGTTGGCCTGTTCCTGCCGCTTCGACAGCATGCGGTTGCCGATGAAGCCCGGGCACACACCCGACACCGCCGCGACCTTGCCGATCTTCTTGGAGAGCGCCATCGAGGTGGCCAGCACGTCGTCGCGGGTTTCGCGCCCGCGCACGACCTCCAGCAGCTTCATCACGTTGGCGGGCGAGAAGAAGTGGAGGCCTATGACGTAGCCGGGCCGCTTGGTCGCGGTGGCGATTTCGTCGATGTCGAGATAGCTGGTG